>JAOQAP010000042.1 GCA_025963465.1 Flavipsychrobacter sp.
ATATGGGCGGGTGGCAACTATACGTACACCGCGCGTACCACTTACAATGACAAGCCCTATACCGCAAGCGGGAGTTTTGTGGTGGAAAGCATGCCATTGGAACTCATGGAATCCGGTGCGGATTTTCCATTGCTCTATGGCCTGGCAAAAAAGTATAACGGAGGGTTTGTGACAGCGGGCAATGTAGCCAGCCTGTATGACAGTATCAGCAGGAACGAGCATGTAAAACCGCTGATAGTGACCAATACGGAAACAGTGCCGCTTGTTGACCGCAAATGGTATTTCTTTATTATTTTATTGATAGCCGTTGCCGAATGGTTATTGCGCAAATATTGGTTGGCGCAGTAGCATACAGATTTGTCAACTTTTGAAAAGTTGACAAATCTGTATGCTACTAGTGGTAAATAAAAGGAAGGGGTTAACTTTGCAGCGTCTTAACGACAAATAATGAAAAAGAGAACGTCAATTATAGTTATGTTACTGGTATTGCTTATTGCAGCCTGCACACCACTGTGCCGGGCGCAAACCGCCGATACTGCCAGTGCTATAGTTGCCGATACTGCGGGTAAGAAAAACACTTCTATAATTATGACACCGAAACCTGCAGTGAGCAGGTTTGTAGATAAAGACTCTCTTGCCTACGCACTGAAACCACATCCTTTCCAGCCCAATCCTAAGAAGGCAGGCCTCTATGCTGCTATATTGCCCGGCCTTGGCCAGGTATATAACCGCCAGTACTGGAAGATACCAATAGTATATGCCGGCCTGGGCGCCACAGGTTATTTTGTGGTGAACAACCTTACCAATTACCGCAAGTACCGCAAGGCATATGTAGGCAGGCTTACTGATCCTAATTATAAAGATGAGTTCAGCACATTGAACGTCGGTGACCAGATAGCTTACGTAAAACAGATACAGGACGATTATAGCAAGAACCTGAACATAAGCGTGCTCCTTACCGGTGTGGGCTATTTCCTACAGGTGCTCGATGCTATTACAGGCGCCCACCTGAAGAACTTCGACATGTCCCGCGATATATCTATGCATGTGCAGCCTGTGGCGATGCCTACAGGTTTTGGTATGGCGTTGGTTATGAATTTTTAATATCCTCGCTCACTTTGGAAATTATATACAACAGAGACATGCGTAAGTGTTTAATCTTTTTGTTAGCAATACTATCAGGCACTTTAAACGTATCTGCGCGTGAAATACAAGACATACTAGACAGTACGCAAAGTAAAAGGCACGCATTCAAACACTACAGAAATTCGGTTGTATTATCGGCTGCTGACTATTATTTTCGTAGGCAATTTGAAGGATTAAATGTTCTTTCTGTAACGCAGGATCATAAATATGGCTTGTACTATAATAGAGCTATTAATAGGCATTTCTGTGTGTCGGCAGGATATAATGTGTGGAATAATATGTCATGGTACACGAATACTACCTCCGCAAACCATAAATTTAAGATCAGACCTTCGATAGATACATTTAAACCTGGTGTGATACTTGATTTTATAGATTACAAAATAGCTGACTTATCTGTAAGTTATATCATTGATTATTTTAAAAAAAACAAGATTAAGATAGGAGTAGGTTTATCATATACCTGGGGTAAAAACGAAGTAATAGACTCAATATATACGAACCCGGGCCCTCCTTATGATGGTATAATTTACCAAAGCTCTAAAAATACAAGTTATTGGGGGGTGGTCCCTTCCGTATCCTATGACTACCTGCTTTTTAAGAATAGGCTGGACCTCGGGGCTGATGTTAAGTACAGACGATATTTTTATTCTCTGTTAAATACGTTTGAATACGGCATTCACATCGGCGTTAATTTTTGATTTCTTTACAATTGACGTACTACTGTATTTTGGTCGGATTTTAGTCTTCGGCAACCTCACTGCATATTGTTAACCTAAAAATATTCTTCTTTACGGTAGCACTTTTCAGTCCAAACCCACACCTATCCTGCAAACTAATTTCTATGATAGTACGAAAAGTGTATTATCACAGATTTTTGTCCTTGTTATTTCCAACGCGCTATGCGACATTTGTTCCTCAGCAAACACCCCGCCAAGTATTGTTATGCGGGGCTTGCAATTCTGATTAATTCTTTAATCCTGGAAATTCTGATCAAAAACCGGAAGCGATCCGGAAGTATAGAGCAACACGAAAAACTTTGCGTCTTATTGCCTTTACAGTTAAAAAATGATGAGGCGCAAATTTCCGTGACCGGAAAAAACCGGAAGCGATCCGGAAGCATAGATCAGCCCGGAAAACTTTGCGTCTTAGTGCTTTTGTGGTTAAAAAATGACGAGGCACGAACTTCCGCTACCGGAAAAAACCGGAAGCAACCTCGCAGTTTTTAAGAAATTAAGCGTTGATTATCAATAGTATTTGCTGAAAAGAATATTTTACCGCAATCCGGAAGTAGCATAAAGCTTTGCGTATTTGTGCGGAAAAGTAGAGAATATCTCTTCTAAGATTTTACTTCTCCATTACCGCAATAATATTCTGCGTAAATATCCCGGCAGGGCTGCCGGTCTCTACCATCTTCCAGAATTTCAGTTGTGCTACTTTCAGTTTCCATAACGCTGAGCGTATGATGCCGGAAAGATTTTTAGGTACAGGGCCGGTAGGGTAGCAATGCGTACGTTTGAACCCATTATTGAGCGCTACCTGGTTTATAGAGCTGGCAGTATATGCCATCTCGTGGGTATAATCTCCATAAAATATGCTGGTGTAATAAAGACCCTGTCCGTTAGGTACCTGCATAATAAAGCGGCCACCTTCTTTTAAATTTTTGTGTACCAGTTCCAGTATGTCAAACACCTCATCTCTTGTAAAATGCTCTATCACATCTTTTGCCAGTATCACATCATATTGCTGCCTGCTGTCGGCCAGGTATTTCAGTATATCTCCGCTCACCAGGTTGTTGATGCCCATGCTTTTGCCCTTCTCTATCTGCTCCATCGATACGTCTACGCCCGATGCATTGTTGTAGCCGCGCTGCTGCATCCAGTATACCGAATTGCCATCGCCGCATCCTATGTCCAGTATGGCGGTATCTTTGTTTGCCGGCAGGTGCCTGCCATAGTAATGGTCAAGCACCGGGAAGTAAGCACTGATCTTCGCCAGCGACATATCGCCATAAAGGTTCTTATTATGGTTGGTGATATAATTGTCGTAGATCTTTTTCTTGTACTTATCCATTTGCTATGATCTTTTTTAGCTGATCGATAATAGTGCGCGCCCTTGCATCCAGCGAGTGGTCTGCAACAGCTCTTTTATGGCCCGCTATGCGTATGTTGTTCCGTTCCGTATCGTTATCCAGGAAATGGGCTGCCTTTGCAACCAGTTCTTCAGGCCCGTCAAAGAATGCAGCTTCTGCGTCTTCTTTGTAATAAAGCACTGATTCTTCATTGCGCTCATGCAGCATAAAGCCGGATGCGCCCGGTATATGAAAGGTACGCGAAGTAATAAGGTCGCCCGATGAAGCACCCGAGACCTGCTCAGATAATATACCCAGGTTTATTTTAGAGCTTTGTATAGCAGTAGCATACAGGTCGCCGGTCACAGATCTGCCCTGGATGGCAGTCTTCAGTATCGGGTTGGTTATCTTGTTCCACTGGTCGCCCCATATTTTAAGGTTGGCAGCAGGTAGTTTTTCTTTTAAATAGGCCAGCCATTGTTCCTTCTTCGGCGACCAGGTACCTATAAAAGATATATCGCACGCGAATGCTGTATTGCTATCTGTTTTCAAAGGCCGGTGTATCTCCGGGTCGAAACCATGTGGAATAAAACTGGTGTGTTTTACGCCATACTTAGCCTCCATATCCTTTATACCAAAGGTCTTTGTGGTAAATATGAGATCGTACAGCGGAATAGATGCAGGAATATTTGCGCCATGCGCCGTCATGCTTACATCCGGGTAAAACAAAACAACCTTTGTTTTGTTTTGTTTGGCATAAGCAATGGTTTCCGGGAATACAAAAGCGCCTTTATAAACGAACAGGACATCAGGCCTGAAAACGTCAATTTTTTTCAGGATGTCATTATTGAATTCTTTCACCTGCAGTGGTCTTATAGCCCGTTCCAGTATTTTGGTCAGCTTACTTTTGGTTTGCAGGCTGATGAAATAGAACTCGTCCACTACTTCTATAAGACAGCCTTCCCTGCCCATGGCCCGAAACAGGCCACCTGCATTGCTGCCTCTCCACAAAGGACCTATTGCGAGGATCTTCATATAAATTGCAACAGTTTTTTAACCGCCCAGAAAGAAAGATAAGTAGAGGTCATAGTAAGTACCACCTGGAGGTCGGCCCCGAAATTAAGGAAGCCGGCGTACAACAGATACCCGCCAAAGATAATACCGATAAGATTATACTCCGACAGGTAAAACTTCGCTGAGTTCCAGAACGCAGCTACGAACATGCCCATGAGCAGTGAACCTAATGCCAAACCTACCCAACCGAAATCGAGATAAAGCTCCCCGGGTATGGTCATGTTGATAGAGTTGTTGATACGGCCATCATCTGCCTTATATGCGGCGCCTATCTCCAGGGCAAACCATGAGCCTAATGCGATCTTTGGTTTGTCGGGCCATAAAAAACGGGGTATAAGTGCTGCCACAAGCGGTGCTGATGCCTTACCCTTATAGAAGCCATTTTGCTTTACCAGCTTAACAACGTTCGTTAATTGGGCCAGGTTGGCAGAGCGGTCAAGAAGTGCGTGCGATTTTTGCTCACCCTCTATCTCATCTTCCATATTTTTATTCTCTCCTTTGAACACGTCTATAAAGTTAGACCTGCTATTCTTTAACATAGAAAAGCTACCAAGGAAAATAGTTAGTAGGATAACCAAAGGAATGATACGGTAACTGAATATATATTTCAGGTCCTGCTAGCCTATAAAGTAACCGACTGATAAATATACAGAAGGCAGGATAAGCTCGGTTCTGAGGTAAGAT
>JAOQAP010000061.1 GCA_025963465.1 Flavipsychrobacter sp.
GCCTGTGATAATGAGGCCTGTGATGGAATCGTGAGCCTGAGAATCTAATGTAGAAGGCACTACGGTAGCTGAAGTAAAGTTGTAAGTACCGATACTGGCTGTAAGTGAAGGGTCGACCGAAGTGACATATGGCTGATTTTTGATGCAGCCAGATAGCACAGCAACGCAGATTAACAGGATAATAGCCAGGAAATGCCCTTTTTTCATAAACCGATATTTGCGCTAAGATAATCCAAAATAAAATTAAAAATCAAGCCTTTCGGCTTTTTTATTAGTTTTACTGAATTAAAAAAGACAATATGAACTGGAGACTAATATTGAGCTTGTCTATGTTCGGACTGTTCATGGCTTTCGGAACCGTTTATTTTATTCCTGCGAAAATAGAGCCTATATGCTGGCTGATCATTTTTGTGATCTGTGCATACAGTATTGCACAAAATGTAGACGAGTTTTACTTTAAGCATGGTTTCATGGTGAGCATTTTTAATTGCGTATGGATAACAGGAGTTCATATCATACTTTCGACAGCATATATAGCTCATCATGCGGCGGAATCGAAGCAATATGTGAGAATGAGCGCTGAATGGGGCTTAAGCCTTACCCAGTCCATGCTTATCATGGGGCCAATAATTGGTGTTATTTCAGGTGTAATTTTAGGGATATTTGCACAGATAGCGTCGCGGGTGGTGTAATTATCATTTGCCCTGATTGTGTTAGTTATATTATTTTTTTGTCGTCTGACCTGTCGTTATCCGGAAACGGATGTATATCCACAAAAAAATGTGGTAACTAAATAGTTAAAAAGTTGAATTACTTGATAACTTTGTAACGCAGTAAGTATTGACGGCATTGTTAATATTTAATGCGTTATGATTTTATACACTCTTTTAAAAATTACTACAATTGAAAAAAGGACTACTTTTTTTTACATTCATAGCATCTTTTGCTGCGTCTTCTTACGCACAACCCAGCATTACTTCAGTTACTAATGCCCCTAAAGCGGGCGATGTGTTTGCAGGTCATATATGTGACACTACAGGGATCTCTGCCGGAGCATCGGGTGCAGGCATACTTTGGGATTTCAGTGCATTGCTCACCAATTATACAGACACTTCAGGGTATGTTACCTGCTATTCTACACCTCTATGCGATTCATTTTACGGCAGTAATGTGGTTGTAGCGAGCAATAATTATACTTCGTACAGTTACATGTCGTTTAGTGCTACAAGGCTGAAAACACTGGGCAGCTATGATACGAGCGGTAGTTATATTCATTTCCTTGACCCGGCGAGCACATTGTTCTACCCATTCTCTTATACCAGTCATTACCGTGATACTTTTTGTGTTGAGGCTATGAGCGGCGGCACTGACAGCTTTATTTGTGATGGATTTGGTACTCTTGTGCTGCCTACTGGTACACATCCTAATTCTTTAAGGACCCACCTGACCACTGTGCACAGGGATACATTTATTGTTGCTGGTTTGCCAGTGATCAACGAGTACCAGTCGGAAGTATATAACTGGTATGAGCAGGGGTTCAGTTACCCGCTCTTATCTATAAGCTATGATACTGCAAGGGCCACAGCTCCTTATGTGAGTAACATTGTTTATTATACTATGGTGCCTAAGCTGGGTGTAAATAATGTGCCCGGTAATGTGCCCGCATTGCAGCTATATCCGAACCCTGTAAGCGATGAACTGAACCTTAAATTTAATCTTGCAGATAGTAAAGGGGCTTTTATAACTGTAACAGACGTTATGGGTAAAGTGGTTACCACAATAGAAGGTGCACAAATGCACATGGGTAGCAATGAGCTAAGCCTTCCTGTAAACAGGATACCTGCGGGTATATACACAGTTCAGCTGCATACGGCTTCGGGAAGCGTTGCTAAAAAGATGGTGGTCAGCAACTAATACTGTTAATATAATATCCAGATAGTATTCCGGCTGTAACTAACCGGAATATGTTTGTTATTTTTGCACAAAAGGTACCGTTGAGAATACATACAGAAGGACTTGTAAAGCAATATGGCAAACGTACGGTGGTGAACAACGTATCGTTTGATGTGAACCAGGGAGAGATCGTGGGGTTGCTGGGGCCTAATGGTGCAGGTAAGACCACCTCTTTTTATCAGGTAGTAGGGCTGGTAAAGCCCGATAAGGGTAATGTGTACCTTGACGGAGAGAATATAACCAAATTGCCCATGTACAAGCGTGCGCAGATGGGGATAGGTTATCTGCCACAGGAGGCGTCGATATTCCGTAAACTATCTGTAGAAGATAATATTGCTGCGGTGCTGGAGATGACAAGACTCACCCGTACCCAGCAAAAAGACAAGCTGGAAGAATTGCTGGCCGAATTTCATCTGAACCATGTGCGCAAAAGTAATGGTGATGTATTGAGCGGGGGCGAGCGAAGGAGAACAGAAATAGCCCGTGCACTTGCCGTAAACCCCAAATTCATATTGCTTGATGAGCCTTTTGCAGGGATAGACCCTATAGCAGTGGAGGATATACAGAGCATCGTGGCCACGCTCAAGTATAAAAATATAGGCATCCTTATCACTGACCATAATGTACAGGAGACACTTTCAATAACGGACAGGGCGTACCTGCTGTTTGAAGGGAAGATACTGAAAGCCGGAACTGCTGAAGAACTGGCTGCTGATGAGCAGGTAAGAAAGGTGTACCTTGGGCAGAACTTTGAGCTGAAGCGTAAAGTGTTTAAGCCAATCGGTAAATAATTATTTATAAAAAAAACATCTGCAGCATAAGAGTTGCCATGAGTAAAAAATAATAGAAGCCCTTCGGGGTTTGGGTATATATGAGTATCATTAGTCCTGCATTTAAAGGGTTTATCAAGTTGCGCCAGAGCGCAATAGATAACTTTACGCATAATCCTATAGATACCCAGCAGCAGGTTTTTAATCACCTGATAGGTTCTGCGCAGTTCACAGAATATGGTAAGAAGCATGATTTTGAGCGAATAGATAGTATTGCTGAATTTCAGAAGAATGTACCTATTAATGATTACGAAACACTAAAGCCATATATACATAGAATACTGGAAGGCGAACAGAATATCCTCTGGCCATCGCCCATAACGTGGTTTGCAAAATCGAGTGGTACCACCAGCGATAAAAGTAAATTCATACCGGTAAGTAAGGAGTCGCTGGACGATACTCATTTCAGAGGCGGCAGGGATGTGCTGGCATTGTATCTTAAAGAGCATACACAATCTAATCTTACATCGGGTAAATGCCTTCTACTGGGAGGCAGTCACCAGATCAATCAGTTGAATGCCGGTTCTTTTTTTGGTGATCTTTCTGCAGTAATGCTGCAAAATATGCCACTGGCAGGTCAATTATTTCGTCTGCCGGAACTATCTATTGCTCTTATGACCGAATGGGAAGAGAAGATAGAACGTATGGCGCACAGCACCATAAAAGAAAACGTGACCTATATTGCCGGTGTACCAACCTGGACGATCGTCCTCATCAAACGCATATTTGAAATTACAGGTACAAACAACCTGCTCGATATCTGGCCAAACCTGGAGCTATATATGCATGGTGGTGTGAACTTTACTCCTTATCGCAGGCAGTTCGAACAGTTCATCCCCTCGCCGAATATGCACTACCGGGAAACCTACAATGCATCAGAAGGCTTTTTTGCAGCGCAGGACAGGGAAGATGAAGAAGGCATGTTATTGTTCCTGAACCACGGCATATTTTATGAGTTCATGCCTATGGACGAGTATGGCAAAGAAAATCCACGTACGCTTACATTGAAAGAAGTAGAACTCTATAAAAATTATGCGATCATTATCAGTACCAATGGTGGCCTGTGGCGTTACATGGTGGGCGATACCATACAATTTACTTCTTCAAATCCTTTCCGTATAAAAGTGACAGGAAGGCTGAAGCATTTTATCAACGCATTCGGCGAAGAACTGATAGTAGATAATGCAGATAATGCGATAGCCATAGCCTGTGCGGAAACAGGAGCCGTAGTTGTTGATTATTCTGCAGCCCCGGTATATATGACCGGCGAGGCAAATGGCGCTCATGAATGGGTGATAGAATTTGAATACCTTCCTGTATCGCTGGCTATGTTCACTACATTACTGGATAAATCATTACAGGCGATCAATTCTGACTATGAGGCAAAGCGCTATAAGGATATGGCCTTACGGATGCCTATAGTGCATGAAATGCCAAAGGATGGGTTTAAACGCTGGCTCAAGGATAAAGGCAAACTTGGCGGGCAGCATAAAGTGCCGCGCTTAAGCAACGAACGCAAGCACCTGGAAGAGATGCTTGCGTACGTTTACCAACAATAATCTGGTATCTACTTTTTTCCTTGTTTTTGTTGTACTCGTACTTTGGGTGCTGCAGCAGCGCGAGTGGGTGTCTTTTCTTCCGTTCCGGAGTTTTCCCATTTTTTTATTCCATTGCTCAGTTTCAACAGTACGGGGCTGTTGGCCATGTATAGAATTATTATAGGGATGACTTTGAATAACCCCCTTTTTGTAGTGTTCGAAAGATCGGCAAGTGGCAGCAAATAGCCTATGAAGCCGATTCCAAAATATACAACTGCAATGCCGTAAAGCGCGAATACCGCTTCTTTATTGTATTTCCTGATAAAGATGAGGTCTATAAAGAATATAGCTGTAAATATGAACATGTACCAGCCATAGAATTGGGTGCCCGCATATGAGAATATAAGCAAGCTCAGCATATCGCCAAGTCTTTTGAACAGTGGGCTGAAATCGCCGAGATTCTGATTGATCTCATGTGCTACATCCATAGGGATGGGAACAAAATGGGCTACTAACACCTTAATGCATATATAATAGAATATTGCCGGAACAATGCCCAGAAGAGCAACGCGTAAGGCTATGGTCATTGCAGGTACTTTTTTCTTATAGAGGTTGAAAATAAGCAGCGGCGCCATCATTGTAATAAGTATCAGGCTTTCCGTACGAATAAAAGTGGCCAGGCCAAATAAGAAAACAGAAAAAGCGAAATCGCTGATGCGGTCTGTCTGCAGGTATCTTGCCAGGAATAAAAACCCGGAAAAAAAGAACACCATGTTACTATAATCATAAAGGATCACAAATGAATAAGCGAACAACTCTGGAACGGTGATGAACAACACCAGCAGCAGGCCGGCCAACAGAGGATGTATGCGCTCGCGTAATAGTGTGTATAACCAGGTGATAAAAGACACTGATAAAATACTTAGCCACAGTTGTCCGAAAGGAAAAACCAATAATTTATAAGCGATCTGGAGACATGTAATATAAGGTGACTTGAAATAGTTATTACTTGTATGCAGGTCAACATTAAATACCGAGTTGACCATCGTGTGTTCGCGCACGGTGTATTCGGCAATAAGCTCAGGTCCGGAAAGCATATCTCTTGCATACGCAGGCATGTAATAACAGCGCCATACGCTAAGTGTTAAGAAGAAAATGACCAGAGCAAATGCAGGTAGTTCATAAAGTTTGGGAAGCGGCGGCATTTTGAATACAGGGCGCTTTATGAACAGAAACAAAGGCACGCAACATACACCGGCGAAAATGGAAATGGCCTTGTATACTGATGGCTCAGTGATAGGTATCTTCATTAATTGTAATACGCATACCGGCAGCACCATCAATGGCACGCTGATAATAAAAGACAGGCAAACCGTTGATAACAGATCCAACTGCAACCTGAATAGTTGTAAAAGGCCTCTTCCAATAATGAAATGGGTTATGATCAAGAATAGAAGTCCAGTGAAATTCATGGTTGTTTGGGTTGGTATTTTTTAAGAAATGTGACAAGGCTGTCTGTGCTTTTTTTATCGGACAGTGGTATTAAAGATACCTGTCCTTTTTTGTCTGAAATAAGGGCCCAGGTGGCTGTCAGGACTTTAGGGCTCATTACTGATACCGCATTTACGCCGGTGTAATAGTAAAACAAGGAAGGCTCTACTTCGTTTATTTTTACTGCATTTGCATCGAGATATTTTTGTGGTGGTATCAGTAGTGTTGCGTCCTTTAGTTTACCTATTTTGCCTGCGATGTCTTTAAATACCATATAAGAATAGCCATAGCGGGAGTCGCGCCTGTCTTCTATACCCAGCATATTCATTTGCTCAGACAGGTTGCTGATCGTAAAAATCTTGTTCTCCATCCAGTTGTTATAGGCAGGAATACTATAAAGCGACATAATGACGACCAGTGAGAAAAGAGTTAATAAGATAGTTTTGTAGCTCATAAGTTTTATTCAAACATGAAAATAATGAAAAGGTTTGTATTTTAAACTTTTCCCGAATTTTAGTATGCTTTGCTGGTCTGTGCTGACCATCAGGTATAAAATAAGCGGGAATGTCAATCTGCTGTAAAAATACAAAAGGCGCTGAAAGTTCAACGCCTTTTGTAAGGATTATTTTTGTAATTATTATTTGATATCCGGATGCGGAGGCGGTACGTTCGAAGAGCCTGATTCATCGGCATTAGCGGCGCGGTAGGTAACAATATTTTCATCGCCTGCTTCACCATATTTGAAGATAAAACGCTCCCGGCTGATGTTGTTCTTTTCGCTCATATACTCAATAATGGCATTTACATGCTCCCATGAGTGCTGTTCTTTTATTTTGCTGCCGCTGCCGCCGCCCATGATCACAACTTTGCATAGCGGGCTGCTTTGCATTTGCCCGGCAAGTACTGCCAACTGGGCTTCTGTGCCTGTGCTTATATGGTTCGAATTGTTGGTGAACAGGATAGTACCTGCGCCAATATTGCCGCATGCACTTCCGCCTTTACCTGCATTGTTCATGTCCTTACAGCCATCAGGGCATGGACATTTGCCTACACCATCTGCATCTACAGGCTGGCACTCGGTAGGAGTGATCAACTGTTTGTCCTTATAGTCAGGTACACCATCACCATCTGTATCAAGCGGGCAACCGTGAGAATCAACAGCGATGCCTTTAGGCGTTTTAGGACATTTGTCGAACTGGTCAGTAGCACCATCGTTATCTTCGTCAGGCAATACCGGATTTGGCAGTATCATGTGGCGAGGGTAAGAGAGTTCGCTGTATGCGTGGTCGAGCGGGTTGATCCAGTAAAGTGGCTCAACAGATTTTTTCTTGTTTTTAATATTGTAATTAAGGCTGACAGAGAAATAGTTGGTCGCATCAGTTACACGGCCTGACGCAGGAGCACTGCCCAGTGATTTTCCGTACACGGTACCGTCAAGATAACCATCTGACGGGAATGTATAACGGTCTTCCAGTTGCACATTGAATTTCTTATTTATCTTAAACTGTACACCAGCACCTATACTTGGCGCAAAATCGATCGTTTTGCCAAACTTTTTAGGACCTCCGCTTTTTTCAGCATCGCTCTCATAAGTCTTGTCCATTTTGTCGTTTAAGGCTTTGCGTATCTCTTTCTTTTTAACGGTGTCATTAGGTACTATACTGCTGAAGTTATATGCGGTAAAAGTGCCGTCAAGCGCATTTACGCGCGTTGTATAGCCAAGAGCGCCTAGGCCTGCATATCCAAAGAAGGCTATCGAATTGCGTGCGTGATGGAAATTGATGTTATAAGCGTTGAACATCATATCCAGTGATAAATGAGATACCTCTGTGCGCGTAGACCTATATATGGTATTGAATTTGCCGTTTGTTGCGTACTGGCGGGAAGTATAACCGAACTTCGTATAAGGACCATCGTAATTGCCTGTAGGCTGAAGGTCCATATTTTTGGCTATACCATACATGAACTGCATACGCATAGAGAAAATATATCCAAGCGATTTACGTACATTCAGGTTGAGGCCATAACCACCTTTGTGCCATAGTATGGTAGATGGAATATTGCCTATTACATTGTATAAGCCCAATCCAAGACCTACCTCCCACATGCTGCGTGGTTTTGGCGGGAATACTTCCTGGTGATCTACATATTTATGAAATTGTTTACGGCGAAATTTCGGGTAGTATGCAGAGTCCAAGACATCATAATTCTTGCCCCTGTAGGTCATATCGCGATTAGACCATTGAGGAGAAGATATCTGTCCATTGCTGGTATCTGTTTTTACACTCTCCTGGGCAATAAGCGGCAGGCCCGACACCAGGATGAATGCAGTAAGTAAGTATTGCTTCATGTTAAGCATAGTACGAGTATTTATATTCAACATTTTATAAACTGTTAAAATACAAGGTAAAGGTAGGCATGCACTACACAAAAAACAAACCTGCAAAAATAAAAAGAGGGGAGTTCTTATGAAGTTTTGCACACCGGTCATCGGTGCATTAAAAATATATTCGGCGAATAGAATTCTTATTTCGACTTTTACACAGCAATACGACCTTGTTAACTTAAATGGAACTCGTAAATAAAGTAATAGGCGCTCAGCTGTCATTGTTTGAAAAGAAGTTTGGGGATAGTGTGAAAAGCACTAACCACTACCTACTGAATCATATAATGAAGTTCATTATCCGGCGCAAAGGAAAGCAGATGAGGCCCATGTTCGTGTTCCTTTCAGCAGAAATAGCCGGAGGGATAAATGATGCGTCATATCGTGCTGCATCACTAATAGAGTTATTGCACACTGCCACCCTGGTGCATGATGATGTAGTGGACAACTCCATGAAACGCAGGGATTTCTTTTCACTTAATGCGTTATGGAAGAATAAGATAGCGGTGCTGGTAGGTGATTACCTTTTGTCGAAGGGATTATTGTTATCAATAGAAAATGGCGATTATAAGATACTGGAGATCACGTCTCGCGCGGTGAAGGAAATGAGTGAGGGTGAATTGCTACAAATGGAAAAGGCCAGGAAACTGGATATTAATGAAAGCATTTACTTTGAAATAATCAGGGCTAAAACAGCATCGCTGTTATCAGCTGCATGTGCAGCGGGTGCGTATTCCGCTACAGCCGATACGGCAGCCACAGACCGTTTCCGCTCATTTGGCGAGAAAGTGGGCATCGCCTTCCAGATAAAGGATGACTTGTTTGACTATGGTCAGGACAATATAGGTAAGCCAACAGGTATTGATATCAAAGAAAAGAAAATGACGCTGCCACTTATATATACCTTGCAGCATGCTGATGCGGCTACGAAGCGGCGCCTGATATATATAGTAAAGAACAACAGTAACGACAGGGCAAAGGTGGATGAAGTGATCAGGTGTGTACAGCAGTCTGGAGGCATAGCCTATGCGGAGGAGAAAATGAAACAATACATACAGGAGGCCCTGGCCATACTGCATACTTACCCTGAAACGCAGGCAAGGCAGGCTATGGAAGAACTGGTGAATTTTGCTATTAACAGGAAATACTGACGCGTTTTAAAAAAATATATTTAATCAGTTTCCAAACGTTTTCCCAAATAAATACGTCTTTATTTTAACAAGGGGTTAAACTGTCAACGAAAAACCAATCAGAATATTTGGTGGATTCAGATTTTTTAACTTGTTTGCATCATAATTATTTCACAAAATACTTCTCTATAGCATAGACATCTACTTGAACCAACATATAACGAATGGCGCGACAGCTACATTAACGTTTAAAACAGGTAGATTCTTATGCAAACACTCATCCAATCAGATGCCGAACTGATCCATGACTATACTCATGGAAATGACTATGCCCTAGAGGTACTTATTAACAGGTATAAAGACAAGGTATACACCTCTGTATATATGCTGGTTAAAGATAAGTACCTGGCTGAAGATATATTCCAGGATGCATTCCTGAAGATGATCAAGACCATCAAAGAAGGCCGCTATGCGGAGCAGGGCAAGTTCCTGCCATGGGCTATAAGGGTAGCTCATAATCTTTGTATGGACCATTTTCGCCGTACAAAGAACCAGATACAGGTTACTTTGCCGGACGGACAGGACATTTCCTCTCTTTTTGGTGCAGGAGACATGGCCTCTGACGGTATAGAAAAACGCCAGGTGCATGACAGTGTGCGCAAACTGGTAGAAGAACTACCGGAAGAGCAACGCGAAGTGATAGTGCTGCGCATTTATTCAGACCTTAGCTTTAAACAAATATCTGACCTGACAGGAGTGAGTATCAACACTGCACTGGGCAGGATGAGGTATGGCCTTATAAACCTGAGAAGGATGATATCTGAAAAGCAAATGGTATTACGTTAAAATCTTTATTACAAGTTTCCTATTTTTGCAGGATGCCCCAAATACCCCGTTTCTTCTATAATGGCCCATTGACCGAAAACAGCAGTGTATCTCTTGATGCAGATACCGCCAAACATATATGGCAGGTACTGCGCATGCAGCCCGATGATAAAGTGATACTAACAGACGGAAAGGGCACTGTAGCTGAGGGTACGATACATACTGCCGAGCGGCATAAATGCGATGTGTCTATAGAGAAAGTAGCAGTAACCGCACGTAAGGGTAATGTGCTGCACCTTTGTGTAGCATTTACCAAGAACAACAGCCGTAATGAGTGGCTGCTGGAAAAAGCCACAGAACTGGGCGTAGGCTCTATAATACCTATAACGACGACAAGATCTGAGAAAGCACATGTAAGACATGACAGGTGGCAAAAGATACTCCAGAGTGCTATACTCCAGTCGCAGCAATCTTACCTGCCAGAGCTAGCTGAGATAAGCCCGCTGAAAAGCATATTGAAGAAATACAACGACATACCTCAAAAACTGATAGCGCACTGCATACCTGAAGGAGAAAAGCATTCGCTTGCTAAAACGTTAAAACCTACCGGGGAAGTCATTTTATTGATAGGCCCGGAAGGGGATTTCACCCAGGAAGAAGTAAATTTGTGTATGGAGAACGGGTTTGTTCCTGTGTCTCTTGGTGCGCAACGGCTGCGTACCGAGACTGCGGCAATAGCTGCAGCAGCTTACTTTAACGTGGTGCATGATGAAGAGATCTAAGGTTTTATTATTATCGTTCGTTCTTACATTTTTATACATAGGCGCGCAGGCGCAGGGTATGAAGCTGGCGCTATTGGTATACAATGGCGGCGGTGACTGGTATGCTAACCCTACTGCATTGAAAAATCTCGCAGCCTTTTGCAATGAACAACTGCATACGAGTTTTGACCTGACAGAAGCACATGTGGAAGTAGGTAGTCCAGAATTATTCAATTATCCATTCGTGCACATGACCGGCCATGGCAGGTGGGCACTGAGTGATGCTGAGGCGCAAAACCTGCGTAAGTACCTGGAAGGTGGCGGCTTCCTGCACATAGATGATAACTACGGGCTGGACCCATATGTTCGTCCCGCATTGAAAAAAGTATTTCCTGAAGCAGAGTTGGTAGAGCTACCGTTCTCTTACGCTATCTACCACCAGAAATTTAATTTTA
This sequence comes from Flavipsychrobacter sp., assembly GCA_025963465.1. Lineage (GTDB taxonomy): Bacteria > Bacteroidota > Bacteroidia > Chitinophagales > Chitinophagaceae > Nemorincola. The sequence goes on from JAOQAP010000061.1 coordinate 11,367, forward strand.
ATAACGGATTGCCTAAAGTGCATGAGCATGATGGTAAACCACCGAAAGGCTATGGCCTGATTTATAAGGGCCGCCTGGTGTGCTTTTACAGCTTTGAAACTGATCTTGGCGATGGCTGGGAAGATTTTGATGTGCATCGTGACCCGCCTGAAAAGCACATAGCTGCATTGCAAATGGGGGCCAACCTGGTGCAGTATATATTTACCAATAACCCGGTAATGCCATAAGCATTACTTTCATTGTAAATACTGCCTTCTTATATTTATCTTCGCTCGTCTTTATTTCAACCAGTTAGCCGATACTTTTTTATGACCTCAGTATTCTTTCGGAAAATAGCAGCAACCTGTATTTTATTGTTAAGTGCATACATATCTGTGGCGGCTGATGGTAAGGACAAGCTGGAAAAACTGATGAAGTTCTATGCCGATCATGACCACTTTAACGGTACTGTGCTGGTAATGAGAAAGGGTACCAACCTGCTCGTAAAAGGGTATGGCTACCAGAACATAGAAAAGAAGATACCTAATGACGAAAAAACAGTATTCCAGATAGGAGATGTAAGTATGCAGTTCACATCGGAATTGCTGCTGCTGCTGGATAGCCAGGGCAAACTAGGACATGGCGATAAAGTGTCGAAGTACATAAAGACCTTCCCTAACGGAAATAAAATTATCCTGAAGAACCTGCTCACGCATACATCGGGGCTGTATGACTATACCAGCGATACGGCTATAATGAACAATCTCACCAGGCCAATTTCACTGGATAAGTTGATGGCTGTTATTGAAAACCGGCCTACGGCATTTGAACCCGGTGAAAAATACCAGTTCACAAACACTAATTATGTGGTGCTGGGTTATATCATAGAAAGACTTACCCGCTGGGGCCTTGAAGACCAGATAAAAACAAAGATATTTCAGCCCTGTGGTATGTATCATTCCGGGTTCAATTTTACAGACCTTGTAAATGTGCATAAAGCCACCGGGTATTACAAGGGCGATAATGGTGCGGTGACACCTGCACCTATTACGGATTCGAGCCTTAACTATGGTGGCAAGGCCATGTATACTACGGTAGATGACCTGGCTAAATGGCACAGAGCCCTGTCTGCATATACACTGATACCGGAAGACTGGCAGGATGTAGCCTTTGTGCCACTGAAATATAACTATGCATCGGGGTGGGAGATAAACCATATGTTTCAGCGTAAGATAGAAGAACAGGGTGGACAGGTGAGCGGGTTCAGCAGTTATATACTCAGGCAGCCTAATGATGATATGCTGGTAGTGCTGCTGCAAAACAAGATGGTGCCGGTGGCCGATAACAAGGTCATAGCGCATAACATAGTGAAGTGCCTGTACGACCCGAACTATAAAGTGCCTGCCAGCGATGAAGTAGCTGCCGAAGTAGCTGCTGATAAGAGAGCCACGGAGCTTGCTATGCAGGAACAGGACAGGGCAGACAGCACAAAAGCTGCACTGAAAAAACTGGAGCCTGTAGAAGAACCCAAGAAAGTGGTAGAGAAGATAGAACCATGGATGCCATTGATAGGTGAGTATGAGGTGGAT
>JAOQAP010000082.1 GCA_025963465.1 Flavipsychrobacter sp.
CGGCCGGTCTCATATTTATCGCCAGCGCTGCTTTTCGTCTCATTGTTGGCCGATTCCCTGGCGTCGCTGATGAGCTTCTTTATTTCGGCTTCACGTTTTTTAAGATACTCCGCACAGAGGGCGTATAGCTGTTCTTTAATTGCAGGCATGTATTGTTAGTGGTTTCTGTAGGTGCAAAATACAATAATAGGTGATAAACAAGTATTCAATAATAGTGTGCTGGCATGGTTTTGTAAACACTTAGCAAAACAAACGCACTGTTATGAACACGATAAATATATTACGCAAAACAAAAATGATACTAGCCGGAATGGTCTTATTCGCGGCTTTTTCTCTTAACGCAACTGCACAGGATAATACTAAGATAGTTGTTAAAAAACAGCATGGTGGGGAGCAGTTCGGCAACACGCTGAACCTTGGCCTCGGTTTAGGGTACTATGGCTACTTTGGGCAAACAGCTCCATTGTTTTCTGTGAATTATGAGATAAATGTAGCACGGAATTTTACGCTCGCGCCTTCTGTAGGTATAGCATCGTTCCGCAGCGACAGGTTTTACGATTATGCAGGACACCATTACTATTACCACAGAACTATAGTACCTATTGCATTAAAGGGTACATACTATTTTGACGAATTGCTAGGCGCAGGCCCTAACTGGGACTTTTACCTGGGCGCATCACTTGGATTTGTATACAGCAGAACTGTTTGGGATGATGGCTACTATGGCACCTACACAGCAGCTGGTGGCACGAGCAGATTGTATCTTGACGGACATATAGGTACCGAATACCACTTCAACCGTAAGCTTGGTCTGTTCCTTGATCTTTCCAGTGGAATATCCACTATCGGCTTAGCTATACACCATCTATAATATATAGTTTATTTAAAAATGGCATCATCTCGCAAGAGGTGATGCCATTTTGTTGTGTGTGAATATTCTTCGTCACGTCTTTTGATTAGTTTTGCAGCTATGCGCATACTTATGGTCTGCTTAGGGAATATATGCCGTTCGCCGCTGGCGGAGGGCATAATGCGCCATAAGGTGAAAGAACACGGGCTGGACTGGGTGGTGGAATCTGCAGGTACGGAATCTTACCACGTAGGTGAAGCGCCGCACAGGTTGTCGCAGAAGGTAGCACTGGCGCATGGCATAGATATATCAGACCAGAGAGCGAGAAAATTTATGGCCGCCGACCTTGCCAACTATGACAAGGTATATGCTATGGCCACAGATGTGTATGACGAAATAAAACGCATTGGCGGCCGCAATGCAGATATGAGCAAAGTAGATCATTTTCTGAATGAGCTATCCTTTGCACATGGAATGGAAAGTGAGAACGCATGTGTTCCTGATCCGTATTATGGTGCGGAAGATGGATACAGCGTAGTATATGAAATGATCGATAAAACATGCGATGCCATAATAGCACGCTACAAGAAAGATAATTATGTCTAAACCATCAATACCACAGGGTACACGCGATTTTTCACCGGAAGAAGTGCGTAAACGCCAGTACATACTGAATACTCTTAAGAATATATTTGAACTATATGGCTTTCAGCCACTGGAGACGCCATCTATGGAAAACCTGGTGACGCTGACAGGAAAGTATGGTGAAGAGGGCGATCGTCTTATCTTCAAGATACTGAATAATGGACTGCATGAAAAGAAGGAAGAAGACAAGAACAAACTGAATGCGGAATGGAACAATGTACTGAGCAGGCCGTATTCTTCTCCTGTAGTTACTGAGCGCGCGTTGCGTTATGATCTTACTATTCCCTTTGCCCGCTACGTGGTGATGCATCAGAACGAGCTGGCATTCCCGTTTCGCCGTTACCAGATGCAGCCCGTATGGCGCGCCGACAGACCGCAGAAAGGCCGCTACCGTGAATTCTGGCAATGTGATGCTGATGTGGTAGGTAGTACATCGTTAATTAATGAGGCTGAGTTGCTGAGTATATATATGGAGGCTTTTGATAAGCTAAAAATTCCCGTAAAAGTCAAAATCAATAGTCGTAAAATTTTGTCGGCAATCGCAGAATATTGTGGTGCACCAGATAAATTAGTTGATATAACAGTTGCTATCGATAAGGCTGATAAAATTGGTCAAGTTGGCGTTCTTAATGAATTATATCAAAAAGGGCTATCAGATGACCAAATAGCTAAAGTGAATTATTTAACGTTTTTTATCAGAGAGTCTATATTAACTCAGACCCCCATTATAACGGATATAGCCGAAAATAAATCACAGAATGGTTTAGATATCCTTGAACAGGAATTTGAGAGGAATAATATCAAAATAGGGTTAGAAGGAATAAATGAAATTAGAAAAACGATTGACTATTTTACAGTATTAGCTGAAAGAAAAAATTTTAAATCAAGCATTGAAATCGACATGACTCTCGCAAGGGGGTTAAGTTACTATACAGGTGTAATAGTAGAAGTAGTATGCGCACATCCAGATGTGAAAATGGGCAGCATAGGCGGCGGCGGTCGTTATGATGACCTTACAGGTCTGTTTGGGCTAAAAGGCTTGTCAGGTGTCGGGGTTTCATTTGGAATAGACCGTATCTATGATGTGATGGATGAGCTGAAAGTGTTCCCTGAGCAACTGGCTGTAGGAGCGAAGGCAATGCTGGTAAACTTTGGCGGCGATAATGAAACCTACGCACTGCAGGTGCTGCAACAAATAAGGGTTGCCGGTGTAGCTGCGGAGATATATCCTGATGCCGCGAAGTTTGACAAGCAGATGAAGTATGCCAATAAGCGGGGTTTTGCATATGTGCTGCTACCTGGCGATGAAGAGCGGCAGAAGGGGATGGTGAGCGTGAAGAATTTCACTACCGGTGAGCAGAAGATGCTAACGATCGCAGATTGCATTGCGGCAATAAAAGGATAATTAGATTCTTCGGGTGTCGTTTAGATTTGACAACTTTTGAAAAGTTGTCAAATCTGGGTTATAGGGTAAGCAAGCCGAACTTATAGAGGGTATTCACCGGCTTATTATCCCAGAACAGCTCAAAGTCATCAAAGCCTGCGGCTTCATAGCTTTCCTTTACTTCCTGTACTGTGTAGGTCTTTGGGTTGTTTACAGATAGTTCAGGGAGTATAGCAGCCAGCCATTGCCCCCGCTCCTTGTCTACTTTTATATTCAGGGTGTCCTGCTTGCTCTGGAAGGTGAGAGAAGATAGCTCCCACTGGTTGCCCTTCTTCGATTTGATGATCGTTTCTACAGTTGGCTTTTTACCCAGCCATATTACTTTGGCTGATGGCTTTGCGCTGCTGTATTCTTCTTCGTTAAGTATGCTGTTTATGTAGCCGGGCTCTATCCTGGTCTTTGGCACTTTGACCTCAAACCATTTTTGTAATGGATGATCGAAGCATGCACCGTGCATATAGTTGAACAACGACTTTTTCAGGCCATCAGAGAATGTTTCATGCTCTGCACCTGTGGGGTCTATGTGCACTATATCGTTGTTGGCAAATGTGCCTATGGCATCTGTTTCTTTCGTTACTTTAAATAGTTCAGGCTGCAGGCCAACAGGGCTATGTGCTGTCATAGCGAACTGGTGCCAGAAAGCCGACTGTAAGATGCCCGCCTCAAACATCTGGCGCACCATTTCCAGTGAGTCAATTGTTTCCTGCGCAGTTTGAGTGGGGAAGCCATACATCAGGTACGCATGTACCATGATGCCCGCTTCCGTAAAATGCTTATTTACTTTTGCTACCTGGGCTACGGTAATGCCCTTCTGAATTAACTCAAGCAGCCTGTCTGATGCAACTTCAAGTCCGCCGGATACTGCTATGCAGCCGGAGGCTTTTAGTAACAGGCACAGATCACGCGTAAAGCTTTTTTCAAATCGGATATTCGTCCACCAGCTGATAGTTATTTTTCTACGGATGATCTCAATGGCAAGGGCGCGCATGAGTGCCGGCGGTGCTGCCTCATCTACAAAGTGAAAACCTGTCTGACCTGTTTGTGCGGTGATCTCTTCTATCCTGTCGCAAAGCAGGGACGCGGCGATAGGTTCGTAATGCTGTATGTAGTTGAGTGAGATGTCGCAGAAGGTGCACTTGCCCCAGTAGCAACCATGTGCCATAGTGAGCTTATTCCAGCGGCCGTCGCTCCACAGGCTGTGCATGGGGTTTACTACTTCTATAGCAGATATGTATTTATCCAGCAGGAAGTCGCTATAGTCAGGAGTGCCTACCTGGCCTTGTTTGTAATCGCTGCATGATTTATTGTCGATATAGGTAACTACGCCATTGAGCAGTGTGAATGTACGTTTCAGCTCTTCTATGTGGCGTTTGCCATCTATGTACTGCAGCAGGTTCTCTATTGGGGCTTCGCCATCATCAAGTGTTATGAAGTCGAAAAACTCAAACACCCGTTCGTCTGATAGTGAACGTAATTCAGTATTAGGGAAGCCGCCACCCATCACTACTTTTACAGCAGGGTAGTTTTGCTTTATCCATTGCGCGCAGCGGAAGGATGAATAGAGATTGCCGGGGAATGGAACAGATATAGCTACCATAAGCGGCTTCACTTCTTCTATTCTCTGCTTCAGAAGGTCAATAAGTATCGTATCTATATGGGTGTATTCTGCATGCAGGCTTGTGTATAACTCGTCAAAGCTATTTGCGCTGCGCCCCAGCCGTTCTGCGTACCTGCTAAACCCGAAATGAGGGTCTACACATTCCATGATGAGGTCAGAAAGGTCTTCGAGGTACATGGTGGCCAGGTGCTTGGCCTTGTCCTGTGTGCCCATGCTGCCGAATGCCCAGGCAAGATCATCGAGCTGGGCAAAGCGGGAAGCTTCCGGTAAGAAATTTCGTTTACAGATCAGGTGTGCGAGGGTCGGATTTTTGCCTTGGAGGAAAGAAACTACCGCATCTATCGTATTGATATAATCATCCTGCAATGTCAGTATACGGGTGATATTCTCTGAACGCTCTTTGTCATTCGTGGCTGCTGCTGCGAATAATTGCCGCAGCCCGTTTGCTGAGAATAATGCCAGTGTAACTTCTATACCCAGATCGGCCTGGAAAGCAGATATATTCTTAGTGTTCAGAAAGCCTTTCAGATAAGCCGTAGCCGGGTAGGGGGTATTCAGCTGTGTAAACGGCGGCGTTATCAGGAAAACAGAGGCACTCAAATGAAAATATTTAGAGTGCAAAAATAGGCCAAATATGCCATATGGCATGGGTGCTGATGCTTTGGGCCGCTTTGTGATGCTTATTTAGTATTTTCGTTGCCTAAACTGCTCCCAATGGCTACTACAAGAATAACGATAAACAATAACGGCTCTACGAAGATCGAAGGTGATTTTGAAATAGTGGATAAAGATGGCAATGCATATGGCTTACAGGGCAGGACTATCGTATCTCTTTGCCGTTGCGGCCTCTCTAACAATAAACCATTTTGCGACGGTTCGCACAAAGGACATTTCGAGCACCAGGCCGTAGCATTTGAATTGCCTCCTAAAAAGGACGCATAACCCCGCTATTTACTCCAGGATATTTTTACTGCGGATAATTTTTCTGTTTCCAGCCTTATATCAGGGTGAATGGAGAAGTTATGCCTGGTATAAAACTCCAGGGGGGAGTTATAGGTGGAACCATCGCTTTTTACCGCATTGTTGTAGTCTGTGGCCCAGCCATATAGTTTGTTTTCCTCAGCTTTTAAAGCATTCAGCAGTTTAGTGCCATATCCCTGCTTATGTAAAGAGCCGTCTATAATGATGGCGAACCATTTTTCTTCATCGCGCAGGAAAGTAAAGCCCCAGCCCATGACCTGGTCGTCGTTGCTGGTTAAAAGGTAGTGTTTGTGACCGGTAAGACCTGCCAGGTAATTATCAAATTCAGCAATGGTATTGTATTGCAGGGTTGCAGGATATTCATTGTTCCAAAGCCGGAGTATGGCCTCTTTTTGTAGTAAGGTCAGGTCTTTGGTGGTGGTGATGTTCATTTGTTCGAGTATAGTGGAAGCGTCAGTTGTGCCGCCAGTGAGTCTTGTCTTTGTCTTCTCCTCCTCTTATAATGTTTATGACAAACATGACGACAATAGCTGTGGCTGTAGCACAGATAAGATAATTCATAAAGCGATATTCGGTAAGGTAATGGTGGTAATGTTTCAGGTATTTATTGCCCACTACACAGCTGAGTATGCCTATGATCATCGTGGCGAACATACCAAATCCCCTGCCTGGCAATATCATCTGGGCTACAAGCCCGGCAATTGCGCCTATAATAACGGTAATGAGCAGGTTCTGGTAAGTGAAGATAAACCCATGCACATAATACCAAAGCGTTTCAAGGAATAGATGGTTCATGATACTGCAAAAGTATTAAAAATACTATATAATGAATGGTCTTATTTGCCTTAAATTTATAATTATTATGCCGCAGCGGTTATGAAAAAGAAGACGAGCTATTTAGATTATCAGTTTACAGATAGTGCAGAATTTGTGAGCACATTCGATGAGTTGCCATTGTGGAGCGCATCATTCGGACTTTTATTATTGAAACACCTGGAGCTTAAACCCAACCTTACGGTACTGGATATAGGATCAGGTGCAGGATTTCCGTTACTGGAGCTCGCTGAAAGACTTGGGCCATCATGCAGATGCATAGGTATAGATCCATGGGCGCATGCGAATAACAGGGCGCAACAGAAAATAACCAATTATGATGTTGATAATGCGGAAATAATTACTGCATCGGCAGCGGAACTGCCATTTGAGGATGGAAGCATAGATCTTATTGTGTCTAACCTGGGCATTAATAATTTTGAAAACCCTGCCGCGGTCTTTAAGGAATGTACCCGTGTATTGAAAAGCGGCGGCAAGCTGGCACTGACCACAAATCTTTACGGACACTGGAAAGAGTTTTACAACATATTTTACACTATACTTGAAACGCTGAACAGGCCGGACCTGCTTGCAGCTGTGAAAGCTGACGAAGCGCACAGGGGTACTGCAGCAGCGATCTCTGCTATGCTTGCCGAAGGTGGACTACAGCCTTCACGGATCTTTGAAGAATCATTTGATATGAAATTCCTGGACGGGACAGCATTTCTCAATCATTACTTTGTGAAGCTGGGTTGGCTTTCATCATGGTTCGCAATCATACCGGAGACCGACAGAATAGCTGTATTTACAGCGCTGGAGCAGAACCTGAATGAGTATGCAGGTAAACATGGGGTATTGTGCCTGAGTGTGCCAATGGCTTTTATAGAGGGGCAAAAAGCTTAGTGGCATGTACCTGACAAAAGAAGCGAAGGAATTTTTATCGTCTGATGAAGCGTTTGATAAATTGTTGCCCATCTATATTCAAAGCCTGTCTAACATACACTGGACACCGTTGAATGTAGCATTAATGGCAGCGCAGTTCCTGGCGCCGGATGCAAACGCAAAAGTAATAGACATAGGAGCGGGTATAGGTAAGTTCTGTATAGCAGGTGCTTGCTGCACAAAGGGCACATTTACCGGTATAGAGCAAAGAAAGAACTTTGTGACCATAGGCAATAAGGCCATTAAGAAACTGGGTGTTGCCAATGCGGAGTTGCTACACGGCAATTTTACGGAGCTGGACATAACTTCCTATACCGGGGTGTACTTTTATAATTCTTTTCATGAGAACCTTGTGTTTGAGGATGCACTGGATAATAAAGTGGAGATGTCGACCGAGTTGTATGAAAAGTACTCCGCACACTTATTGAACCAACTCAATGCTATGCCGGTGGGTACACGGCTGGCTACATTCTGGTTGTCTGTAACAGAGATCCCCGGCTGCTACAAACTAAAAGAGAGCCACTTTAATAATCTGCTGAAACTATGGGTGAAGGAAAGCTGATCACAATGCATGCCCTTGTATCAGCAATGAAGACCTGATGGACTCCTCTTTTAAGTGAAGGAATTTCTTTCTTTCTTCATCCAGTTTGAACCGTCCAAAATCACCTTCTGTGTCAAAGCAGATGAGATGTACTTCATATGGCGCTTCATCTTTGCTATAGATAATGCTTTCTGTACCAGGTCTTATGCGTAGCAATAGCCGGCCATTATATTTTGATATAATGGGGATAGCTACATCTTCAAACTCATGAAATACCTGTTCTTTTCCCTGTTGTATATAGATTAGCTGGGTGATGTATATCATAGTATGTTGTTCGGTATACAAAAATAATATTATTAATGGCGATTCTCACTATCACTGGCGGTATGCTTACCTTTGTTGCCATATGTCATTATTTACTACTAAAGGGCCGATAACGATAACCTGCCACAAACGCATAGCTCCATACCTGGAACAGGAAGTAAAGGAGCTTGGTTTTGAAATAGAAGATACGTTTGTAACAGGTGTTCGGATAAAAGGAACGATAAACGACTGCATAAAGCTGAACCTGAACCTGCGTTGTGCCAGCCAGGTATTGTACAGCCTGAAGAAAATAGAAGCTGATAATGCAGATGATATATACAATGCGTTGCATCACTACCCGTGGGAAAATATAATACCTGATCCCGGTTACTTCTCGGTGACCAGTAATGTGATGAACGATACCATCAACAATAGCATGTTTGCCAACCTGCGTGTGAAGGATGCTGTAGTAGACAGGCTGAGGGCAAAGCGGGGAACACGGCCAAATACCGGTGCGGAGCTTACCGGCGTGGTGATTCACCTGTTCTGGAAAAATGAGGAAGCAGAGATATTCATAGATACATCAGGTGACTCACTGGCCCGTCATGGTTATCGCAAGATACCGGGGCGTGCGCCCATGCTGGAAGCGCTGGCATCCGCAACTATATATGCTACACGATGGGACCGGGTATCGCCATTTGTGAACCCCATGTGCGGATCAGGTACAGTGGCTATTGAAGCTGCACTGATAGCGACAAATACAAGGCCGGGACTATTCAGGCTTAATTATGCTTTTATGCACCTGCAGGGTTATAATGATGATCTGTACCAGGAAGAAATGGCACTGTTGGACAAACAGATAAAAGATGTACCGGGATTAGAGATAATAGCGACCGACTACAGCGATATGGCCATAGTGAACGCTAAGAAAAATGCAGTAGCAGCAGGTGTGGCCGACCTGATAAAATTCTCGGTATGTGATTTTGAAGCTACGGAAGTACCTAAAAGCACCAGTGGTATCATGTTCATGAACCCGGAATACGGCGAGCGCCTGGGTGAGCAGGAAGAGCTGGAAGCTACCTATAGCCGCATAGGCGACTTTATGAAGAAGAAGTGCGGTGGTTATTTCGGTTATATATTTACCGGTAACCTGGAGCTGGCTAAAAAGATAGGCCTTAAAGCAAAACGCAGGATCGAATTTTATACCAGTACCATAGATTGCCGCATGATGGAATATGAGCTGTATGATGGCAGCCGCAGAATGGTACGGCCCCAGGAAGAGGGGCCGCAACCATAAGACCACTGTTATTTTATTTGTAGCTTTTATTGTACAGGCCTACCAGTTCGCCTTTTGCAACTATGTGGCCCTGCATTACTTTTTCCAGCGCTGATTTTGTTACATTTTTATCTATATTCAGCTTGGTGTCCAGTGCATAGACGATAAAGTGATAATGGTGTGTACCTGTTGGCGGGCACATGCCTATGTAGCCGGAAGTGCCTGAACTGTTCTGGCCTACATTGTCGCCCCTGAAATCTTCGGGGATCGTATGTGTCGCATCTGTGGCATCTACATTCCATAATATCCAGTGCGTGAAGCCGTCTACGGTGCAGGCATCCATAGTGCGTGTCTCTTTTGTGTTGATCACTTTCTTTTTGCCTTTTTTGCCGCCTACGGTCTGTGATTTGATGACGGAGGTAGTGATCTTGGTAGGGGCATCGGGATCGCAAACTACTATGGCAAGTGATTTAGCCTCCGGCGGTATGTTGCTTATCATTAGGGGTGGGCTCACCTGCTGGCCTGTGCAGGTATATTTTACCGGAATATTGCCGTTGTTGGTAAATGCGGTACTTGTAACAGTAAGGCTTTTTATCTTTGTAAGGCTACTCAGTGTGAGAAAGGCCAGGGACGATAATAAAATGGTTATGTAGCGCATAATGTGTGTTTTTAATAGTAAGTATAAAAATGATACCATCAGAATGATTATTTGTTCGTGAAATAATAAAACTACCTTCGTTTATATATAAATAGTGCTATGAGGTTTGAAGATTTGAATTTGAATACCCCTTTACTGGATGCATTGACTGACCTGGGATATAAAACCCCTACTACCATACAGGGAAAAGTGTTTTCTGTGGTCATGTCGGGTAAGGACGTTTGCGGGATAGCCCAGACAGGTACGGGTAAGACATTTGCCTACCTGCTGCCTATACTGAGGCAGTGGACCTACTCTAAAGACAGGTATCCCCAGGTACTCATTGTAGTGCCTACAAGGGAGCTGGTAGTACAGGTGGTAGAGGCAGTGAAGAAACTGAGCAGCTACCTGACCCTGGAAGTGGTAGGAGTATATGGAGGTGTGCCAATGAAACCGCAAAGAACAGCGGTAGAGAATGGCATGGACATAGTGGTAGCCACTCCCGGTCGCCTGCTGGATCTTGTATACGACGGCTCGCTGAGGCTGAAGTCGGTAAAGAAGATAGTAATAGATGAGATGGATGAGATGTTCAACCTCGGTTTCCGTACGCAGTTAAATAATGTACTGAACCTGTTGCCACCTAAAAGGCAGAATCTCATGTTCTCCGCTACCATTACTGATGAAGTAGAAGCGATCATCAATAATTATTTCAATGCACCGGTGATGGTAGAGGCGGCACCAACAGGTACTCCGCTGGAAAACATTAATCAGACGGCGTACAAGGTGCCTAACTTTTACACGAAGGTAAACCTGCTGGAGCTGCTGCTGAGAGATGATCCGGATATGACCAAGGTATTGGTATTTGCAGCTACCAAGCGCATGGCCGATGAATTATATGAAGAACTAGAGCCGAAATTTCCCGGCAAGGCAGGTGTGATACATAGTAATAAGGAACAGAACCATAGGTTCAATACTGTTAATCAGTTTCAGGCAGGTAATTACCGGTTCATTATAGCTACCGATGTAATAGCGAGGGGACTGGATATATCTGAGGTGACACACGTGATCAACTTTGATACGCCGGAAGTTCCGGAAAACTATATACACCGTATAGGAAGAACGGGCAGGGCTGATAAAAAAGGTATTGCCATCACCTTCATTACCCAGCGGGAGCAGGAAGCGCAGGACAGGATAGAGGCATTGATGAACTACAAGATACCTATCACCCCCTTGCCTGAAGACCTGGAGATATCAGACGTGCTTACCGATGATGAGAAGCCGAAGGTTCGGATGAAAGAGGTGCTGATAAAGCTGCCAAAGCGTGATGAGGCAGGGCCTGCGTTTCACGAAAAGTCTGCAAAGAACAAGAAGGTGAATGTGAAAATAAAGCACAGCGACGTGATGAAGAAGAAATATAAAAAACCAATAAAACGCGCTCCTAAAAAGTAAAACACTACTCAATGAAATTATTTGCGATCTCCTTCTTGCTGTTACTCACAGGCTATAACGGACATACCCAATCGCTGAAAAAGTATGCTATCGGCACCAGCGGCTGCTCTGCTTATTTTTTCTGCGATCCGGGTACTATTGATGTGGCTAAAAGCCAGGACTCATCGGACGTGTATACCTGCGAGTGTGAGAACGACGATATGCATTATGGCACTATTTGCGTGAAGCTGAAAGACAGGATAACAGACCTTGATAATAGTGAACAGGTATTGATAGCCTACCTGGACTACCTGAAAAAGACGGTGAACATCACTAAGTCCGCAGGTTACGGCAAAGGCCATCATCTGAAGAATAATGAAAAGACACGCGGTGTAATAGACTACTGGGAAGATAAAGATAAGGCCAGTTGGAAAGTAACCGGCTGGACGGACGGCAAGTATATAGTATGCCTGTATGGCTATTCATTAAAAACGCTCAATGAAACAAAGGCTAATGTTTTTATGAATAGCTTAGTACTGCCTTCATTGTAATGACTATATAATAAAAAAGGAAGCCTGTCACTATGTGTGACAGGCTTCCTTTTTTTAACACCACTACTATTTTTGTATCAATACTCTTCCTGTTTCTGTTTTTGTATCGCTTCTCACTTCTACAAAGTACAGGCCATTGGCCATATTGCTGATGTTTACGGTATGATCAGCAGTCGAGTGAGTTATCTGTTCGCTGTATACTGTGGCGCCTATTGTATTAGTTACCCGTATTGTTGCGGTTTCATTTGCCGGAAGTGATATGTGGAATACGCCATTGGAAGGGTTAGGGTAGACAGTCATAGCTGGGGATACCTGCTCCAGTCCCGGAACCGCTGTTTTAGCACCTGTCCATTTAGCAAAGCCATTGTATGCCGTGTATATCTCTCCCTTGTAATTCTCTGTAGATACAAAGCTGGTATAGGCCGCATCTCCGCCAAACATCGGCTTCCACTTACTGCCATCCCAGAATGTAGACAGGTAGATAGAGTCATTTGTACTGTTTACTTTCTGTATAGGACCTACCACATACAGGTAGTTGCTGTCTATGGACATACAGTTGACCATGAAAGACCCATTGCCTGTCATACCCCCGTTTGTTGTATTCCATGTAGTGCCGTTCCATCTTGCAGCACCTCTTGTGAACAATGAGCCGGCATAGTCTAGCGCACCGACGGCATATATCTCGTCCTTAAATACGATCATGCTCGCGATACTTGCTATGTTGATGCCCGGTAATGCAGCCAGTGTATCATAAAATCCGGTTAATGCAGTAAAAGTGCTGCCATTGTATTTTGCAAAACCAAGGCCAACAGACATTGCAGCACCGCCCATACTGCTGAACCCACCGCCTATATACAGATCGTCGTGATACACGGTCATACAGGTTGCTGCATTAGTAGCTATATTGGTCCACGTTGTGCCGTCCCATTTATTGATGCCTTTTGTGCCGCATGCATACAGCGCATCATGATAGACAGTCATATATTTAACACCTGCCAGGTCGTGAGTGCTGGTGCCTAATTTCTCCCATGTGGTACCGTTCCATTTGCCCACACCTATAGTATGGTCTATATATACACCTCCTAAAGAATCAATATCGCCACCTGCATACAGTTCGCCGCGGAATACTACCAGCGAATTGATGCCTATATAACCCAGGCCTGCAGTGGTCGTTGGTGCTACACGGCCCATATTTGTCCATGCAGTGCCGTCCCATTTGGCAATCCCTATGCCGCCTGCATACAGGTCTGCACCCATTACCTTCATGCCGAATACATTAAAACCCGGCCCTGCCGGTGGGCCTACCTTCATCCATTGCGCATTTGCGTTGCCTGTGGCCAGTAATAAAATGCAACTAAAAAAGGTACTTAATTGTAGAATTTTCTTTTTCATAACCTTGAATTTTTGTGGTGATAAATAATATCACAAAAGTCCCTGTTTGGTTATGATGCTGCAATCCCTGCTTGCAGGTATATTTGGTTGTTAAGGGTTGGGAAGCTGCTATACGAGCTTGTTTTCGTATGCGTATTTTATGAGGCCTACTATGTTCTTTGAGCCTGTCTTGCGGAAAATATTCTTGCGGTGTGCCTCTACCGTATGCTCGCTGATGAATAACATATCCGCTATTTGTTTATTGCCTTCTTCATTGACAATAAGTTTGATGATCTCTTTCTCTCTCCGTGTGAGCAGGTCTTTGGATGACATGCTCTTTATCATCTTTGCAGCTATGCTGCCGCTATAGTAGTAGCTGCCGCCATACACTGCTTCAATGGCTTCTATCAGTTCCTGCTTTTCTATGTCTTTGAGCAGGTATCCCTCAGCGCCGGTGTCGATGATACTTTGTACGATCTCACCTTTATCAAACATGGAGAGCGCCATTACTTTTACATCAGGATATGTTTCTTTTATTGTTTTGGATAATTCTATACCTGTCATGCCGGGCATCTCTATGTCGGTGATCACTACATCTACTTCTGTCTCGAACAAAAATTTCAGCGCGTCAGCTCCATTGTGTGCCCAGCCTACAACAGTGATATTCGGCACAGGTTCAAGGATATTCGCCACTCCTTCTGCAAATATCTTATGGTCATCTACAAGAAATAATCTAATCTGTTCAGGCATGGGCCCTGTTTTTTAACGGCACTGAAATATTTATCTGCGTACCATTTCCTTTACCGGTAATGATATTCGTTTCACCCTTCATTATATTTACCCTTGAATATATATTATTCAGGCCATTCCCTGATATTTTAGACAAAATATTTTTATCAAATCCGCTGCCATTATCAGAGATCGTCAATGACAGATCGATGTTTTTGTTAGTAATGCTTACTGTTTCTTTTGTGGCTCCTGCATGTTTGATAATATTGTTGGTAGCCTCTTGTACTATACGGAATATATTGCCTTCTATTTCCATCGGCATTCTTTCGGTTAGTGCATAGTCCAATTCAAAACTGAGCCCTCCGGCTGAATTGACTGATTCTGCCATTTCTTCCAGTGCAGCCTGCAGTCCGGATTTTACAAGTACACTTGGCATCAGGTCGTGAGATATACCCCGTACTTCTTTTATAGCGCTTGTAGCCAGATTCTTGGTGCTCATAAGTATCTTCTGGTTGCTTTCGTCAACGTTGATGCTGGAAATATTCAGCTTTATCAGTGAGAGCAAAGCGCCTACACCATCATGCAATTCTTTTGATAGTTTTCCCTTTTCGTTTTCCTGTGCCTGCAACACGGCATATGCCCTTAGCTCGCGCTCTTTAAGTATCTCGTTCTTTTGTTTGAGCCTGTAGCGGTTGTAATAAACAACAGAAATAATGATGACAGAAATAAAGCAAACTACAAGTATATAAGTGAGGTTCCGTTCTTTGGTCAGTTGCAGGTCTTTGATCGTGTTTTCATTCTGCAGCTGAATGTTCTGTTTTTCTTTTTTCTCTGTATTGTATTTGGTCTGCATCTCTGCTATCTGGCGGGTACTCTCCTGTGTGTAGATGGTGTCTTTCAGGTCAGAGTAGTGTTTGTAGGCATCCAGTGATGCAGGGTAGTTCTTCAGCTCATTGTAAACAGTTGACAAGCCCTTCCATGAGTTTTTCAGCACATCGCGTGAACCGATAGCGGTAGCAAGTATCCTTGCCGAATCAAAATATTTTTTTGAATGGCCATAATCCTTATTGCTGAGGTATGCATCTCCTAATAATACCAGTGTTTCAGCAAGTCCGTGTTCATCATTCTCCTGTGCCTGTATGTTTGCCGCTTTGGTCAGGCACTCCAGCGCCTGTGGTATTTGTCCCTGCAAACTGAGTACTTCTCCTTTATCAGACAGGTTGTGTGATAAAAGGTACAGGTCCTTATTGCGCTCCGCATCAGTATGTGCCATGTCCAGGTAGTGGGTGGCGGAGTCATACCGTTTCATTTCCTTGTATACTACTCCTATGCCATTATAGTTGTAGCCAGATTTATCAGGAGTGCCGATCTTAATGCCTGTAGCCAGCGACAAATCGTAGTATTTAAGGCTTAACGGATAATTTTTGAGCATATAATAGGCTATGCCCAGGCAATGATAATTTGTAGCTATTTTAGGTTGATCATTGGCTTTTTCAAGGTGTTGCAGTGCTTCCAGGTAGTATTGTATTGCTTCGGCGTAATTGCCCTTACTCAGGTATGCCCCTGCCAGGTTGCCGCATATTTTGGAGGCGACTGTTGTATTGTTTGTCTCTTTGGCCTTCTTCAGGCCAAGAGAAAAGTAGGCTATAGAAGAATCTATTGCTCCGAAACGGGTGTAGTATAAGGCTATATTACTGTAAGAGGCAATTATTCCTCTATCAAATTTAAGCTCTTCGGCAAGCGCCCTGCTTTTTCTTAAGTACAGCAGGGTGTTGGTTGTGTCGTTAGTCGCAAGGTAAGACCATGCTGTTTGCGAGTAAACAGATACGAGGGTGGTGTCTGTCTGTTTCAAACGTGCTGCTGCCTGTAACAGGCTATCTGTATTGCCGAAAGAGCAACAGGCAGATAACAAGAAGGAGCAGAAAAGAAGCAGTTTCTTCACGGTATAAATATAAACACAATCCGTCATTACGGCCTTTTTAGCAGTGTTAATCCTGTTAGGGTTGCTGCCTTTTCAGCAAGGCTATCCCCTTCCTTGCTGAATGGCCAGACGAAAAGCGCTTTTATACCATGTTGTTCCTGTATTGCTTTTATAGCTTCAAGGGTCATTTGCAGGGCCAGACCTTTGTTGCGGTATTCCGGCAATACAGTTGCGGAACATAAGTATACGGCTTCGAATTTTTCGCCGGGTTGTGTGAGGTTGTACAATTCCTGCTCTGTTATTTCCCTGGCTACGAATTGTTCCATTATGCGGGTGGTCGTGGGTATCACTAATATCCATGCTACAGGGCCTTCCCCATAGTCCTTTTCAGAAAGAGTGGCGGGGTGTATGGTATGTAGCCGTTCTATTACCTGCTGGTCTACATCCAGCTGGTCAGGGTCGTTCTTTACGTCAAAGACCTCTGTTACCAATTGTATCATTCTTTCATAATTGCTCATGTCCATGCTGCAAAATTATGGTTTATATAATAACAGTATGGGACTAAACTGACTCGTCAATAGCCATATAAGCATTCATGCAGTATATAAATGCTAAATTGCACTCCAATTTATATCAATGAGCATTTCTTCAAAGATCACAGAGTTTATATCTTCTATACAACAGGCGCTGGCTGATGATACGTTTGTGTCCGTATCCATGGGAAATTATAAAGGACAGGAAGAAAATCTTAAGAACATCTATGTAAAGAAGGCGATAGTAAAGCAGGAAGTAAAGCTAAGTTTCACCTACAGGTATAAAACAAAGGATATAGTGAAGAACTACGCGGTAAATGACGGCGTGGAGCTTATTAATAAAGGACTTTCGGAGGGTTTTAAAGTAGCAACCTTATTTACAACAGCCTTCGATACGATCTTTGAAAATTTTAATGATAAGAAAGTAACGATAAGGAAAACTGCGCCTGTAAAAGCAGAGGCACCATCGCTGGAGCATGACAGGAACAAGCAACGACTCATCGCAGCGAAGGGCAAGCAATATCTTGCCGAACTGCACATAACGGATAAGGACGGCAATGTGCTGAAAAATGCGCAGGACAAATACAGGCAGATCAACCATTATATAGATATACTGAGCTCGCTGATAAAAGATATTCCTGCAGAGCAGATTAAAAAAGTGGCTGACATGGGTAGTGGCAAAGGCTATCTCACCTTTGCACTGTATGACTACCTGCATAATGTGTTGAATATTAAAGCAGAAGTAACAGGAGTAGAGTTCAGGCCGGACATGGTGGCGCTGTGCAACGATATAGCTGTGAAAAGCAAGTTTGATGAGCTGCGGTTTGTAGAGGGAACTATTGAG
This sequence comes from Flavipsychrobacter sp., assembly GCA_025963465.1. Classification (GTDB taxonomy): domain Bacteria; phylum Bacteroidota; class Bacteroidia; order Chitinophagales; family Chitinophagaceae; genus Nemorincola. The sequence goes on from JAOQAP010000082.1 coordinate 17,428, forward strand.
GACTATGACAGTGCGAACACTAATATACTTATCGCACTGCATGCCTGCGATACTGCTACTGACGATGCTATAGCCAAAGGCATAGCTGCAAAGGCAGAACTTATAGTAGTAGCGCCCTGCTGTCACAAGCAGGTAAGAAGAGAGATAGAAAAGAACAAGACGAACAACGATCTCGATTTCCTGACAAAGCACGGCATATTTATGGAGCGGCAGGCAGAGATGGTGACAGATGGCATCAGGGCAATGGTGCTGGAATACTTTGGC
>JAOQAP010000093.1 GCA_025963465.1 Flavipsychrobacter sp.
AGCAGGAACTATCAGCACAATAGCTATTCAAATTACTGCATTACCACATTATCGCATTGCCACATTACCGCATTACCACATTGTCAATACCCCAAATACTCGCAGTTGTCCTCTATGATGTCATGCCAGTCTGTTTGCGGTCCTTGTGCGTCTATGGCCTCTACATAGGCTACCTGCTTTTCTGTATCCATTATCATCAGTGTTCTTGCCACCCAGTAATTATCTCTTGCTACTGCAATGGTGGCCAGCGCATACCTGAACAGGTCATCTGCTTCTTTAAATGAATCCTGGGTGATTGTTTCCGGGTCCATCATCCTGATATTTCCCACCTTTTCAATGTTCTCTGTAACGTACTCACCAAGGTCTTTTATCCCGCTATTATACACACCATCATAATCATGATAACCGTAAGGAAGCTTTATCCGAATCTTTTTGCCATTCAGCAAATGGATCGTGCAGCATAGTTTCAGCAGGTTTATATCCAGTATTTTGTTCGCTCTGGCTATCCTCACCAGGTGCGGCACGGCCATCAGTGATGCTGTACCTATCATGTCGTCATGCACAAGGTTGGCCCATAGCTCGTCATATATCTTGGCAATGGTGGCAGGCTTGTTCTCGCGCTCTAGTCGTTTCAGCGGCGCAGATACATCATACGGCGTCTGCTTTGCGCCTTTCATTTTCTTCCATACATCTTCATACAGTTCTATCATATTTTCATGGTTTTAGTACACCCAATATACTGCGATATTTTATAAATCAAATTATTGCTCCGGCGACCTTGTGACAAAATGAGAGCTGCGCATTTAAGCTCCCCTCCTGTTTTTCTTCGACCGCCATAGCTTTAGCGAAGGAGGTAAGAGGGCAGCGAAGGGAGACAGCGCAGCAGTCGGATGAAACGGGGTGGTTGACTCGTGTGAGACAGGAAGGGGGTGCCTCCATTTAATGATCTTCGTTTGTCAGGATATTTGAGCTGCATTACACAACGCTCGTCCTATTAACTTCTGGATAACCTTTTTTGCGTTTTTTACCTGCATAATAATATGTGGATATTTTCTAGATTTGTTGAAATGTATTTCAGTTTCAACTAGGTACTGCCGCAGTCAAAAATCATTATTATGCTAACAGAAGAAGAATTAAAAGTAAAGGAACTACAATTAAAGGTGCGGGAGCTGGAACTTAAAGTGGGCGATATGGAACGCCCGTCCTATCGTAAGTTAGGTACGTGGACAAGTGTACTTGCCATTTTAATTGCGATAGTTAGTGTAGGTGCTCAGAATGCAGTATCTCACAATCAGGATATTCTGTACAAAATAGAGGGTGCAAATGCAAAAAAAGAACTGGACAGTGCAAAAGCAAATGTCGCCAATAAAAAGAAAGAGTTGGATAGCGCGAATGTAAGTGTTGCCAATAAAAAGAAAGAGTTGGATAGTGCAACGGCAAATCTTGGTGTTGCGCATGATCAATATGATTCTTTGTTAAAGCAGATAGATGTGGTCAATAAAAGTCTTGTGATATTGGGTCACTCAAATGCAAATGTCGATGCTACCCAGAAAAGAGAGATCAATTCACTGATCACACAGACTCAGAATATTATTGCTCCACGTATATATATTCAGATTCCCGGCGCTGCGCAGTTGGGAGCTGCGCAAAAATTAAGGGATAAACTGAAAGCATATAATTTCATTATTCCCGGTATAGAGAATGTGACCGGCAAAGCCATTAGCCCGGCAAAGTGTGATGTGAGGTATTATAGGGACGAAGAGCGGGGTGAAGCGTTGAAAATAATAGAATTGTTAAAGGACGCCAATATTGGATTGTCAATAAGGAACGAGCCTGTAAAAGTTAAAAACGGCACAGCACGGCCACGGCATTATGAGGTGTGGTTGTCAAAGTCGTAGAAGGTATTTATTTATATTTTAGTGCTACCCTGGTTAGGGTGGTTGACTTGCAATATCACATGCTCACATGTTACAGCGCTACGAGCATAGTATGAGCGATTAATTAGTTTGCGTGTTGTTACGTTAATAGCGTAATGTTACCTTCCCACACTGGTCGAAGCGTCCGCTTCGTCCTCCCATGCAGAAGGTCCGCTTCAGTAAACCCTCACCACCACTAATCAGAAATCAAGTACCTTTGCACCTCCAATAAATATAATAAATGCAGGATACAAGAACGGAGATAGCAAGCCTGGGCGAGTTTGGCCTTATAGAGCACCTTACCAAGAACAATGAAACGCAGAATGCCGGTACGCTCCTTAGCGTAGGCGACGATGCTGCCGTTATAGACCAGTTTGGCCGTCAATCGGTAATATCTACCGATCTGCTGCTGGAAGGCATCCATTTCGACCTTATGTACACCCCGCTCAAGCATTTGGGCTATAAGTCGGTAGTGGTCAATCTGAGCGATATATATGCTATGATGGCTACCCCTACACAGATCACCCTTTCTATCGGTATTTCCAATAAGTTCTCTGTAGAGGCGGTTGAGGAGTTTTATGAGGGTGTATATGCTGCCTGCGAAAAATTCAATGTAGACCTTATAGGTGGTGATACAACTACGTCCAAGACAGGTTTCGTAATCAGTGTCACGGCCATAGGCGAGGTTGCCCCCGATAAGTATGTTACCCGCAGCGGTGCAAAGGTCAACGACCTCATATGTGTAAGCGGCGACCTCGGCGCAGCCTATCTCGGCCTCCAACTGCTGGAGCGCGAAAAGAAGATATTCCTCGAAAATCCCGGTGTGCAGCCCGACCTGCAAAACCAGTCATACCTCGTAAAGCGCATACTAAAGCCGGAGCCGCGTGCAGATATAGTAGAGTGGTTGCTGGAGCATAAAATAGAGCCTACATCTATGATAGACGTAAGCGATGGCCTCAGCTCAGAGCTGCTGCACATATGCCGCGCCAGCGATGTGGGCTGCATCCTTTACGAAGAAAAGATACCTGTGCATGAAGATACCAAGACCATGGCGCTCGAGTTCCAGGTAGGTAGTGCTGCATGCGCCCTCAGTGGGGGAGAAGACTATGAGCTGCTCTTCACCATTCGCCAGGAAGACTATGAGCGCGTGGCAAAGAATAATGACATTAGCGTTATAGGTTATATTACTGACAAGGCCGAAGGCGCTAACATGCTCACCAAGGGCGGCAACAAGCACAAACTGGTAGCACAGGGCTGGAATTCGTTTGCCTAGATGCTGGATACTAGATACTAGATACTAGATACTAGATACTGTAGCCCCGGCCTTTACTTAGCGTTTTTTTACGCAACATCTCCCTCTCCTTCGGAGAGGGCCGGGGTGAGGCTCATTATTTCCCGAAATTAAGGTTTTGAGGTAGCCTGTCATTTTTGTTAGCAACACCCGTCGTTTCTGTTTTGTTATCAACGATCTCAAAATTTATATTGTCAAACCACAGCTGACCTGTGCCATTTAGTAAAGCGCCAAATGCTATATCGGTTGCTTTTTCAGAAACATCTAGCACGATCTCATACTTTTTCCATTTGGTGGTTCCCTTTATCGACCGGTTTTCGCCTCCCATCATATTATCAAAAGCCAATGACTTATTCATGTCTTTGCCGTCGATCCGCAACCAGAAAACTGCCCAGTTCTCTACATCCCGCGTCTTCATATATCCAGTCATTTTTATCCTTTTCCCCAGGTATTTTTCCTGCAGAAAGGTCTGCATAACAGTGCCAAAGCCATCTATTAATTTATCTGTAGATTTTATTGTCATCACATCACTCCCTTTTTTGCCTGCGCCCTTATCTATACCCATAAAATAGCTTTTAGGCTTGCTTCCTGCTTTATACCAGCCGTCGGGTAGCTTATCCTCATTATTTTTTGCTACAAGATCTATAACTGGCTGCCACCTTGCGTCCTTATGCAATGCACTAAAATCCTCTTCTCTGGATATTTTATCAACATCAGTATAATACCCTTTTTCTGCTATTTTTTGAAGATGAGAGAATGCACTATCCGGCACTTTCGCCATAGACCATGCTCTTGCCGCATTATAACGGTCATTGATCCCTCCCTTCCATCCTAGTAGTTCAAAAGCTAAACCGTATTCTTTTGCTGAAGCTGCATATGCCTTTGTATTATATAGATCTTCAGCTTTTTTTACGTGTTCCTTATATTCGGATTTTATGTCAGATTGCCCCTGGGCATGTGCAGAAAGCAGTAAAAATAGTCCGGCGGGTAATAGATATTTTTTCATATTGCTAATGTTCGGTTCATAAATATAATGACCATTCTCGGAAAATTGAGTCCAAATTATATATTCGTTTATTTAATTATATATTAAAAAATGCCTAATGATTATTTTATTCCTTACGCGCTCTGCAATAAACAGCGCAGGCCATATGGTATCAGGAAGCCAGTATCAAGAATCAAATATTTCCTAACAGTACCATCCAGTATCCAGAAACGAGCATCCGGTATCGAGGAATCATTTTGATTTTCGGATAATTTTTCAGTAATTTACGCTCAAATATTCACGGATGAGATTTTTGAAACAAAACTTACTTGCTGCTGTTATCTCTGCTATTTTCATGACCTTCCTGTTAAGCTCATGTGAGCGTAACGTGTGCGACAACGTAACTTGTCAGCACGGCGGCTCCTGCAATAATGGTTTGTGCGTATGCCCTACGGGTTATGAAGGGCCGCAGTGCCAGACACTGAGCTCATCAAGGTACCTGGGCAGGTATGCGGGTTATATCACCTGCGATAATCTTGCAGATGTGTATGATACCGTTACCATTACCCAAAGCACAAAAGGATTATTGTATGTAGACATGGATATGCGCAGCATTCGCCCAAAGAAGTTGCTGGGTGTTGTCAGCAGCAATGTGAGCGTGTACATGATCAATATCATCAACAACGACAGTATTAACAATCCTCTTGATACTTCTCACTACTATCGTACGTTTACAGTAACGCTGCAGAGCGATAAGATGCTGTCTATCAATAGCTACGAAGAGCTGGAGAACAAGACCGATACTGTTATCCACAAGTGCAATTTCCTGAGCGACCACAAATTGTCGAACTAAAATAGGATAATAAGCCACGATAAAAACGGACCCTTCCCGGGTTAAATGCTATGTCTATAAAAGTTGCCGGGCTTACGAAGATATATGGTGAGCAAAAAGCTGTCGATAATATTTCCTTTGAGCTGAAGAAAGGTGAGATAGTTGGTTTTCTGGGGCCTAATGGCGCCGGTAAGTCTACTACCATGAAGATGGTCACAGGGTATCTGCCGCCTACATCAGGCACAGCCACCGTATGTGGTTTCGATGTGCAGGAAAAACCAATGGAAGTACGCCGCAGGGTAGGCTACCTGCCGGAAGCAAATCCGCTGTATTATGAAATGTATGTACGCGAGTACCTCGAATTCTCTGCAGGCATACACGGTCTGGGCAAGGATAGCAAAAAGCGTATAGAGGAAATGATATCCCTCACCGGGCTGGGCAAAGAAGCACATAAGAAAATAGAAACATTATCTAAAGGATACAAACAGCGTGTGGGCCTTGCACAGGCTATGCTGCACAATCCCGAAGTACTGATACTGGACGAGCCTACATCAGGCCTCGACCCGAACCAGATAGTAGAGATACGCGACCTGATAAAGAATATTGGCAGCGAAAAGACAGTTCTGCTGTCAACCCACATCATGCAGGAAGTGCAGGCCATGTGTACCCGTGTGGTCATCATCAACAATGGCAAGATTGTGGCCGATGACTCTATAGCACAGCTGCAAAAAGCCAATACACAGCAGGATGTATTGATAGTTGCATTCGAAAAGGATATCAATACATCGCTACTGAAAGAGCTGAAGCACCTGCAAAAGCACGAAGCCCTCGGTGACAATAAATGGAAGCTGGTGACCAAAGATCCTGATGCGCTCAGGAGGGAAGTGATGCAGTGGGCGTTGAACCATGATATCAATATCAGCTCGTTACAGGCACAGACCGAAACACTCGAGGACGTGTTCCGCACACTTACCGGCAATAAATAAGCTATTTTAAGGAAGGTAGTTGCACCATGTTAAATAAATGGAGGAAAATCCCGAAGGGATGACATTATTATAGCAACAGTTATCAATAGGGGAGAAGAACCCCCGAAGCGGGTGACATTATTTCGCGAATGAATGTGTTATACCCCTTATAGCGTTACTTACGGTAGCAAACAATTGCGTTTATTTACATCAAATATATTTTATGAAAAAAATATTGGCCATACTGGCATTGCCTGTGTTGTTTGCGTCATGCAATAACAGCACTACTACTACCACCACCACTACGACAACTACCGAAACCAGCAGCAAACAGCTGGCTGCCATACTCAGCAACTACTGGGAAGATAAGCAGCAAATGTTCCCTACAGATGCCACAGCTAATGGCGATAACCGATACAACGACCGCCTTACTATTCCAATAGCAGAAAGCTTTCGGGACAGCCTCGGCAGGTTTTACAAAAACTACCTGGATCAGGTAAGCAAGGTAGACAGTGCCACGCTCAACAAAAGCGAGCAGATGAGCTATCGCCTGTTCAAATACGAAATGCAGATGGGCATAGAAGGGTTACAATATCCTACGCACTACATGCCTATTACCCAGTTCTGGGCATTTACTATAGAGCTTCCTCAGCTGGGTTCAGGCACAGGCAATCAGCCGTTCAAAAATGTAAAGGACTATGACAACTGGCTGAAGCGTTTGTCTGTATTCCCTGCATGGGCAGATACTGCTATCTACAATATGCGCAAGGGTATAGCTTCCGGCTGGGTATTGCCCCGCTCATTGGTTGTAAAGATATTGCCCCAGCTGAAAGCAGTGGTAAAGGGCGATACGTCCAACATATTCTACGGCCCCATCAAGACTATGCCGGACAACTTCTCTGCCGACGATAAACAAAGGCTCACAGTAGCCTACAAAAAGGCAATAGACAGCATTGTAAATCCTACCTACACCAAGCTGCACAACTTCTTCGAAAAAGAATACCTGCCAAAATCCCGTGCTACAAGCGGGCTGAAAGACCTGCCTAATGGCAGCGACTACTACAATTATTGTATCCGTTCCTGGACCACCACTAACCTGAGCCCGGACAGTATATACCATATTGGCCTTACCGAGGTAGCAAGGATAGAAGGGGAGATGAACAAAATAAAAGACCAGACCGGCTTCAAAGGCGATCTGCAGGCGTTCTTCAAATATCTCAGCACAGATAAAAAATTCTTCCCATTCACTGCCGAAAAGCATGTGTTAGACAGTTTCTGGAACATTAAGAAGGCAGAAGACCCGCAGCTGAAAAAACTGTTCAGCAACACACCTAAAACACAATTCACCATCAGGCAAACAGAAGCTTTCCGTGCGGCATCTGCAAGCGCTGAGTACAACCAGGCATCAGAAGATGGTTCCCGCCCCGGTATATTCTATGTGCCTATCCTCGATGCTAAGAAGTTCAATGCTGTTGGTATGACCACCTTGTTCCTGCATGAGGCTATCCCCGGCCATCACTACCAGATATCCCTGCAGCAGGAGAATAAAGGCCTGCCACAGTTCCGTAAGTTCATCTGGTATGGAGCATATGGCGAGGGCTGGGCGCATTATTGCGAAACACTGGGTAAAGACCTCGGGGTCTACAACGATCCCTACCAGTACTTTGGCTTCCTGAGCGATGGGATACATCGTGCTATCAGGTTGGTGGTAGATGTGGCTATCCATTCTAAGGGCATGAGTCGTGAAGAAGCCATAAAGTACATGATGGCGCACGAGCTCATCACAGAAGGTGATGCTACGGCAGAAATAGAGCGTTATATGGCTATACCGGGCCAGGCATTATCTTACAAAATAGGCCAGATGGCTATAAGTGCAGAACGTAAGCAATATGAGCAGCAACTGGGGGCTAAGTTCAATATCGCTTCTTTCCACGATGAGGTGCTCAAAGACGGCTGTGTACCCCTTAATATCCTCCACGAAAAAATGGCTGATTGGGCGAAAGGAAAATAAATAATATAAAATAATGTGTCATGTTGGCACAGAAATAGTGTGTATAGTTTAAGTTTACAAAAAAACTGAAGCTATGCGCACTATTTCTCTTTATAAGTACCTGCTGATCGCCATGATCACAACCTGCTCTTACAATCAGGGCGTAAGTGCCCAGATCATTGAAAAAACGGCGTATACTGCAGGCTCCCGCGAGCAGGCACAGGTGCAGTACCTCATAGATCATTCCATAACTTATGCCGAGAACATGCTGGTACGCCAGGGCGCTTATGCCCCATACGCAGCAGCGCTTACCGTTATGGACAGTGTGGTTACTGTAGAAGGCTATCCCGGCAAGCAGAACCAGACACTGCTGAAAGTAGTGGAAGACCTCAAAAGCGCACTCAGGGCAGGTGCCAACAAAGGCCTCTATAAAGCCGTAGTTGTCTACTTCGATGCCACCGTGACCGATCCGACCACCAAACTACCCACAGATGCGATAGGTGCATACACAGAGCAAATGAACACCAACGGTTCTTACACGTTCTACTTCCCATACAAAAAGACAGAACTGAAAAACCTCACCCATTCCCGCAGTTTCGGCACCATCAGCGACAACGAGATATTTACCAAAGTGAGTAAGTAAACTGTTATCAGGTCATATTTAATGTTTCAAAAGGATATTGTTTGGTACAAAAAGTAGCATACAAATGCTACTTTTGCCGTGCTCAAAATCAAACCTTAATGAGAGACTTTAAAGATGCCATTATAGAATGTGTGCCTAATTTCAGCGAAGGCAGGAATATGCACATCATCAAAGAAATTACCAACGAGATAGAAAAGATAGAAGGTGTGCGCCTGCTCGATGTAGATCCCGGTAAGGCTACCAACCGCACTGTGGTCACTTTTGTTGGCAATCCATACCTCGTCATAGATGCTGCTTTTCATGCTATAAAGAAGGCAGGTGAGCTTATCGATATGCGCACGCATACAGGGGAACACCCGCGTATGGGCGCTACAGATGTTTGCCCGCTTATACCTATCTCTGGTATCACTATGGAAGAAACCGTAGAGTTTGCCAAAATGCTGGCTAAGCGGGTAGGCGGGGAGCTGGATATCCCCACCTACCTCTACGAGTATGCCGCCAGTGCTGATTATCGCAAAAACCTTGCAGAGATACGCAGTGGTGAATACGAAGGTTTCAGCACCAAAATATTAAAGCCCGAATGGAAACCCGACTATGGCCGTGCCATTTTTAATGAGCAGAGCGGCGCTACTGTAATAGGTGCACGCGATTTCCTCATTGCATATAACGTGAACCTCAATACTACTTCTACCCGCCGTGCTAATGCCGTCGCGTTCGACATCAGGGAGAAAGGTCGCCAGAAAAAAGACGATAAAGGCAAGATAGTAAAAGATGCTGCCGGTGAACCGGTATGGGAGCCTGGTCTGCTGAAAAGCGTAAAAGCAATAGGCTGGTTTATAGAGGAGTATGGTGTAGCGCAGATATCGATCAACCTCACCAATATGAACGTTACCCCGCTGCATGTCCTGTTCGATACAGCATGCGACCGTGCAGCGGCAAGAGGCATGCGTGTCACGGGCAGCGAGCTGGTGGGTATGGTGCCATTACAGGCGCTGGTAGAGGCCGGCAAATACTTCCTGCAGAAACAACAGCGCAGCATTGGCGTAGGAGAGGCAGAGCTGGTACGAATAGCTATCAAATCACTCGGGCTTGATGAACTGGGCACTTTCGATCCGCAGAAGAAAATAATAGAATACAGTCTTCGCGATACAACTACAAAAAAACTGGTAGACCTTTCACTCACCCGTTTCGCGCAGGAAACAGCAGGGGAGACACCAGCGCCCGGTGGTGGCTCTATCGCTGCTTATTGTGGTGTGCTGGGTGCAGCATTAGGTACCATGGTGGCCAATCTCTCTGCCCATAAAAAAGGCTGGGACGCACGTTGGGAAGAGTTTTCCATACATGCAGAGAAAGGGCAGGCGCTTATGAAAGAGTTGTTGTTCCTGGTAGATGAAGACACTAATGCTTACAATCATATCATGGCGGCCTTTGGTTTACCAAAAAGTAATGATGCTGAAAAAGCAGCCCGCAAGGCAGCAATAGATGCAGCTACCGTATATGCTATTAAAGTACCGTTCCGCACTATGGAGTTGGCATTCCAGTCGTTCCAGCTGGCAAAAGATATGGCCTCCACCGGCAACCCCAACTGCGCCAGCGATGCGGGCGTAGGCGCACTTTGCGCAAGGGCAGCGGTAAAAGGCACCTACCTCAATGTCATCACCAATGCAAAGGGACTGCCCGACAACGAAGAAGTAAAGGACATTGTGGCCCGCTCCGAAAAAATGAACGCTGCCTGCGACACCCTCGAAAAAGAAGTGTGGGACATCGCCCTCAGCAAAATGCAATAATATCACACAAAACGAATAATACTTAATGAGGGGAGCTGCGTAACACAGCTCCCCTCCTGTTTTTAGGAGGGGTAGACGAGCGGAACAGCGAAGCTGTTAGTAGCGAGGCGGGGTGGTTGACTCGCGCATGTAAAATATAATATTACTTTCGCGTAATTTAACAATAAGCAATTAAACCATGGCACCATTTTGCTGTCTATACAGTGCTAAATCATTTGCGCCATGATCACCCAGGAAGAGTTACCGGAATTTATAGAGCACAGCATGCCTGAGCTTGCAGGCATTTGTAAAAAAGAAGACGCTCACAACGCCTACCATATTGTTAAGGAGCTGCTTAACTATACTACCTCCAGTATTGCCCGCCACAACATGAATGCAGCTAAGCAATGCCTTGCACTGGCGGAGCAACTCTACAAAAAAGGTAATCATGTTATAAAGAGCGCTATCGAGAATGTATATGTGTTCTCCTTCTCTCATGCCTTTTTTCATACAGACCACAATCGCAAAGACGTGCTGGATATAGTTCCCGCAACACTCTACGAGTTGTACCGCCGTCAGTTGGTCAACAGCCATCTGTAACAGACTTAAGATTACCCCACATGTATGCTTTGATACTTTAGCTATCGTTAAAGTATCAAAGCATTGCTATTGCGCACTCGCTTGCGACTATTCATAGGGTCATTCCTTTCAGCTTTATTTTAATAAATTCCAATTCCTTACTAACATTCGTTACCGGCTCCTCGTCAATTACTTGACTGAAGGTGTGTAACCTGTATATCTTATCCACAGTGTTTTATAGCCTTAGATATTAATAGCAACCAAAAATTAATAAAACGATCTATGAAACACACTATCTGCAAACTCTTAACAGCCTCATGTTTATTGTTGTCTTCCGGCGTAGGCGCACAGCTGATAACTACTGTTGCAGGTACAGGGGTGGCGGGTACTAATTCAGGTGGCGGTCCGGCTCTTATGCAGCAGCTCCTTGGCCCTGTTGGTGTTTCTTATGACTATACAACGTCAAGTCTGTACATAGCAGACTCTGGTGCTAAAGTAGTTCGTGTAGTGGACATGGTCACAGGTCTTACTTCCGTATTCGCGGGAGGGGGTACCACAGGGCTCGGCGACGGCAAGGCGGCAACATTAGCACAGTTGTTCGTACCAACCGGTGTTTCTGCCGATGGTGCGGGTAATGTATATATTGCAGATATGGGTTATCCCGGCTGTAGTTGTCAGCGCATCCGCAAGGTAGATGGCGCCGGAATTATTACAACAGTTGCAGGTGGTGGAACATCTACTGCAGATGGTGTGTTTGCCACAGCGGCATTGCTCAACGAACCATACAATGTTAAGTATGCTTCAGGCAATTTATATATTACAGATAGGGGTGATGATATAGTGCGCAGGGTAGACGGATTGGGGGTCATTAAAACAGTGGCTGGTATCAGGGGCAATGCCAACTATCTCATGGATGGTGGCCCTGCTACTGCTGCAGAGTTCAATGCCCCTGCAGGTATAGCTGTCGACAATACTTCCGGCTCCACGTTCATCTCAGATCGCAACAACAATGTCATACGCAAGATCACTTCTTCTGGCATCATCTCTACTATAGCGGGTAATAATTATCCCGGTTATTTGGGCGATGCGCCATTGGTGCCCGCTACCAATGCTCAATTTCGCAGCCCTTCCGGCATTGCCTATGTTCCGGGCGTTCCAGCTGGTACTCTTTATATTGCAGATGCAGGAAATAATGTCATCCGCAAGTGGGATGAATTTAATAAGAAGATGACACTTGTTGCAGGTGATCCTACGCCCGTTAGCGGTAGAGGTTTTGCAAACAGTCCAGGTGCGAAGTTTGATAATCCTATGGGCATTTGTGTTTCCGCAGGTGGTGCCATCTATGTGGCAGATAAAGGGAATCACGCGATCCGTAAGATCCTCCTCGGTACTGTTACTACTATAGCAGGCACAGGTGTTGCTGGCAATACAGGCGATGGTGGCGCTGCTGCTGTTGCCACACTGGATGGCCCGCAGGGTGTGGCCATCAACGCAGCTGGTACTAAATTATATATAGCTGATGCTGGTAATAACGTTATACGTGTTATTGATCTTACCCTCAATACAATCAATCTTGTGGCAGGAACCTACGGTTCCGGTACTACAGATGCCGGTGATGGCGGTGATCCGCTCCTGGCAAGCATACCCGATCCTACCAATGTCACTTTAGATGCTGCGGGTAATATATATGTTACAAGCACAGGTGGTAATCGTATTCGTAAGATCGATATCACTACCAATAAGATCAATGCATATTATGGCTCAGGTACCAATGCATACAGGGCGGAAAATGTGTCTGCTTTATCATCGGCTTGTGGTTTCAATGCGCCGGAAGGCCTGGCGTTCAATAGCACCGGCGATCTGCTGGTAGCAGCTACAGGCGATAATCGTATAGAATGGCGTATCAATAGCTCGCATGGCGGGCTGAGCCTCGGTTATACTTATACCTGCGCAGGCAATGGTACAAAGGGTTACGGTGGTCAGGGTGCTTTTGAATTACTGAATCACCCTACAGGCACTACTTTTGCCGGTGGCAATGCCTACATCGCAGACCGTATGAATCAGGTCATACGTAAAATAGATGCAAAGGGTGTAATGAGCACTATTGCAGGCATTGCTGGTAATAATACACCAGGTCCGGTCACAACTGATCCGAGATATAATACTATGAGTTTCCCTTCCGCAGTTGCTGTAATGGGTGGCGTAGCTCCTGCCTTGTACTATGCCGATGCAGGTAACAGTATCATTCGCAAGGTCGATCTTAGTGCATCTCCTTATACAGAAACAGTATATGCAGGGCAGGCAGGCTTTCAGGGATATGTTAATACCGGTTCGGCACTTACTTCCCAGTTTAATGGCATATCCGGCATTGATGTAGATCAGTCTACAGGCACGCTGTATGTAACCGAAAAAGGTAATAATGCAGTACGTAAAGTAAGTGCTACAGGCAGTCATGCCGTTACTACAGTAGCAGGCACTCCTCCTATAGGTGGTGTACTGGGTGGTGGCGGCCCTGCTACCTCAGCGCAAATGAACAATCCTTATTCTGTTGCTACAGATGCTGCAGGCAATTTATATGTTGCGGACCGTAGCAATAACATCATACGCAAGATAAATACTGCAGGTATCATCACCACTTTTGCAGGTACAGGTACTGCAGGTTTCAGTGGCGATAGTGGCCCGGCTACTTCAGCGCAGCTCTCTGGCCCTAGCGGCATATCTATAGTTGATGTTCCCGGCCCGGCAATGGTCATGTACATTGCAGACCAGGGCAATAACCGCATCCGCAGGGTAGACCAGCTTGGGGTGATCAC
>JAOQAP010000105.1 GCA_025963465.1 Flavipsychrobacter sp.
CCTATGGTAGCAAGGGTAGTATTACTGCTGCTCCATGTACCACCTGCCGTAGCATCGCTGAGCGTAGTGTTTAAACCAACACACACAACCGGAGTACCCAGTATAGCTGATGGCAATGGATTAACCGTAACAGTAGTTGTATTGATACAACCAGTAGGTAATGTATAAGTAATAGTAGTAGTACCTGCCGCTACTGCATTAACAAGACCTGTAGTAGAACCTATTGTTGCTACTGATGATGTGCTGCTTGTCCACGCACCACCGGCATCAACATCACTAAGACCTGTTGTAAGGCCTGCGCATACAGTTGTAGTACCACTGATAGCCGCAGGCAAAGGATTAACTGTACCTAAAGCTGTTACATAACAACCTGTGGTTGTCAACTTGTATGTTATTGTAGGATTGCCCGCAACAAGGCCTGTCATGATACCGGAAGAAGAACCGATAGATGCAGCTGTTGTGCTGCTGCTCCATGTACCACCTGCAGTTGCATCGCTGAGTGTAGTGTTCAACCCGATACACACAACCGGTGTTCCTATGATAGCTGTTGGTAAAGGATAAACTGTAACAGGTGTAGTTGTGTTACAACCTGTAGCCAGCGTATAAGTAATAGTAGAAGTACCTGCTGCAACACCATTAACTATGCCGGTACCTAAACCAACTGTAGCAACTGATGATGTACTTGTTGTCCAGGTACCGCCGCCTGCATCTGTAAGCGCTGTTGTTGCGCCCACGCAGACCGTAGGTGTACCTGTAATAGAACCAGGTAAAGGATTAACTGTTGCCGTTGCCGTAATATAACATCCGGTAGATAATGTATATGAGATAGTAGACGTACCCGCCGCGTTACCAGTAAGCACACCTGTAAGTAATACTATAGAAGCGTTTGTGTTAGAACTTGTCCACTGGCCAAAGCCTGTGGCATCTGATAATGTATTCGTAGCACCGACACACACCGCATTGTTGTTTGTAATAGCTGCAGGAACAGGATTAACCGTGATCACTGTAGTAGAGAAACAACCCGCCGGTAATGTATAGGTAACTGTAGCTGTTCCCGCAGCAACACCATTAACAAGACCTGTAGAAGAATTTATTGTAGCAACAGAAGATGTGCTGCTTGTCCAAGCACCACCGCCTGTAGCATTGCTGAGGCCTGTAGTAAAGCCTGCGCATACTGTAGTAGTACCGCTGATAGCAACAGGCTGAGGATTAACGGTTACAAGTTTGGTAGCATAGCAAGTTGTAGCCAGTGTATAAGATATAGTTGCAGTACCAACTGCAACGCCGTTAACTAGACCACCGCTCACGGTAGCAACAGTAGAGCTGCTGCTCCATGCACCGAAAGAAGTAGCATCTGATAATGTTATATTAGAACCTGCACATACACTGTTAGGACCGCTGATAGCTGCCGGAACAGGATTAACTGTTACCGTTACAGTTGCAGTATTAGAACAAACTGTTCCAATGTAATCTATGATCACAACACCATTGCCTGATTGAAGTCCTATAGATGTAGAACCGCTGGTTACACCACCTAAGTAAGATGACCCACCGCCGCCGCCTGCAGCATACGCACTTCCACCACCATAATAGCCACCGCCACCACCGGCTTCGTGATAATTGCCTCCACCGGCACCTACACCAAAACTTCCTGCACTACCAGGAAAACTACCTGCACCACCACCAGCGGCTTGTGTACCTCCACCAGCGGGTGTAAACCCACCGGAACCGTTGCTACCGGAATTCCCGGTTAAGCCACCACCATTTCCACCGGCACCGTGATCCGGACACCCAGTATTACCACCGCCACCGCCACCGGCAACAATAGCACGATCTGTAAGTGCTGTTCCGGAAACACGAATGTCAGATGCGCCGCCACCGCCGCCGCCATACTGACCTGATTTAGAACCACCATTGAATCCTGCTGTTGGCGAACCGGAACCAACGAATGTTGCGGGCTTACCACCAACATATACATTAAGTACCTGGCCCGGCGTTACCGCAAGTGTTCCTTGTGAATACCCGCCAAGACCTCCATCAGTATTAATAATTAAGCTACAGTCTTCTGACCCTCCACCCTCTGCACCCCAAAGCCTTACATTCAAAGATGTAACACCTGAAGGAACAGTGAATAATTGTACAGCACCTGTATAATTAAAAGTCGTAGTGTTGCTCGTAGTTCCGGTTACTGTATATGTTGTAGTAGAAGTAGGATTAGCCGTTACTGACGATCCCGTAGTAGCTGATAACCCTGTAGATGGACTCCACGAATAGATCGTAGCTCCTGATGCAGTAAGTGGTGTGTTACCTCCGTTACAGATAGCCACATTGCTGCCGGCACTTACTACCGGTAGTGGATTTACTGATATTATTGTAGTATTGATACAGCCTGTTGGCAATTTATAAGTAATAGTTGTAGTTCCCACACTGCCGCCGGTCACTACCCCTGTTGATGAGTTTACCGTAGCAACAGATGAAGTACTGGTAGACCATGTACCACCGCCTGCATCAGATAATGTTGTAGAACCACCTGATGCACATATATTGGTCACACCAGTTATAGGAGCCGGTAACGGATTCACCGTTACGATCTTTGACACACCGCAACCTGTAACAAAAGAATAAGATATAGTAGAAGTACCTGCGCTCACACCGCTCACTACACCGGTAGATGAACCAATAGTAGCGACAGATGAAACACTGCTGGTCCATGCACCGAATGCGCTGGCATCAGTGAGGGTGGTTGTTAAGCCCACGCATACAGATGCTGTACCGCCTATTGCTGATGGTACAGGGTTAACTGATACAGTTACTACTGCGGAGTTAGAACAAGTTGTACCTGTATATGATATAGTCACAATTCCGTTGCCCGTATTTCCGACACTGCTGGAAGTAAGCGTACCTGAAATATAAGAACCGCCGCCACCGCCAGGGCCTTCAACAGAAGTACCATTATCAGTTCCGGGACCACCGCCGGAATATCCGCCGCCGCCGCCGCCGCCAACTGCGTTACATCTTCCGTTACCGCCGCCGCCGCCGCCAAAGCCACCATCAGCATTATAACCCGGAGCTCCACCGCCGGTTCCACCAGACCCACCGCTTAACGGAGTAATACCACCTGTGCAGTTAAAGGTACATCCATGAGCCGTACCATTAGTACCACCTGAGAACCATCCGGTTCCGCCACCAGCATGATCAATGCCAGGATTGGTGCCTCCATTTCCGGAAGTACCACCTCCACCGAATCCACCACCGGCTAAACCGTTATTTGACGTTGTAGCGTTCACACCTGTGATACCACCCGGGCCATAAAGAACACCGGCACCGCCACCGCCACCGGCAGCTATTAATAATGTATTTGTTGCGTTGTCCCAAACAAAAGACCCACCGCCGCCGCCACCGACATAAAATGCTGATGCGCCCTGGCCGCCGGCTAATATCCTTAACACTTGTCCCGGAGTAACACTAAAAGTACCGGCCATATTTGCGCCTGTACCACCACCGGCACCATACGCAAATTGAGCACCTCCCTGTGCACCGCTCGCAGCAATCGTCAGACTTGTCACACCTGCGGGTACAGTATACGCCACCACACTCCCCGAATAGCTAAATGTCTGACTACCCGAACCAGAGCTTGTACCAATGACAGTATAGATAGTAGTAGAAGTTGGATTAGCTGTTACCGACGAACCTGTGGTAGCAGATAAACCCGTAGATGGTGCCCATGTATATGTAGCTGCACCAGTACCGGTAAGAGGGGTACTATTTCCTGAACAAATAGTTACATTAGACCCACCGCTTACTGTAGGCTGAGCCAATACATATACACCAATAGTAGTGAAGCCGCAACCACTTGTCATTGTATAAGTGATAGTAGCAGTGCCTGCCGTACCACCTGTCACAACACCTGTTGATGAATTTACTGTAGCTACAGAAGAAGTGCTGGTACTCCACGTACCGCCACTCACTGCATCGCTTAGTGTTGTTGTTCCACCACTTGCACAGAGCGTTGTTGTTCCGCTTATTGCACCCGGCAGAGGATTTACTGTTACGTTAATAGTTGTGCTTGTAGTGCCACCGACACCATCGGACACCTGGATAGTAAAAGCATCAGAACCTGAATAGCCTGATGTAGGAGTATATGTAGTACCTGAAGGCGAAATAGAAGTACCGGAAGATGCGGTAGTAGAAAAACCACCTAATGTACCGTGACTTGGACCTGATATTACAGACCATGTAAAAGTATTGCCTGTAGGGCCCGTTGCTGTTAAAAATGAATTGATAGATGTAGCACTGGCATTCTGACAAACAGTTAAACTTTGAGGAGATCCATTATCAAAGCTTAGGCTAATAAACTGTAAAGTCATCGTTTGAGTACCTGCACCACAGGTCGATCCGTTAAGACCGCCCCAGTTAGAATTACCGAGTGTAGGTCTTAGCGCATAAGAAGCCCCACAGCTACACGTATTATCTACTTCAAAATAAACACCGGGGCCACAACCAGTACCTGCGTTCCAGGTATGTCCGTTTGCAGTCCCGGAATAAAAACCAGATGTCCTCAATGCATCAGCAATATTCTGTGCTACCGTTGCATCGGTACAAGTCAATCCGACAGGATCATTGGTTCCCCTGAAATTAAATCCTGTTATACCCGAACTTGGCAAAGCCGCAACGAATGAATTCCACGCTATGCCTTGAGGTGTACCGGAGGTTCCGCTAACTCCTGATGTAAAAGTCTGCGAATATGTTTGAGCCATTGCATGAGTACTTAGCAATAACATAACAGATACCATTAACAAACTAAAAAAGCTTTTGCTTTTTGCCGCAGATGCAGCTTTAGTGCCTGTTTTACAGTTTGTCAATGACAATAAACGGAGTAAAGTATTCTTGTTCATAAGCAGTGTTTTCTTAATTAGTGCCTTATTGCTACCTGTTATATTATAGATTTAACAGAATTTTCAACAAGGACGGCGAAAGTACATTAAAACGATACGTCTAATATGAGGACGTTAGTTAACCAGTTGTTATTAACAATATGATGTAAAACAGTAAGATATGATTAATATAATTGTATATATATTTTTTAAAATAGAAAAATCAGTAACATAGCAGTAATACAGGGGCATACAGCCTTGAAGGAATTATTTATTTTGAAAATAGCCCTCCGGAAAAGAAAAAGGCAAGCCTTGCAGCTTGCCTGTAGTAACAAAAGATAAGGCCCTTAGCAGACAGGCATAATTACGCGGCCACAGGTAAAGGCAATAAATTTTATCCATGCGGAATAAAAATGGCCACCAGCGTACCCTTGCCGGGGGAGCTTTGCAGATCGACCGTTCCCTTCAGGAATGATACGCGCGAGTAGATGTTTCTCATGCCAATGCCTTCGGCTTTTTCAAGTTGTTTCACATCAAAACCCTTGCCGTTGTCTTCAATGGTCAGGTCAATTCCGTCAGTGTCTTTTGTCAGTTGTATGCTTAGCGTGCTGGCCTGTGCGTGCTTGATCACATTGGCAGTGGTTTCCTGTATCACCCTGTACAGTATGGTCTCTGTTTGTTCTTCAAGCCGATCGGAAATGCCGGTGATCGACAGCGAAACTTTAATGGTACGTTCGTCTATCTTGCTTAAAAAATCCCTTATCGCCGCACTCAGCCCATACTTCAGCAATGCATTTGGGATGATCTGGTGCGATATGCTTCGTATCTCGTCATAACCCTCGGTGACCAGTGTTAGCGCCTGGCCGGTCAGTCGTTTTTGCTCGTCGCCCGCTGCCTCAGCGGCCAGCCTGTTGATGGTTAATAATGCTGATGAGAGCAACTGTCCTACCCCATCGTGCAGATCGCTGCCCATGCGGCGGCGTTCGCGTTCCTCAGCGTTCAGTATCTCGCGTGCGGTAATTTCCTGCTGGCGGTTTATTTCCTGTTGCAGGGTAACCTGCGCCTCAGCCTTACGCCGTGAATAGATGAGGTAGCCTATGCCGGCAACAGCTAAGATCAGCAATACTGCCGCTGCCAGGTAAATATTACGTTGCCTGATTTCGAGTTGCTGTAAGGCAGCTTGCTGGTTAAGCTGAATAATGCGCTGCTTTTGCTGTTGCGCTTCTGCAGCCTTTTCTTTTATCTCGCTTTCTTTTTTACCGATCAGCAGGTTCTTGTTATTGAGCTCAAGTTGCTGATTCTCTATGGACAGGCCGCGCTTTTCGATCTCCAGCTCCTGCTTGTTCAGGTTTAGCTGCTGAATGCTGTTGGTAGTGTTGAGTATCAGTATCTGCTGCTCTTTTTTTTCAGTCTCGTATTGTGTGCGCAGTTGGTTGATCTGTTTGGAGTTGGTCTCGTTCAGTATCGAATCGTGCAGAGCATTACTTTTTAACTGTGTTTCAAAAGCAGACGCATGATCGCCTTTAGCAGAGTGTACCAGTGCAAGCACTTCCATGGCTTTTCGTTCCAGATCCTTATACCCTCCTTTTTTGCTTAAGGCAAGCGCCTGGTCTATATCTGCCTGCGCCTCTGTCAATCTATTTAATGCGGTATAAATTTTTGCCCGCGTTATGTACACCTTAATAGTCGTGTATGCTATTGTCGTTTTTTTGATGTTGTCCAGCGCTATATCAATGTATTTAAGTGCAGTATCGTAATGCTTATTATCAATGTTAAGTTCGGCAAGGTCACTGGCTGATGCAGAGATACGTTTCACATCGCCAAGCGACAGATTAGTATTATAAGACACCATAAAATTTTGCACTGCCTTATAGTACTCGCCCTTCTCCGAATGGCATCCGCCCAATAAGCTATTGGCTGTGGCTATCCCTCCTAAATTATTCAGCTTCTGATAGTTTTTTAAAGCATCTGCTGCATACATGGCAGCATCATCATACAGCTTGCGGCTATATTGCAGTAACGCTAGCTGGATATTGCAACCGGCCAGCACAGTAGGGTTATTCAGTTCTTCAGCGATTTTTATAGCCTTTATCTGCCAGGCTGCCGCATCTTCGTATTTACCTTGCTGCCGGTACACATACGATATATTTGATGTGGTGGTGGCCATCCCGAATTTATCATTAGCCAGCTCAGCATATTTCAATGCCTTTTTATACAAGACTATGGCTTCATCACCTTTACCCATTTCTATAGTGATATTGCCCTGGTTACGGATGATCTCAGCACGTTCTTTATCTGTCGAGGTCAGTTTTTCGGCTTGCTGAAATATTTGTAACGAGCGTGGCAAGTCGCCTTTGTCTGCGAGGCATTGCCCGTATAAATTTAACGAGGCAAGCAGCAGCCTGCGATCCTTTACTTTTTCGGCAAGGTCTTTAGCTATAGCAGAATATTTCAGCGACGAATCGCTTTGCACGTTAAGATATGCGCGGGCAAGGTCGAGATGCAACTGCACTAAGCCCGAATCAGTTTTATGGTATGCGGCTATCTTGTGCTTTATAGCGTCGGCAGAGTTTTGCGCATACACCGGGATGCAAGCAAGACAAAGTGCTGGTAACATCAGTATGCTGAACCAATGTTTAAATATCCGCATGCATTAATAAATTAGTTTGGTACGGCAAATGGGCCACTGCTACAATATTATATAATTTTTGCGGAAGGTTTATCTACTTGCCAATCCATACTCACCGCTAAATGAATTAGTTGACAACACAGCTATCTTAGAATCCACCTGTTACTATGCTCCAAAAACCCACCTCCGGATATGAGGTAAACCAGGCTTGTGCAATTAAACATTTTTCAAAACAGAATAGAATTTGAATTTACCCGGGGAATTAACCGGGAAAAAAATAATACAAATGATATACTATGAATAAAATAAACCAGTATCTTCATTATATAAAATTTATCCTATGAAACTAACATCTAATCTATCAGCAGTTTTGTTTGCTCTTTTGCTGTTACCACACGTTGCAACATCCCAGATCATTACAACCATTGCCGGAACAGGCGTCGCGGCATTTAGTGGAGACGGCGGGCCCGCTACGGCCGCTGAAATACAATACCCGGGAGGTGTTTTGGTAGACGGGTCAGGAAATGTATATTTTTCTGACAGAACTAACCAGCGGATACGCAAAATTGCTACTACAGTAATTATAACTACGATTGCCGGTAATGGTTATTTTTCGGGAGGATTTGGTGGCTTTACAGGAGACGGCGGGCCAGCTACGGCGGCAGAACTTAATTATCCATCCACATTCGGTTTTGATCCCGCGGGGAATATGATCATTGGTGATGAACAGAATAACAGGCTCCGCAAAGTAAATACATCGGGTATCATTTCTACCGTTGCCGGAACCGGAACCGGAACTTTTAATTTAGCTTCCGGCCCGGCAACAACTGTAAATATATTCGGCCCGAAAATTGCCATGGATAATGCGGGGAATATTTATGTTGCAGATAAACTGCAACGCATTCGCAAAATAGACCCGGCCGGAATGCTGACCACCATATGCGGGCATGGCACCGCAGGATTCAGTGGTGATGGCGGACCAGCGACAGCGGCAGTTTTTGATCTTCCGCTTGCTGTTGCAACGGACCCTATGGGCAATATTTATTTTTGCGACCTGGGCAATATTCGTGTTCGTAAAATAAACACATCCGGGATCATTAGTACCGTTGCAGGAAATGGTACAGCAGGATTCAGTGGAGACGGAATGCCGGCAACTGCCTGCCAGCTTAATCATCCTTCTGAACTAACAGTCGATTTTTTAGGGAATCTTTACATCTCGGACGGTTATAACACACGTATCCGCAAGGTGAACACTGCAGGTATAATTACAACCATTGCCGGAATAGGCATCGGGGGATTTAGCGGAGATGGTGGGCCGGCAACTGCCGCCGATATAGCAGGCCCCCAGGGCTTGGCAGTCGATAGCTTTGGTAATTTATATTTTGCTGACTACGGAAATCATCGTATCCGCAAGATCAGCTCAGGTAATCATATCCCTGCTTTTGCAGGAGGACATGCCCAGTCTTTAAAGGTATGCAAGAATGCACCTGCCAGGGTAATTGATACACTGCTGACAATTCTTGATGCTGACATTTCACAGACAGAAAAATGGACCCTGGTCTCCGGACCATTCCACGGTAGTGCAACGGTTCCTTATACAACTACATCGACAGGAAGTTCAATAATGCCTACCGGGTTATCCTATACGCCCGCTACCGGGTATTCCGGTCCTGATACTTTTACAGTGAGGATTGAGGATAATATATCCATTGGGTTTACGACCATTTATGTGAATGTTGCTGCATGCCTGCCCGTGGAAATTAACGTTCCTGCTGCCGCAAATGGAGCAATACAGATGTACCCTAACCCGGCGAACGATGAACTCACCATTAAGTCCGAAAGCGCAATAACACAGGTAGTCATAACTGACATCATCGGGCAAACATTATATAACCAGCAGCACAATTCACAACAGGTAACAGTAAATGTCAATGATCTGCCAAAAGGGATCTATCTTATAAATATCAATGGTTCTCTATTAAGATTTGTTAAACAGTAATTGTCTGTATCTGCAGCCGGCCAATTAAATGACAGCTCAATATTTTATTATGTAAGTAAGCGCATAAAATGGCGGCCGGTTCTCATGAGGGCTACTTTCTCCGGCAGTTGCTATGAAGTTCCTGTTATCTTTTGATAATGAATTATAGGTAGCAGGCGTCCTGTCTCCTTCCATTATATTATAGCGCCCCTGGCTCGCAAATTCGCCTTCACCTTTGGTTGCAGTATTCGCTAACACATCATGACTATGCTTTGGCATTTGTGACACATTGAGTGTTACCTGCTCCTCGCCTCCTGTTTGTTTCTGGCTATAATTGGTCAGGTTTCCTGTATTGTTTTTCCCGACACCAACAATAAACCGCCCCCTGAGGTCAGGGACATTATCCCCTACTACCTTTTGCAGGTCAGTATAGGCTTTGCATGATTGCCCGTCGCACAGCAGCCATCCTTCGGGGGCTATGCTGCCACCATAAGCTATGATAGACCCTACAGGCATAACATAGCCTGTAGAATCTCTGATCCTGCCCTTTACATCCAGGGCTGTTTTAGGTGCATCAACCCCAATACCTACACGACGTTTCTCGTCAATAGCAATAGCAATCTTATCTTCCTCGTTCCTGATGATCATGCCTACACTTCCATAGCTCATGTACATGCGGTTATCGTCCCATCGTGGCCATAGGAACGGGCTATAGACCCCGGTTTTATTTTTGGCATAAAAAATAGCTTTATTCTCCACACCCAATGCATTCGAGCCGCCACCTAAGGTAAGCCTGTAGCCGGGAGTTCCTACAGCTCCAATACTTACATTCCCTGAAGGTGCGATATACAATGCGTCGGTTTGTGCGTTTGCACTACTTATTATCACGGTACTTACTAATGCGCTTAAGGCTATATTTTTTAGTATTGTTTTCATGGTCTCAAAAATTGTCATAAAATAATAACAGACCTTATAAGTTATCTTTTAGCAGTTGTGTTAGTTGCCTCAAGTACCTGCAGTCTTGATAGCACGTCGGCTAACGTCACATTAGTTTTTGCCAGCTGGCTTTCATTTACTGTGTTTTGTTTTTTCAGTTTTTCGTTCTCTGCTTTAAGCGCATCTATTTCCTTTGATAATTGTTGAGTAGCACTTACATTCAGCGTAAACACACGATCATA
Source organism: Flavipsychrobacter sp. (assembly GCA_025963465.1). Classification (GTDB taxonomy): domain Bacteria; phylum Bacteroidota; class Bacteroidia; order Chitinophagales; family Chitinophagaceae; genus Nemorincola. The sequence goes on from JAOQAP010000105.1 coordinate 10,660, forward strand.
ATCCACCATGCGGAAGTCGCTCACCTGCCTGCCAAAAACAAATGTTTGCTCATAATCTGTACCGGTATCATTTATGCTAAAGGTGTTGACACCAGTAACAGTTACAGGCATTTCTTTTGTTCCATTCTTTGTAATGAACCTAACCTTATCTCCATCTTTTAAATGATGTTGTTTTTCCATGGTGAACGCTACTGTTCCTTCATTGGCCCTTACTTTATTTGGTGCTGAGAAGATATCAGGAACGAAGTCCTGACCCTTAGTTACCGCTTCAGGATATACCTTTTCTACTTCCTGCGCTATAAAGCCTTTATCATACTTGCTGCCATACTGAAAACTATCTATATGCTGGTAATCTGTGACTTGAAGCCGGTTAAGCACAGCAAGGTCATTTATAGAAACAGAGCGTTTCAGATCTGTTTTAATACGGTTATCTGAATAAGCAACAAAATGATCTTTTGTACAGATGTCTTTTGATGCCAGGATGGAAACACTGCGGTTTTGCCCTCCGCCATGTTGTCCGCCGCCGCCTTTGGTCAGATAGCCAAAATCACCACCTGTAGAATACCCAACAGAACCGTTTACTTCCAGCATTGCCTGCGGATCTGTTGTGCCGATCCCCAAACGTCCTCTTTCATCTATCCTCATTGCTTCCCTGCAATTGGCAGTATTGTATCCCCATGTAAAGAATTTTATCACGCCTCCGTTGCCACCACTATTATGCCGCTCAGTTTCTAATTCCATCCCTGTGAATTCACCGGATAACATGCCGATGCGCCTTTTCCCAACGTATTTTGTATTATGGATATCATTTGTGTTGTTCTCTTCTGTTACACTTGCATAAATATCTCCTTGTGCCCTTACCTGGTTGTTAGTTACTGCGAGCACGGGGTTAACTGATGCATTATTTGTGCACCCGAGTGTTACTCCTCTCCAACCCGCAATGTCCATCTGGTCAGTCGCAGCGTTCCATTTAATAATGTCTGCCTTATCTAACGGATCAGTACCTCTGAAATAAATTGCATTACCAAACATGTGCAGGTTTCCGCCCATCTGCAGTTTATTCTGTGGATTAGCTATGCCAATGCCCACATTACCATCCGGATTCATGAACATTATCTGCGTGCCGCCATTATTACAAATATCAAAACCGGCGCTGCCATAGTTGATGCACATTTTATTGTCCGACCTTCTTGGCCACATATAACGTTCGTAAGAATTTCCTGAATTTTTTGCAGAAAATATTGCGTTGTTATCCACGCCAAATGCGTTGTTATTATTATTATCTAACCGGTCCTTATTACTGATCGTAAGATTATAATCAGGAGTAGATGTCCCCATACCTACAAGCCCGGTGGGGTTAATAAACAGCGCGTCCCTTTGTGCAAAAGTAGTAGTGGTGATCCCTAAAGCTATTGTTGCGAGTACCTTTAATTTATTGTTCATATAGTTTTATTTTATGAAGAATATTGATAGTTCTTATTTCCTTGTAATGTTCATCCGGATTATTGGTTGAGCGTAATAAAATAAAATCCTGTTTTAACCTGCAATTGTGCTCCTTCTTTTACTCTAAACCCTTCTTTAAAAGTAAACCCTCCCGCACCTGATTGCATGATCACATTTTGAGTTGACAATATCTCCGTGGCGTCCACTTTGATCTTTCCGTTAGCCCTGTACAGGTGCCTGCCCGCAAAAGATGCAATTGAAAGTTCATCTGACTGATAAAAGCTGGAAGGGATAAATGAATAAACACCATTGTCGTTCCTGGTAAACAACTTACCGCCCGGCGACACTAACAATGAATTTCCTTTCAGGTATCCGTATTTTGACGCATCAGTTACCACGGTTTGCCCGTTCGCAGGTATGGTAGTCAATGAGTGTTTTGCACCATCAGTGGATAGTATGTATATATTCTCACTTTTATCCATCACCATGGTACTTGCGGGATTCAGATCATCAGGAGATGCCTGGCTACCCTGTTTGCCATCAGACAGCTTATAAGATCTCAGCTTACGGTCGCTGATGATATAAACATATTCAGGGCCAATAATAGGTTGAGACCTGGTATTGTCAGCGCCGGAGTCAGTAACTATTTTATTACCTGTAGCTGCATCCAGCATATAAAATACACGTCCCTGCCTGTACCCATCTGTTATGCACACTTTTCCTGACCGTACTGATGCTACAGGAATGTTATTTTCATAGCCCGTCATCTGCCTTTCCCACTTCCATGTGCCCAGCATATTATCGATCGCTGTTAACCTTCCTTTGCCGTTATATACAAAGAGTGTCTTTTCATCTTCACTTAATGTTGCCGTTCCGTATTTGCTATCACCGTCCAGGGGGTATTTCCACTTTATCTTAAATTCAGGGAATGGTGTATACGCATACAACCCTTTGTCAGTTGAAAGGTAAAGGCTTCCATCAAACCCTACTACAGGCGTGGTGGTGCTTTTTGCATTTTCAGGTAATGCCTTTGTATAAAGAGGTACAAATTTGTTGTTATTAAATCGGATCATTTTAATATTGTCACCGGTCGATCCTTTTAACAGGTATATGTTATTTAACCTGTCTGCAATTAGTTGCTGGCTGTTTCCCTGCTCTTCCAGCTCATCGATTTGCCTGCCATTTTCTGTGCATGCCTTTATTGAAAACTTCTTTTCATCAGAACCCTGGTAATTAAACACTACTACTCCGTTGCAAATGATAGGATCACTACTTACATAATTTGCACCCTGGTTTTTAAATAATTCCTGCATTTTATATTCTTTTGCAGCACAATTTGTCTGCCAGGATAACTGGCCTGTATGCTGTGCGTCATATTTATACTGCGACCAGTTGCTGTATTGCAATTGGTGCAGCATATAGTACTCTATTACCAGTCTTGGCCTCATCCTGATATTATCTGATCTGCTTGAATAATAACTATATTGCTGAGATCCTGCTGCCAGCATCAAAAAGACATTTCCGCTATCTGCTTTCACCAGTTTATTATAGTTATCAGCATTAAGCTTGAAATTGATGCTTTTACCTATATCAGCCGGACGTACTTTGGAGCTTGCAATAGCAGATAATTTCGATACATCTGCATTAGATACCGGCTGGCCCTGCCAATTGAACGACGACGACCATTTAGCTGTTTTCTGGTCCTTAAGATCGAACACTTTAATAAATTGTTCGTCACCGCCACTCATCTTGCTCTTTAGAAATAACCTCAGCGATACGCTTGTTATAACAGCATTTTCAGGAATGGAGCGAAGATTGAAATGCAGGTATGCTACGCTGTTCCACGATACAGCTCCCTGCTCGTCAGTATTACCCGACAATACCAGTTCATTATCGTTCACAGTTAACCTGTTCACCGGAATATCATTGGAAGAGAGTATGGTCATTGCCCTCACAACTCCGGGACTGGTTTGCGCATATAAACGAACAGGAAGAGCTATTATTAAAGCATAAAAAAGGATGCGGATACCTTTTATGGATCTGTAACCACCGGTATTTAGTATATTCTGGTTCATGTTTGAATGTTTGTTCATTGTTTTAAGTAAAATTATTTTATCAAATAATTTACAGACAGGTAAAATTCAATTGTGTATAGCTCATACTATCTTCAGTTTTATAGCCAATCGCCATTATCCATATACAGCCATTAAAGCCCAATGATGAAAAAACGAACTTGTCGTCCAAAACCTCAGCCAGATCAGGGGATGCGTTGCTGCTGTTTTCCATAAGAGTATAAGGATTCACAAATTTTTCGCTGACAGGCGTGGTCTCTCCTTTCCTCAAAAACCTGAGATTAGTACCGATATTGCCATTCTTCTCACGGATAGTGCTGATCAGTGCCAGCGTGTATGTTCCGTTTATTCGCCTCAATGAAGTTAGTGATGTAGCTTTAAGCCATGAATTCGTTATTTTTAAAGGAATGGCGGTGCTGCCATTCACTGATTGAATAAGCTCCCATTTAGCTGGTGCACCGGCATTATTCGGATCCGGCAGGTTGTATGCCCATATATCCTGCACTACACTGCCTTCATAGCTATCATAGCCTCCGGCAATCCATATGCTTTCCCTGCCATCGTGTATATGCACTGTTGCTGAAAAGCTGCAACGTTTCGGAAAATTTGCAGGCACAGGAACTGATATCCATTCAGTTCCTGTAAATCTCCATATATCATTTAGCCCATTCCCATTTTCATCCACACCTCCTATCACCCAAATACAACTATTGAATACTACACAGGAATGAAGACTGCGGGCCCCTATATTACCCGGTACAGCAATAGTATATACTGGCCTGTTATTTTTATAATCAAGCACGTTTAATTCTGCCGAACATTTGCCAACGTCCAGCTTACTGCCACAAACAAAGTATATCCGCTCCTTAAAATGAACTGCCGGATGATGCACAAATTGTTTAGGTATGTTCACCTTTTCATTATTCACCACATGCGGTCTCCATTTGAGGCCATCATTTGTTTTCCATAAATGAATTGCCCCTGCGTCATTTTTTGCAAATACCCACATTTTTTCATCTTCGGTATTCAGTACAAGATCCAGAACGCTGCTTGTATCAGCATCTCCTGATCTGTCGTCATTCGGTATCATTTTCTCCCAACCACTACCGAATATTTTTACGGTCTTGACACAGTCTTCAGACGCATAAATATTACCTGACTTTGCAATGATGCGAAATGCAGCTTCATCGTTAGTGTCTTTACCATACAGAGACGTGATCTTCAGCGTACCCTCACATTCATTGTTAACTATATCCGGAAGCTTTCTATTTATTCCTTTACCATTATAATAGGTGATCCTGTAGTAGTCTATGCCTGTGCACTTAAAAGAAAGCTCCAGCTGTTCATTATTTTTAACAATAGAAGGGTCCAGCTTAAAGTTAGTTACAGTAGGTATCTTCTCGTGTATTATTGCTGTGCTGCCTATATAAGTGTGGGCTGTCATTTTTTCATCTGCATCCCATAGTATAAATCCGATATTTACGCTGGGCGTGGTATTGCCTTTTTGTTCAATGTTTTCTATACTAAACTTAAACTCTGTGCGCTCTGTGAAAGAAAGCATTGACCTGGAGGTAAACATAAGTTTTCCATCCTTTATTTCAGAAGAAAATTCATCCATTGAATGTTCTGTCATTGTCCAGTCTATGCTGTTTCCAAAGCCCGAAAGATCGATCTCTACATCTTTGAATTCAATACTCTTCCCATCTTCTGTTTCAATGCAGAACTCAAGTACGTTATTCTTTTTTGATTTTTCAATACCATTATTCAATGGTCTCAAAGTAAAAGTTGCCATATCTTTTTTGTTTTTTTCAGGTTATATCATTTTCCTGTCCTGTCCTTTTTCAGCACCAGGTAACCTTCCATGATCGCCTGCCTGTTTAATGAATTAGCTTCCAACTGGATTTTTTTGCCAACTTATGTATTTATCCTGTTCCCGGCTTTATTTTGCAACAGTAACCAATGGCTGCCCTGTTCTGTACTTACAGGAATTTCAGGCGCATCAGGAAGGCTTAGGAACGGGGCGACGAGCAAGTGAAGTGCTATATTTTTCACACTGTCTTCTTTATAAACTGCAGGCAGGTCAATATACTTTGATGGCAGTATGCCACAGTCAGCCTGTACACCGCCACGTGGGTCTATCAATAGTGTAAGGCCTGTCTGTCGTTCGCCGGGGGAGAAGGACAATGCTATGTCTTCTTTTACAAAATAACTGTTCTTATCTTTCAGATCACTGCCAAATGAGACACGCATATTATCAAACCCGGCATCTGTATAATAGCCTATCAGCCCGTCTTTGCTGTTGCGCGTATCACCTAATGACACAGGAAATTGTATCCCCGCTAATCCTGTCGGTGTGTCTTTAATTTCCGGACTGTACCCTTCTGTCCAGTTCTGTGGCTGTGCAGGCAGGCCGAGAAGCTCAAATTTCAGAGCCGCACGAACAAGGGCCAATGGCTGGCCAGTGAGCCCTGCTATACCCGGGTAATGATTTGATGAAGAAGAGCTGATATAATTTGCCCGGCCAATACACAGATCGAAAAAGTCTGTAAGCAATTTATCTTTTGTATTACTGCTATTGTTAAGCAGCCCGTTCACAAAGTCAAGAAGGAACCTGTTATTAATGCTACCTGCAGGTGTTGCCGCATTATCAGCGCCGGGCATTGCCTGCCAGCTTATTTTATTGTTTAAAACACTTACTGAACCACAACCTTTTCCCGATGCATCATATATTACAAGGCTTCTACTCAAAAAGTCTGGTAATACCCAGCCACACAATGGTGTTGTTGCAGGATCTGTAGTGCTTTCTTCAAATGTGTCAGCAGCAGCATTCATCCACCGGAACAACAAGCGTGAAGGTTGGATGATACGCGGTGAAAGCCTGAAAGTAAACGGATCAGACACTCTTTCGCCTGCAGCAAGGTTTACTCCTGTATAAACAGTTCCTTTCGCTGCCGTGATCATTTCTTTCGCTTCGTTATTGTTTGTTGTATCTATTATTTTTTGCACCTGCCCGAATGCATCAGTGATGTATAGGTGAGTGATACGCACATGCCCCGCCCTTACCGGGAAGAAATTACTTACCGCATCTGGCTGGCTATTTACCTCGGGAGAGAAA
>JAOQAP010000141.1 GCA_025963465.1 Flavipsychrobacter sp.
ACCTGTATTGAATGGAATAAGGATGATATAGAAGCATTGGGATTTCTGAAAGTGGATGTACTTGCGCTCGGTATGCTTACCTGTATTCGCAAGGCTTTTGACCTTGCAAAACAGCATTACAACTTAAACCTGACATTAGCTAAAATAAATGAAAAGGATGATCCGGCAGTTTACGAAATGATTTGCCATGCCGATACTATCGGTGTATTTCAGATTGAAAGCCGGGCGCAGATGTCTATGCTGCCGCGTTTGCGCCCAAAATGCTTTTATGATCTGGTAATTGAAGTGGCTATTGTAAGACCGGGGCCTATTCAGGGTGATATGGTGCATCCGTACCTGCGCCGCCGCAATGGAGAAGAACCCATAGAATATCCATCAAAAGAACTGGAAGAAATTTTAGGCCGGACGTTGGGCGTACCACTATTCCAGGAGCAGGCAATGGAGATTGCTATTGTGGCTGCTGGTTTTACTCCGGCAGAGGCAGATGGCTTGCGGAGAAGTATGGCGACTTTCAAGGCGAAAGGCAAAGTAAGTGACTGGCATAGAAAGCTGGTCGGCGGCATGATGGCTAAGGGCTATAAGGAAGATTTTGCAAACAGGGTGTTTAAACAACTGGAAGGATTTGGCAGCTATGGCTTCCCTGAAAGCCATGCAGCAAGTTTTGCGCTGCTGGTATATGTATCATGTTGGATCAAGTGTAATTACCCGGACGTGTTTGCCGCAGCCTTGCTTAACAGTCAGCCAATGGGCTTTTACCAGCCTGCACAGATCGTCATTGATGCAAGAAAGCATGGTGTAGAACTGTTGCCTGTTGATATAAACTACTCAAATTGGGATAATACACTTGACACGCAGAAAGAAAAGTATTGCCCGCTTCGCTTGGGCTTCCGGCAGGTAAAAGGTTTGGGAGAGGAGGATATAAATGTGCTTGTTTCTGCCAGAACTTCTTCCTTCACGAGCATACCTGAATTGCGTGATGCAGGTGTATCAATAGCTGCATTGGAAAGGCTGGCAGATGCAGATGCTTTCCGGTCAATTGGTTTGGATAGGCGGCAGGCACTTTGGGAAGTGTCAGCATTAAATGACCGCCCTACGGGCATGTTTACAGGCCAGCAACCGGAAACAGCCTCTGAACAGGGGCTACAGCTACCTATGATGACTTTATCAGAGCATGTGGTTCAGGATTATGGTGCAACATCATTGTCAATAAAAGCGCACCCGGTGAGTTTTGTAAGAGAAAAGTTGTCCATGCTCCAAATTACTGCCAATAAAGACCTCATTCATCTTACTAACGGGGCATTGGTAAAGGTGGCAGGACTTGTACTTGTGCGTCAGAGACCGGGAACAGCCAGCGGGATTTGCTTCATTACCATTGAAGACGAGACCGGAATTGCCAACCTCGTTGTTTTTCAAAAACTGTTTGACCAATACAGGAAAGAAATACTTCAATCTCGGCTTTTAATGGTTGAGGGCAAGGTGCAGATAGAAGGAGAAGTAATTCACGTAATCGCTAAACGATGTTGCAATGTCTCTGGATTATTACAAAAACTTACAACAGCAAAAGAAACGAATCCGGCAATACAGACTTTATCGCGGGCAGACGAAAAAGACGATGAAAATTATGCTACAAAAGATAAAAGGGTGCAGCGAAATATGGCCGTTCAGGGCGAGATCTTTCATGGCGGTAGGAATTTCAGGTAGCGTCTTAATTGGCGCTTTAATTGTACAGAAATAAAACTGAATGTCACATGCAGAAATGGCTATTAATACATACTTTGCCATACTTTACACTTCATATAATACAGTTATTTAGAATGAGTAATATTCTTAACATAAAATCCATAAGCGAATTGTTGAAGTGCGGCTTCAACATTCCTTCTTATCAGAGAGGTTATCGCTGGCAAATCGAATACCAAGTAAAACCCCTATTGGAGGATATTTGGACATACGAAATTGACTACTCTAACCCCAATGCCTTTTATTGTCTCCAGCCAATAGTTGTGAAGAAAGTTGAGGAAAATAATTATGAGTTAATAGACGGACAACAGCGACTTACTACTATTTTGCTCGTTCTGTATTATTTCAATCAAACCGAGTTCAAAACGCCTAAGAGAATCTATCATATGCATTTTGAAACGAGGCTGGCTCAGGAAAATTTCTTGGATATTATAAGTGACAAAAATCAGACTGGTGAAAATATAGACCTCTTTCATCTACATGAGGCTTACAAATTCATTGCATCATGGTTTGAAGAAAAGGAAGAAACTAACCCAGCTATCAAATCCAACTTCTACGACAAACTAATTAATAAAGCAAAGGTTATCTGGTATGAAGTCAATGACAGTTCAAGTGTCATTGACATCTTCACTCGTTTAAACATTGGCAAAATACCACTGACCAACTCGGAATTGATAAAAGCACTGTTTTTAAGTAAATCGAGCAGCCCTCTTGATAAGGAAAATAAGACATTAAAGCAGCTTAGCATTGCTGCAGAGTGGGATAGAATAGAGCAGACCCTGCAAAATCCTGAATTCTGGTATTTTATTTGCCCTGAGCCTGATAAGTACGACACTCGCATTGAATACATCTTTGACCTTATGAAAGAGAAACCAGCAGATGCGGAGAACTATTTTACTTTTTACAAATTTTATAAAGAGTTTGAACAGCAAAAAAGTAAACCGAGAGCAATAGATGACATCTGGATCAGTATTAAGCAATACTTTTTAACTTTTGACGAGTGGTTTCACGATAGAGAGCTATATCACCTTATTGGTTACCTAATAGCCACTGGTAAAAATATTGACGCTGTCAAAAAAGTATCTAATAATGTATCTAAACTCAAATTCAAGGAACAGCTCCGAACTATTGCAAGAAAAACTGTAGTAAAGGACGTTACCGAACTTAATTTCGATAACGGTAGCAGGAAAGAAATTCGTAAGGTACTATTACTATTTAATGTACTAACAATAATAAATAATGAAAAGTGTAGCGTTCGATTTCCCTTTAATCACTACTATCAACAACGATGGGACATTGAGCACATTCGTTCGCAAACAAGCAAGGATGTTACGGGAAAAGACAAACTGAATTGGGCAAATACAGTCTTGCAGTATTTCACCGGGCTTGAATTTGATTGGACAAATGAAGTTGCCATTTTGAACCATTGCAATAGCCTACCAGATACCGAAAAGGAATATTGCCACCAATTGCTACATATTGTGAAAAAAGAAGATGAAGACGATAGCATTTTCGGAAGCTTGTACGATAAACTGGCGCAGTACTTCCGGGAAAATGACGATTTAGAAGATATAGACAATATATCCAACCTTACCCTTTTGGATGAAACTACAAATCGCATGTACAAGAACGCATTTTTTCCGGTAAAAAGAAGTCACATTATTAATCAGGAAAAACAAGGTGTGTTCATTCCGATTTGCACTAAAAATGTATTCCTAAAAGCTTACAGTCGAAAGTTGGGCGAAGTGATGTATTGGAACAACAATGACGCTAATGATTACTTAACCGAAATTGAAAATACGATACAATAAATGAGCGAGCAATTAACCTTTTATAAGTTATTTACTGAGAAACAGTATAACATTGAGATACCGATAATACAGCGGGATTATGCTCACGGCAGGCAATCTGCCGTAGAAGTCCGTAACGGGTTCTTAGATGCACTTTATGGGTATTTGCAGGAGAATGTTCCATTCCGCGATCTTGACTTTATCTATGGAGATATTGATGCGGAAAATAATTTTATTCCGCTTGATGGTCAGCAACGGTTAACCACGCTGTTCCTGTTGCATTGGTATTTTGCATTAAAAGAGGGCAAGATGGAAGATTTGAAACAGGAACTTGCAAAAAACGGCTACTCTCGTTTTACGTATAAAACCCGTCAGTCAGCCGCCGACTTCTGCGATGCGCTGTTTAAAAACACTATTTCGCTTGGCGCACTTCTGCCAGCCGACCGAGGTCTGAAAAATGCTTTATCTAAAACTATAAAAGACTGCTCATGGTATTTCCTATCGTGGAATTATGATCCTACTATCCAGTCAATGCTTTGTATGCTTGACGCAATTCATTATAAGTTCAAAGAAACAGGCGGCTTTTATGACCGGTTAATAAACATGGAAAGACCGATCATTACTTTTCAGTTTCTACCATTGAAAGATTATGGACTTACCGATGACTTGTATATTAAGATGAACTCGCGAGGTAAGCCTCTAACTAAGTTTGAAAATTTCAAAGCGAAATTTGAGCAGCACCTGGATAATTTTAATGGTAAACTGCCTTATTCGCCTAATGTTCGGGATTACTTTGCCAATAAGATAGATACTCAATGGGCAGATTTATTTTGGACGTTCCGAGACAAAAAAGAAAATGTTTTTGATAAACAGATGATGCATTTTATTAGTGCCGTTGCCATCAATAGTTATTCATTACGTTATGTTGATCCTAAAAAGTACATAGATAGACAAGACAATCTGCCACTCAATTTCTATTTAAGTCAAAATAAACATTTTATTGCAACGTTAACTGACGCCCTCGACTTGATCAGTATTGACCATAAATACAATCAATATTTATCTGGTTTTCATTATTACAACGAAATTGAATCCTTCGATAACATTATTAATAATAATTTTAGTGATGCAGGTTATGTAGAGAGGATTAAATTTTTTGCGTATTATTCCTATATAGTTAAATGGAAAACGGCAGACGGCTTAGCAGATTGGATGCGCGTGATCGTTAACTTAACTGATAACACTGCACCGTATAACAATGAATTAGAGTTTATTAATTCTCTTCGAGTAATTCTCAAAATATTGCCCCATAGTCGCCAAGTTATCGAATACTTAACCAGCGGCGAAAACATTAGTGGCTTCAATCCAGCCCAGATAAAGGAGGAACAAATAAAAGCGCATCTGATTTTAAAAAAGGAAGATTGGACGAAAAAAATTTATGAAGCAGAAAAACACCAGTATTTTAAAGGTCAAATTACTTTTGCGTTAGCATTTGCTGGTATTAAAAATTACTATGACGCACATAAGAATTGCGACTGGGATGTTACGTCCGATAATTTGTATCTGCAAGCATTTGATCGCTATTTAAATTTTGTATTTTCATTATTTGATGGAAATGGGTTAAAAACCGAAGCTAAAAATAATTATTTGCTACACAGGGCAATTCTCGCGAAAGGCGACTATTTGTTATATGCAAAATCGAATTTTAGCTTTTTAATAGATAGAGAAAGAGATGTAAGTTGGAAAAGGTTGCTTTTAGGAGACGACCATAGAAAGGGTAAAAGAGAATTTTTCAGGCAAGTTATTGATGATCCAGCTTTCAATCCTTCAGATTTAAACTGTCTAAATACTATATGCTTAAATGCAGACAATAGTTTACCTGATTGGCGAAGAAAATTTATTGCTTACCCCCAGATGTTTGACTATTTGGGAACCTATAAATATATCCGCTTCGAAAATGACGATGAAATTTATTTGCTAACTGGCATTAAAATGAATGGAGAACATTCAGAGCTCTTTACATATGCCTTGTATTTACACTTAAAGACTGAATTACTTCCCGCACCTTTTAAAGGTGTTTATTACCATTATGTAAATACAGACAAAGAACAACCATGTCTCTTTTTTCATGGATTTCATTACAGGGAGAATCAGCCAGAATTAGATATATATTATGAAGGAAAAGGCATGTATAAATTTCGATTATTCGATAGAAACAAAAAAACACCAGAGAAGGAACTTTTTGATTTATTGACTAATAATGATTTTATCGCTCAACCAGCATGTTTTGAAATCATTTTACCAGAAAGTGAGGTGAAGAGTAAAATTGAAGTGTTGTGTAAAGCCTTTGCAACATTAGGAGTGGAAGAGATAACCAGCATATAACTATCTGCGTAATGTCTATTCTGACAATCTAACATTAGGCACGCAGTTTCGGTTAAGACTATTTGTCAATACAGAAAAAAATATTTATTTCTACCATTTGACTGCATTTTGCCTCGGTTTAGGTGCGAATTAGAACATCCTTAGATTTCATTTGAAACGTCTGAAATACACTGCCAGAGCCATTTTTCTGGTATGCCATTTGTAGTATATATACCACTGACTTTTCAACAAGTTTCTGTTATCAGCCGATCAATAGTAAAGATGAGCAACTATTGGGATGAACGTCTGTTTTTGAAAGAATTTGAAAGTTTTCGCAGAGAATGATGGGTTTTGTAAAATATCGAACGGTATCGGTAAATATCGCAAAGGAACGCCGGATTTACGCCCGGATACGGAAAGTAGGGGTTTCGGGCATTGTAGCTTTGGCTCAAAATGGCCGGAAATCGTGTACAAACGTTTAATCTTTTACATAATCGTATAGAAACATTCATAATCGTAAAGACAGCCTTTTGCTCTGCCGGAACTTTGCATAGCTGCGGGTATAATCGCTGGCTGAAGTAACGACTAAATGTGCCATACAGGGATTGTAATTGATAAACAGGGATTGTGGTGAATAAACTGTCCTGTTTGTCCCAAATGAGGACATGGGCAGTATGCGATGGTCGTAGCTTAACAGAAATCAAGTACACGTTTTAAACTAAGGACTATGAATGATACATCTTGAATAGAAACATTGAAAGGAAAGGAGAAACAATTACTAAAAACAAAAAAACAGACGCCTATGAGTGAAAGTACATTTACTAGAGTATTCAATTTTGGATTGACCCTGTCGGTATTTTACAGGTTGCAGAGCTAATGGAACAATCAGAATTTGCTAACTGCATTGTGGGAACGGATGATGATGCAGTCGTCATTGAGGTGGATTATGATCCGAGAGACTTAGCCCAGGTACAGCATATTTCTGACCTTCAAGATGCAGAAGAAGTCCTGCACTACGAAATTATCAACTGACAGGATATTTAGGGAATTGCTTGACAAGCACATGGCCGAAAACCATGTGTTTGTCAAGTCTAACGAACAGTGGTTTAACTAAGAAAAAAACACGGACAATGAAAAAACAGAATAGCTTAAATTCGTATGACAGGAGACATGACATTACCCCGGAGGAGGTAAGAAAATTTGAGAGATTTAAACACTATACAGATGAACAGGTGGCTAATTTGATAGACACAATTAAGAGATATACCAGGTTTATTTATAATGTAGTTTCAAAAGGCCAAAAGTCCTGGCAAGAAAATTGCATTACACATTGATAATCAACTAACTAAAGCAGCATGAGCGACATCACACTCTTTAAAACCTTTGCCAAAGGCTCACATAAAACAAAAGCTAAAGGCAGTAACTGCGTTATTTACACCCGTGTCTCTACCAAAGAGCAAGCAGACAATAACCTAAGCCTTGATACACAGAAGAAGGCTTGTGAAATATTTGCTAAAAAAGGAAACCTGCAAATCATGGGTTACTATGGCGGCACATTTGAAAGTGCTAAGACAGATGAGAGAAAACAGTTTAATAACATGCTCTCTTTTCTGAAGAAAAGCAGGGAGAAAATTTCGTACATTATCGTGTACAGTGTGGATAGGTTCAGCCGTTCTGGTGCAAACGCAATCTATATAGCCGAGCAGCTAAAGAAGCAGGGTATAGTGGTTTGTTCCGTAACACAGCCTACAGATGCATCAACTGCAAGTGGCAGCCTGCAACAGAACATACAGTTCATCTTTAGCGAGTATGAGAACCAGCAACGCAGGGAGAAATGCATGGCTGGTGTTAAAGAGATGCTGCTTCGCGGTGAATGGCCTACCGCACCACCAATTGGTTATGACATCGTCAAGACCAACGGTAAACGGTCTATTATGCTTAATAGGGAAGGCAAGCTGCTCAAGAAAGCGTTTCATTGGAAAGTGAATGAAAAGGTTTCCAGTGAGGAGATAATTCAAAGGCTGGCGGCGCAAGGACTAAAGATCAGCAATCAAAGAATGTCGGCATTCTTCCGTAATCCATTCTATTGTGGCCTAATGGTTCATACAGCTTTAGAAGGGCAGGTGATAGAAGGCAACCATGAGAAAATGGTATCAAAGGAAATGTTCCTCGCAGCCAATGACGTACTTTCTGAGAACAAACAAGGGTATCGTATCAATCCGGAAAATGCAGATATTCCCTTAAAGCGTTTTTATAAATGCGATGATTGCGGAGAGTTTTTAAGAGCGTACAAGGCTTACAAAAACCAGAAGTATTATTACAAGTGCAACACCAGAGGCTGCAAATGCAATATGAGGGCGGAGACATTAAATGACCGTTTTGCCGAAAAACTGGTGGAATATACACTTGAATTTGATGAAGCAATGCAGTACCTCATCAGAGAGCAAATGATAGCTGACTACAACACGCAGAACGAGCGCAATGAGGAGAGTATTGATAACATTGAAGGACAGTTATCTGAGGTAGATAAGAAGCTGGAACGACTGGAAGAACGGTATGTGCTGGAGGAAATAACCAAGGATATGTTCGACAAATTCAAAGCCAAATTCCTTGATGAGAGGAAGCAAATTGAGAAGGAAAGGGCGAAATACGGAAATAAGGTGTCGAACCTGGATATTTATATAGATACTGCCTTTCGAGCATCATCGAAACTCGCTCCAGAATGGGGTTCCGCCGATTACAACGATAAACAGGAACTTCAATATTTGCTATTTCCAGAGGGCGTGTACTACAATCGCAAAAAAGACGAATGTCGAACCCCAAAAGTAAACGAAGCATTCCGTTACTTTGTACGTGTATCAAGGGTTTTGGGCGAAAATAATAAGGGGAACTGCAATGAAAATTTGCAGTTCCCCTCTCTGGTAGCGAGAACAGGGATCGAACCTGTGACCTTCGGGTTATGAGCCCGACGAGCTACCGCTGCTCTATCTCGCGAGGTGAGGTGCAAAGGTACGGGTTGTAAACCATCCTGCCAAACTTATTTGTTGGTTTATTTACGCAAAAGTTGCTTTTATCATGCGGGGCGCGCATTTCAGCCTGCTAGGCTGAAAAAATAATACGCTTCACTGTCGTTTGGTTACCTGATATTACTTTAATGATATACATACTATCCTTCAATCCTTTGGCTTTCAGGTCTATCTCCAGGTGCGTATCATGCGCTTCCGTATTTAGCAGCATACGGCCGGAAACATCAAATACCTGTACCGTATTATCCTTGTCCATATTTTCCAGGTATATAACCCCTGAGGTAGGATTTGGGTAGATCGAAAGCTGCCTGTCTGCCGTCGTTTCTTCTATTGCCAGTGGCACACCGCATACAGAGCCTGCTACCACGCCCGTATTGGGCCTGTTGCAATACTGGTATTCCAGCAAGGTAATACCCGCCGTTGCCGATACCGATATTTTCATCCAGCCATAGTAGTAGTCATTACCCGCCTGCATCCTGAAGCCCACATACCCTATTTTGCCATCCAGTGCAGTGTAGGTAGAACTATACAGCACACCTTGTTTGCCTCCTGCCCGCCATGCGCTGGCTGGTCCTATGCTGGTACCGCTTGGCAGGAAAATGACATTATCACTAGTAAGACCCGATGTAATAATTGCACGGCCGTAGTTTTCCAGGTAGTAAGTGCTGGCATCATACCACAACCCGTAAAACCTCGGTATGGGGCCTGCCATTTCCCACTTGTTCCATACACTGGAAGATGTCGTGGTGATACCCGGCGTGGCACATGTATATGCCCATGGATCTTTAAAGTTTACTGTAAAATTCGTAGCATAGTTAACGACGGATACCACACTGCCACCCACTAGAGCAGCATCTTTGAACGTCAGCAGCATGTTTGTGATAGAGTTACTGGCTGCATGGGTCGTAGCATTTCCACTAAGTGTAAGTGTAGCGCTCTTACCATCAGATGAGGTTACTATTGCGGCAGTAAGGCCTGCTGGTACATTGATGAGCGTATAGTCAGTACCCGCAACTAATGTTGCACCGGTCTTTACAAACTGCGCTCCGCCACATGCATATATCTTCACCGGTGGCGATTCTATGCTACCGTCATTCGTCACATCTTCGTCCAGTATGGTCTTACTTATGGAGAAAAATTTATTGGTCACTACGCAGGCATTAGTGCTCGTAGGGCTTATTAACCCTGTAGCCACAAGGTTGTCATATTGCCACAGCGTGAAGCGGGCAGGGTCCATACTTGCTGCTTCCATCCTTGTATTCTGCCCCATGGTGAAATTCTTCAGGCAGGTATTATTGTAGTCCATGTAGTTCTCACCGTTTATCAGGCCGCTGCACTTTGTCACAGCACATCCTGCTGCTGCTACATCCGTAGGCGGCGTATCGCTCACCAGGTCGCCAACACTGCTGCATGAACCACCGTCAAACGTATGTATCAGGTTCATGTAGTGACCAGCCTCATGGGTAAAGGTCTGGTTGAACTCTATATTGTTATAAGACGACCCACCAAAACCGAAGTATACATAGTTATATACCATCCTGGCAGTCTGCGCATCTGTCATCGCTATATTGGGATACCAGCACACACCTGAATTATTAGTGACGTTATCACAATACAGATCGTTCATGATATAGATGTTGAAATACTTTTTATTATCCCATGCGCAGGTAGCTATTTCTTTATCATAGCCCGTACCATTACCAAAACCGGATTGTTTGTCCTTATAATAAACTACACCCGTGGTCGGGTTTCCTTTGGGGTCTATCTGTGCTTTCTTCCATCTGAACTTTGTATACGACTTCACGCTTGTGAAAGCTGAATTTACCGTGCCGTAATCGGCATCTGCGCCCGCAAACGTTATATTCAGATCATTCAGCGCATAGTCTATTTGCGTCATGGGAACACCCGTGGCCCCATCAGGATGAAACACATGAAACACCACAGGGATGGTGATGGTACAGGTAGTGTCAGGTAATGAAGTTATTTTCCTGGCTGTATAGTTATCGGTAAACTGCTGCAATTTTGCTACGGCAGCCTGGTTAGATTGCTTATAAAACTCCAGCTGTTGCACCTCCGCACTTAGCCCGTTATCTGCCAACTGCACAGGAATTAATGACGGTGCAGTAGACCTGTCCTGCCCGAAAACACCGAACGAACAAACAGAAAAAAGCATAGCTAAACAGCCTGACCTTATAGCAGCAGTAGATAAATTCATTAGTTTACTTTTTTGCAATATAGAAAAATGGTCCTGAATTAGTTAGCTCAGTTATTAACTAAGGTACAGTATTACCCCCGAACAGACAATAACCCCAACTAAAAGGGCCGATGCACAAACATCAGCCCTTTAAAAATATCAAATCAAGCATCCAGAAACTAGTATCCCCTTCCCTCCTGCTTCTCCATATAGTTCATGAATGCGCGATTGGCTACTCGGTTACCACCCGGTGTCGGATAGTTACCGGTAAAGTACCAGTCACCCTGGTTATGCGGGCAGGCTTCGTGCAGTCCCTCTATCGACTGGTAGATAACATCCACTTCCGCAGTCACTTCTTCATGACGAAGCATCTTCGCTATTTTAAAGCTGATCTGCTCTGCAGTAAAGTCTTCATATACACCTTTCACAAAGTTTTGCTCATGTAGTTTACCCTGGTCTTCAGACAGTTTACAGGCAGCGTATATATCCTTCAGCTTTGCTTCATGTCCGTTATCTGCAAGTAAGCCCACTGCCGCCTGGAACGCTATGAAATCGCCCATGCGGCTCATATCTATACCATAGCAGTCGGGGTAGCGTATCTGCGGTGCAGACGATACCACCACTATACGCTTAGGCCCCAGCCTGTTCAGCATCTTTATAATACTTTCACGCAGGGTTGTTCCACGCACTATAGAGTCATCTATCACTACCAGCGTATCTACATCTCGCTGCACGGTGCCATAGGTAATATCATACACATGCTGCACCATCTCATTCCTCGATGCGTCTTCCGTAATGAAGGTGCGCATCTTCACATCCTTGATCGCAATCTTTTCTATCCTTACACGCCTGCTGATCAGCTCACTCATTTCCTCTTCCGTCATAGTATCCTTGCGGGATAGTATGCGCTGTAGTTTTATGTCTTTCAGGTAGTCTTCCAGGCCCTTTATCAATCCGTAGAAAGCGATCTCTGCGGTATTAGGAATGAAAGATACTATCGTATTTTTAAGGTCATTGTTCAGTGCTTTCAGTACGGTGCCTGCAAGATTGCGGCCCAGCTCCATACGCTCCCTGTATATGTCCGGGTCGCTGCCTCGGCTAAAATAGATACGCTCAAAGCTGCATGCAGTATGCGCTTTAGCTGGCAGAATCTCTACATTCTTAAATTCACCTGTAGACGAAACTATGATCGCATGACCTGGTTCCAGCTTGCGCACATCCTGTTGTGTCACATTGAACGCCGTCATTATCGCAGCACGCTCTGATGCCGCTACCACTATCTCATCACTTTGGTAATAGTAGCAAGGCCTGATGCCATTTGCATCACGCATTACAAAGCTGTCACCATTACCTATCAATCCGCTGAATACAAAACCACCATCAAAATGAGTAGTAGCCTGCTTCAGTATACCTTCAATGTTCAGGTTGGCAGGGTTAGTATCGTCTGCCTGGCACAGGTAGTAGTGTATGGTCTCTATCATGGCGCCCAGGTCGCTTTCGCGCATGGTACCCGTTGGGTGAGCGTCAAGCATCGAGAATAGCTCATCTGTGTTCACCAGGTTGAAGTTTCCCGCCATTATAAGGTTACGCGTAGGGTTGATGTGCGGCTTGATAAATGGATGACAGAACTCTACATTGTTCTTGCCCTGTGTACCGTAGCGTAAATGCCCCAGCATTACCTCACCTACAAAACGCATGTAGCCCTTCATCAGGCCGGAGTGCTGCAGTATCTCAGGGTACATCTTTTCCAGGTCGCTTACTTCCTGGTTTATATCCTGGAATATCTTTGATATGGCCTGTCCCCCGCTCACCCGCAAGCGGTGCATGAACTGGTGTCCCGGTTCTATGTTCAGTTTCACGGTGGCTATACCCGCGCCGTCCTGCCCGCGGTTATGCTGCTTTTCCATCAGCAGGTATAGTTTGTTAAGCCCGTAAAAAGCTGTTCCGTATTTGCGGTGGTAGTAAGAAAGTGGCTTCAGAAGGCGGATATACGCCAACCCACACTCGTGCTTTAATGCGTCAGACATGAGGCCGCAAAGGTACTACGTTATTTGCAATTGAGCATTTGGAATTTCAATACCGCTATAACTGATACAATTTGGATTTAATGTAAAACTCCCCTCTGTTTTTAATTGTCTTACCGACAGTATTTTGTCTATTTCACTCTTTTTGCCATTTTCTGAAGAACGGATATTCAAAACAGTTGTAATGAACAGGCTTAGCCCTATCAGGAAGATACAGGCAGAAGAAAAACGCTGCATATATATTATCCTTCGCGTGGTAAGCAATCGCTTTATGCGCTCCGCAAGAAATATTTTTAAAAAATCAATACCTAAAATAATGATGAGGCAGGTTGTGAACAGTACAAACCTGTATCCCCCGGACTTATTGCCTATTATAGTTACTGCACCCAGCCAGGTAATAAAAACACCGGGATTCAATGTATTTACTAAAAAACCGCTTATCCATATCTTCAGGTAATGCCCCCCCGGTATTACCGCAGGCCCTATCGACGGGCGGGTAGGTTTTATTTTCTTAAGTAGCCCTATCAGTCCAATGGCCATCAGCGCCACCGCGCCGCCAAAAGCTATATGGCGTTCATAGGGCCTCAGGTATTCCAGCCACGATGCAGCAATATTAGCCAGCACCACATATATAATATCGCTAATTGACACCCCAAATACAAAGGCCAGCGCCGACTTATAACTATAATTAAGACTATATTTAATAACAGCAAATAGCGTAGGCCCCACAGAAATGGCCATGAACAATCCTACCAGTATCCCTTTTATTATCGCATCTGTCATAGCTCAACAATAGTGGCAAGTTAATAAGTAAATCTGTATCCGCCTGTGTACACCATGTATTGTGCTTAATAACCATACCATCCCCCGCCAGGAACTTATCAACATATCAACTAATAACTTAGCAACCTATTAACCTTTTAACCCATCACCTTTTCCCCTATTAACCTATATTTGCACCCCGATCTTTAATTCTTAAACGACAATAATTTCATATGCAACTACCTCATCAAACCAATTTTTACAAAGGAAAAGTACGTGATGTATACACCATAGCTGATAAGTATATGGTAATGATGGTTAGCGACCGCATCTCAGCATTCGATGTTGTGTTACCACGCCCTATACCTTACAAAGGACAAGTACTGAACCAAATAGCTGCCCAGTTTCTGGATGCTACAAAAGACATAGTACCAAACTGGATGCTGAGCACTCCGCTGCCAAATGCAACCATAGGTTACAAATGCGAAACATATCCTGTAGAAATGGTGGTACGCGGCTGCCTGACAGGTCACGCATGGCGCACTTACAAAACGGGAGCGCGTACTCTTTGCGGTGTTACAATGCCTGATGGCATGAAGGAAAATGACTTCTTTGAAAAGCCTATACTGACGCCTACTACCAAGGCGCATGAGGGACATGATGAGGATATATCACGCGAAGAGATCATCAGCAGCGGACTGGTATCGAAAGAAGAATACGAGCAGCTGGAAAAATATACACTGGCCTTGTTTGAGCGCGGCCGTGAGATCGCTAAATCGCGTGGGCTGATACTGGTAGATACCAAGTACGAGTTCGGCAGCATAGGTGATACTATCTACCTGATCGACGAGATACACACGCCTGATTCTTCCCGCTACTTTTATATGGAAGGCTATGAAACCCGCCAGAAGAACGGCGAGCAACAGCGCCAGCTGTCAAAGGAATTCGTACGCGAGTGGCTGATGGAAAACGGCTTCCAGGGCAAGGAAGGTCAGCAGATACCGGAAATGACCGACGAAGTAATAGGCCAGATATCTGAACGCTACATAGAGCTATATGAAGTTGTTACCGGCAAAACTTTCCAGAAGCATGACGTGAACCACGACGAGCAGCTAAAGAAGCTGGAAAGCGAAATAGAAAAATTGGTGAACGGAAAATAAGTAAAAGTATAAAAGCGCTTACCGGCGCCTTTATAACATTTTAAGGTGGCCTGGGGCCGTTATTTTAAATACAACAGTATGTCAACAACCACATCCCGCGTTATACGTGCCGCACATGGCAATACACTTACCTGCAAGAACTGGGTTACAGAAGCCGCTTACCGTATGATACAGAATAACCTGGATCCTGAAGTAGCCGAGCGCCCTGAAGACCTTGTAGTATATGGTGGTATAGGTAAGGCAGCGCGTAACTGGGAAGCTTTTGATAAAATACTGGAGTGCCTGAAAAACCTGGAAGAAGATGAAACGCTGATGGTACAATCAGGTAAGCCGGTAGGCGTGCTTCGTTCACATAAGAACGCACCGCGGGTGCTTATTGCAAATTCTAACCTTGTAGGCAAATGGGCTACGTGGGAGCATTTCCGCGAGCTCGAAGCGAAAGGGCTGATGATGTACGGCCAGATGACTGCCGGTAGCTGGATATATATAGGCTCACAGGGAATAGTGCAGGGCACCTACGAAACCTATCTCTCCCTTGCCAACATACATTATAATGGATCTTTGAAAGGCACGTTGAATGTAACTGCGGGCCTCGGTGGTATGGGTGGCGCTCAGCCGCTTGCTATTACCATGAACGAAGGCGTTTGCCTTGCCGCAGAAATGGAAGATTGGCGTATCAAGAAACGTATAGAAACACGCTACCTCGATAAGTGGACACCAGATATAGATGAAAGTATTGATTGGGCACTGGAAGCAAAAAAGAACGGTGAACGCATATCTATTGGTGTTTGCTGCAACGTTGTAGACCTTCTGCAACGCCTGATAGACCGTAACATAATACCCGACACACTTACTGACCAGACATCAGCACATGATGAACTGATTGGTTACTTCCCTGAAGGGCTTAGTGTTGCAGAGGCTAATGCA
Organism: Flavipsychrobacter sp.; assembly: GCA_025963465.1. Lineage (GTDB taxonomy): Bacteria > Bacteroidota > Bacteroidia > Chitinophagales > Chitinophagaceae > Nemorincola. Next base: position 15,985 of record JAOQAP010000141.1, read on the forward strand.
CTACGCACCGCCAACCCTGAGGAATATATGAAGCGCTCACTGGATACCATGGCAAAACATGTGAACCAGATGCTGGAGCTGCAAAAGCGTGGTGCAATAACTTTTGATTATGGTAACAACCTTCGCGGCCAGGCACACGATAAGCGTGGTGTAAAGAACGCATTCGATTTCCCTGGCTTCGTACCTGCATATATTCGTCCATTGTTTTGCGAAGGTAAAGGGCCGTTCCGCTGGGTAGCATTGAGCGGTGATCCCGAAGATATTTATACTACCGATAAAGCATTAATGGAGTTGTTCCCCGACAATAAGGGACTACATCGCTGGCTGCATATGGCTCGCGAGCGTATTGCATTCCAGGGCCTGCCTGCACGTATTTGCTGGCTGGGTATGGGCGACCGTGAAAAAGCAGGATTGCTATTTAATGAACTGGTAAGAACAGGAAAAGTGAAAGCACCGATTGTTATTGGCCGTGACCACCTGGACACTGGCTCTGTAGCATCACCTAACCGTGAAACAGAAGCAATGAAAGATGGCAGTGATGCCGTTGCCGACTGGCCAATACTCAATGCGCTGATCAATACAGCAGGCGGTGCCAGCTGGGTATCGTTCCATCATGGTGGTGGTGTAGGTATGGGCTATTCTTTACATGCAGGTATGGTGATAGTAGCTGATGGTACACAGGATGCAGAAGAACGCCTGAAACGTGTACTCTTCAACGATCCTGCTATGGGCGTTATCCGCCATGCAGATGCTGGTTATGAAATAGCGATTGAAACAGGAGAAAAATTTGGTCTTAACTTATAACATGGAGAAGCCCCTTCAGGGTTTTGTGATTTTATGTATCGTATCGGACAAGGAATAGATTTTCATCAGTTAGTTGAGGGCCGTGAGTTCTGGCTCGGAGGTATCCTTATCCCACATACTAAGGGAGCACTCGGTCATTCAGATGCAGATGTATTGCTCCATGCCATATGCGATGCACTGCTTGGCGCACTCAGTCTCGGCGATATAGGCCAGCATTTCCCTGATACGGATATGGCATTCAAAGGCGTCGATAGCAAAATACTCCTCAGCAAATGCTACCAGCTCGTAGGCGAAAAAGGATATAAACTGGTAAACGTAGACAGCACCATACTACTGCAGGCGCCAAAGATCAGGAAGTATGTAGATGATATGCGCAAAGCAATTGCAGACATACTTAATGTGTCTGTAGATGATATCTCTATCAAAGCTACCACTACAGAGCAAATGAGTTTTATCGGCAGGGAAGAAGGCATTGTTGCTACAGCAAATGTACTGCTGCAAAAAAACAGCTGATCATAAATGCCGGATATTCGCGATGCAGGTTTGGGTATCCGTCCCCGTAACTATAGTATCGTTTAGAACCATTTGATAAAGCGTGTTCCCGCTTTTAGGGTCGTGGCTATAGGTACCCCTGCCCCATACTTTCTTACCGCTCGTTACCTGGTACGGGATAATGATCTTATCTGTAACCTTTGCTTTTACTATAAATGTATCCCCAATATTGCTCAGGTTCCTGATCTTTATGCTGTACGCGGTATCGGCACTCACAAAACAATGATGTTTGTAACTGCCCGTATTGCAAAAATCAGAACAGCTGTCATAAGATCCGGCCAGTAAAGCCGCATAATCTATTGGTGGAACAACTTTCAGTATTACTCTATACGTTTCAGTACCTGTGGCAGCATTGCTTATCGTAAATTTCAGCGTATCCAAACCTGCGGGAATATCACCTGTCTTGATCATAAAAAGCCCTCCCTGTACCAGCCCTACAGACATTGAGGAAGGTGCCACACTTGCATTGCCCGGCAAATTGGTCAGGGAGCAAGTGAGCCTGTTGGTGGAAATGTCACCACTGGATACCTCTATACTGAATATAAAGTTTGCCGTACTGTTAGGCTCTACAGTAATTATAGGATCATACTTTACTGAATACTGAAAATTTGCGTTGGGATCAGGCTTGGCAGGAGTTTCCTGCGGCTTGTTGCAGCAACAAAGCAATAATGGCAGCAGATAGTAAAGATGTTTTATCCTCATGAATATGGTCAATTAAACCTATGCTAAGTTCGGCATTAATTTCAGAACAGCCAAACCGGTTGCTGCTTATTGCCTTTGGTTAATACTACAGCTTACCTCCTTTTATATCTTCCACTACAGCTGGGTCTAGCAATGTAGATGTATCCCCCACATTACCTGTTTCCCCTTCCGCTATTTTGCGCAGTATACGGCGCATTATCTTTCCGCTGCGTGTCTTGGGCAGTCCTTTTACAAATTGTATCTTATCAGGTCGTGCTATCGGGCCTATTATCCTGGTCACAGTTTGTATAATATCAGCCCTGGTAATGGCTTCGTCCTCAGGCATTTTTTCCATGATCACATAAGCATAGATTCCCAGTCCTTTCACATCATGCGGATAACCCACCACAGCGCTTTCCAGCACGCCCGTATGCATATTTATAGCATTCTCAACCTCTGCAGTGCCTATACGGTGGCCGCTTACATTCAGTACATCATCTACCCTGCCTGTTATGCGATAAAACCCATGCTCGTCCCTGTAGCAGCCATCACCGGTAAAGTACATATCGTCATACGATGAAAAATAATTAAGCCTGCATCGCTCATGATCGCCATAGGTAGTGCGCAATATCGATGGCCATGGAAAACGGATACACAGGTTACCGCTCACGTCATTTCCTGTTATTTCTTTTCCCTGCTCATCAACCAGCACTGGTTGTATACCCGGCAATGGCAATGTTGCGTATCCCGGTTTTGATGGCGTTACACCCCCAAGGTTTGAAAGCAGTATACCGGCCGTCTCTGTCTGGAACCATGTATCTACTATAGGGCATCTTTTCTTGCCCACATGTTCATCATACCAGTGCCATGCTTCTTCATTTATTGGCTCTCCTACGGTACCTATTACCTTCAGGCTGTCCAGGCTTTTACCTTCAAATGGCGCTGTCCCGTAAGCCATCAGGCTGCGTATCGCCGTGGGTGCAGTATACAGTATATTCGCTTTATACTTGTCCACTATGTCCCATAGCCGTCCTGCATCGGGCCATGTTGGCAATCCTTCATACATTAGCGAGGTACCACCCGAACACAGTACAGCATAGAGAATATATGTATGTCCCGTTATCCAGCCTATATCTGCTGTACAGAAATGAATATCACCCGGTTTGTACTGGAATACATTTACAAAACTGTAGGTAGTGTATACCATATACCCACCTGTAGTATGTACTACACCCTTAGGTTTCCCTGTAGAGCCGGATGTATACAATATGAACAATGGGTCTTCTGAATCCATTTCTTCGGCAATAAATTCAGGATCATCCTGTGCTGCTACTTTCGCTACTTCATCACTCCACCATACATCCCGCCCTTTTATCATACTCACAGGCGTATTTGTCCTCTGGTACACGATCACACATTTCACAAACGGACAGTTTACCAGGGCATCATCTATAGTATCCTTTAGCGGTATGTCCTTTGCTCCTCTATAGGCACCATCACAGGTAATAATAAACTCAGCATTCGCATCCTGCAGCCTGTCAGATATACTTTGCGCACTGAACCCACCGAATATTACAGAGTGTATGGCTCCTACCCTCGCACATGCCAGCATAGCTATGGTCAGCTCCGGTATCATACCCATATATATGCATATCCTGTCCCCTTTTTTCACACCATTGTTCCGCAGCACATGGGCAAACTGGCGTACCTTAGAATGCAGTTCCCCATAAGTAATGACCCTGTTAGCCTCAGTTATGCCGTTAGGCTCCCACATAATGGCTGGCTGGTCAGACAGCGCCGCTAAATGCCTGTCAAGGCAATTCTCAGTTATATTTAGCTTCCCGTTCAGGAACCATTTTATATCAGGCTGCTTAAAGTTCCACTCCAGAACTTTATCCCACTTCTTGCGCCACAGAAATTGCTCCGCGATATCATTCCAGAATTGTTCCGGTTCTGCTACGCTTTTTTTATACGCAACCTCATACGCTTCATAAGATCTTATTTGGAAAGGAAAATCCATAACTGAATATTTATCGGGCAAAATAGGTACAATGCCCCGAATGTGAATATAGGAAATTACGATGGAACTATGGATTATAAATAACGATCCAAATTACAAATACCAAATTTCCAATTCCACAAAACCATTAAGCGCTTTTCAACGTCGGGTCTACTGCCTTGGTAGCACGTATGGCAGGATACCACGATGCCAGCAACCCTACAGTAAGTATTGTGACTATTACCAGGAGAATGTCCCACACTTGTATCTGCACAGGGTATACATCAAGGAATGACGATCCGTTCAGCTTAATAAATCCAAAGTACTGCTGGGCAAGACATACGGCAACACCGATCACAATGCCGGAAAGACCTCCTATCATAGACCAGAGTACTCCTTCCAGTAAAAATATTGTCCTGATACTTCCGGCCTGTGCACCCATTGCTTTTAGTATGGCTATATCTTTTTGTTTCTCCAGTACCAGCATTGACAATGCCCCTACCATGTTGAAAGATGCGATAAGCAGCACCAATACCAGTATGGCATACACAGCCCACCGCTCTGCCCCTATTACCATGTAAAGGGTTTTATTTTGTTCGTAACGTGTCTCCACTTTCCAGCCAGTACCCATTAGTTCTGCCAGCCTCATCTTTGTTTTGTCCAGTGTTTGGGCATCTATACTTAGCTCTATAGATGAGTACATGCCTTTTGCATGCAGTAGTTCCTGCGTAAGGGATAACGGCGCCAGCACATACTTACTTTCAAACTCGTCCTGTGTTTTAAAAGCCCCTGCAGGGTGCAGTTTCAGTGATTGGTAAGCAGACAGCGGGTCTGCTTCAGGATTAGTAATAGTTGGATTAGGATAAAACAATTCCACATAGCTGAACACATCATTTACATCAGCACCAAGTTCATTAATAATTCGGAGTCCTGCGATCGCAGTATACGGATGTCCTTCAGATACAGAGTCTGCACCTACCTCTATCAGCGGCCTGATATCATTTATATTAAAGTAATTTTTGTCAATTCCTTTAAGCATGAATACCTTTTGCTGACCGTGATTGTCCGCTATCACATTGTCCTCTATCACAGTGGTCACATTGCGTACTCCGCTTACCTGTTTTATGGCAGCCAGTTTCGCGGAGTCCACGCTGAAAAATTTCCCTCTTGCAGTTGTGATTTTCAGGTCAGGGTAGAAATTATTGTACACCGCCTTTACCTTGGCTTCGATGCCATTAAAAGCAGAGAATATGATGATCATTGCTGCACTGCTTACAGCTATCGCCACCATACTGATACGGGACAATATGGGCACAGCATTGGCAGTGCGCTTGCCGCGCAGGTACCTGAATGCAAGTTGCCATATTAGTCCCAAACTGGTTAAAATTATAGGTTAAACCCAAATGGGCTTTGTAGTCGGTTAATAAACCCTAAACTCAATAAAATATTTTATCACTACGGGTTATTCCTCTGTAGATGCCGGGGGTAGCCCTGCTTTTCTGTCTTCTTCTATCTTCTTGAATAATTGTTCCATTTTAAATACATGGTCCAGCGTGTCATCTGAGAAGAATTGTAGTTCCGGTACACGGCGCAATTGATTTTTCACTCTTTGCCCCAGTAGTTTTCTCCACTCCCAGCCACGCTCTTTTATTTTATGCAGCAACTCCATTGGATCCTTTATCTGGAAAAAGCTAAGATACACACGTGCTTCCAGCAGGTCGGGGGTTATCATTACTTTTGTTATAGACACCATACCGCCTTCTACTATATTCATTCCTTCACGCTGAAATATGTCACTCAGCTCTTCCATTATCAGCTGACCTACCTGCTTTTGTCTTTTATTTTCTTCCATATCCTTACTTAATTGGTGTCAAAGGTAAATGATTTAAAAATGTATGCCTATAAATATCACTAAGCCTAATGATACAGTGCAGATTACATTAACAAAAAAACAACTGGATTGAGGTTGTTTAATATTTATGTGTTAAATTCGTGCCTCATTCTTCCTTATGAAAAAAATACTTTTAGTTGTCGGCTGTGTGCTTATCGCTCTGTTCGAGAGTTGCACCGGCTGTAAAGAAATTGGTCCTTCAGTGAATCTTACCCCTGAGAACAAAGGGAACTATGATTCTGTTTATTCCTTAACTCCATCTCAGATCGCAGCACTTACCGCCGATCCTCATAATGTGCTGGTTGAAGAATTTACCGGTCAGAATTGTAACAATTGCCCGTCCGCACACTCATCCCTTGAAGTTATCGCTGACAAATACCCCGGGCGTATAAACATAGTTGGCTTATACCTTTTCGGTATACCTCAGGCTAATCCACCCGGTGGATACATTTATGACTTCAGGGATAAAGATTCTATAGCTACTAAAATTGGCAATAGCATTTACGGTGGTATTAGCGGTATACCTAGTGGTGGTATAGACAGGCTGCAGGGCTCTACCAATGTGATCAATACCGATCGTACACTATGGGGTGGCACTATCGATAACCAGGTAAAAGTTACCGATTCTGTGAACCTCACACTGAAAAGCAGCTTTGATACCGCTACACAAACAGCGAAGATCGTTGCTACTGTCACTTTTGTTCAGCCCGTAACAAGCAAACAGAACTTAACTATCGTAATTACAGAGGACGGCATGATCGATAAACAGGAATTTCCTGATGGCGTTCATGAAGGTTACAAGTTTACCAATGTATTCCGCGATATGGTATCTTCAGCACCATCCGGAGATCCTGTCATAGATACCGCTGCTATAAAAACAAAAGGCATGGTATTGCAGCGCACACTTAACTATAAATTAAAAACAACAACTCCTGCTATTGTGCCTGCCAATTGTCATGTTATAGCATTCATCAGCGGTACATCAGGTGCTAACCTGCGTGTTTTACAGTCTGTACAAACAAAAATGGTTCCGTAGCCTGTTTTATATCTTTTGTTATTTTGCCTTGTCATAACAGACAGGGCATTTTTTTAAAATCATGTTGATAATGACATCCGTAAAATATTTGTCTGTTATAAGCCTCCTTTTGTCGCTGGCAACATTGGGAGTTAGCTGTAAAGACAATAATGAAGAAAAAAAAGCACAGGTTACCGATGCCGCCCCACCACCCAAACACATTAATGCACCGGCATTTGAGGCTGACAGCGCTTATACATCCGTCAGTAAGCAGGTAGATTTCGGTCCTCGTACCCCTGGTTCTGTAGCACAAACTAAATGCGCTGCATGGATGTTCAGCGGGCTCAAAAAAGTTTGCGATACAGTTTATAAGCAAGAGGTACATGTTACCGGTGGAGATGGAAAGTCTTTGCCTTGCATCAATCTCATTGGTGTTATTAATCCTGCAGCCTCAAAACGCATATTACTGCTTACCCACTGGGATAGCCGGCCATGGGCCGATCAGGATACTAAAGACAAGGATAAGCCCGTCCTTGCGGCAGACGATGGCGGTAGTGGCGTTGGTGTTCTATTGGAAGTGGCCCGTCAGCTCAAAGCTCATGGTCTTGCAGCTTCATTAGGAGTGGATATTCTTCTTACAGATGTAGAAGACTATGGCCGCACCGAATGGGGTGAAAATTCATATTGCCTGGGCACACAATACTGGGCGCATCACCCCCATGTGGCCGGCTATAAAGCTGATTTTGGTATCCTGCTGGATATGGTTGGCGGCCGTGGTGCGCAGTTCCCTATGGAGGGCATATCTACAGTATATGCAGGTGACATTCAGCAAAAGGTATGGCAGGCTGCTGCAAATGCCGGGTATTCGTCATTCTTTCCTTATGTGGCAGGCGCAGAGATCACCGACGACCATGTACCGGTCAACAAGATAACAGGCATTAAGACCATTGATATTATCAGCCTTACACAGGACCCGCAAAATCCGTTTGCCC
>JAOQAP010000143.1 GCA_025963465.1 Flavipsychrobacter sp.
TGCAGCTTCCCCTGGAGAATATAGAAACGGCCTTCTGGCTGGAAAGCGACCGTATGCTGTCGCTTGCTTTCAGCGAAAAAAGCCTGGACGTGCAGCGCAAGGTGGTAAGTGAAGAATTTAAAGAGCACTACCTGAACAAACCATACGGCGACACATGGCATAAACTGCGTACCATAGCCTACAAGCAGCACCCTTATAAGTGGCCTACCATTGGCGAAGACCTGAAACAAATAGAAGAAGCGCACCTGGATGAAGTAAAAGCGTTCTTCTATAAACACTACCGCCCCGTGAATGCCATCATGTGCATAGCAGGCAACGTGACCGTAGAACAGGTAAAAGAATTATCACAGAAATGGTTTGGCAATATACCTGCCGGCGATCCTTATGTACGTAATATAGTTGCGGAGCCAAAACAAGAAGCCGACCGCACCGAAACTATGCATGCAGATGTGCCGCTGGATGCGCTGTACAAAGCATGGCATATGGCCGGCCGCCTTACAGCACCGTACTACGATGCTGATCTTATAACAGAGATCATGGGCAGTGGCTTCGCATCGCGCCTGTATCAGCGCATGGTGAAGGAGGAGCAGTTGTTCAGCAATATCAACTGTTACCACACAGGCAGCCTCGACCCTGGACTACTGGTGATAGAAGGCAAGATACGCGAAGGCAAAAGCATAGAGGACGCTAACGAAGCCGTAGAAAAAGAAATAGCTAAACTGCTGGCTGACGGCGTAACAGACAGTGAGCTGCAGAAATCCAAAAACAAGATAGAGGCCATGATCGCCTTTGAAGATATGACATTACTGAGCCGCGCCAATAACCTCGCGTTCTACGAGCTGATGGGCGATGCGGCACTGATCAATAAAGAATGGGAACACTACCAGGCCGTAACCACGGAGTCGTTGCTAAACACTGCAAGAGATATTTTCAGAACAGGCAATTGCAACACACTATTCTACCGCAGGAAAACGGAAACCCCTGCATAAAGACCTAAAGAAAAACGCTGCTCATCGCAGCGTTTTTCTTTTATTACGTTCGTAGTCCTCAAATATATAATCGCCAAGCCCGTCCAGCGATGAATAGAACGCCTTGCCGCCATTCACTTCGGTAAAGTTGCGGACGAATTCCTGCAGGTATGGGTCTTGCGCTATCATAAATGTGATAACGGGTATCTTCATCTTACGCAGCTGCCCGGCAAGGTTCAGCGTGCGGTTCAGTATCTTACTGTCTATGCCAAAGCTGTTCTTGTAGTACTTGCCACCCACTTTCAGGCAGGTAGGCTTGCCATCTGTGATCATGAATATCTGCTTGTTCGGGTTCTTGCGCCTGCGCAGCAGCTCCATGGCTAGCTCCAGCCCGGCTACTGTATTGGTATGGTAAGGCCCTACTTCCAGGTATGGCAGGTCTTTCATCTGTATCTGCCACGCATCATTACCAAACACCACGATATCCAGAGAATCCTTAGGGTAACGGGTAGTGATCAGTTCACTCAGCGCCATGGCCACTTTCTTTGCAGGTGTTATCCTGTCCTCGCCATAGAGTATCATCGAGTGCGAAATATCGATCATCAGCACTGTTGAGGTCTGCGACTTAAAATCTGTTTCATGTATCTCGAGGTCGTCCTGGTGCATAGACCAGTTGTCTATACCATGGTTCACAAAAGCATTGTGCAGGCTGCCGGTATAGTTGATACTCTCCGGCGCATCGCCAAACTCATATGGCCTTGTCTCCGGGTTAGGTTCATCGCCCTGCCCTGTTTTGAAGGTACGGTGGCTACCAGCCTTAGCCTTCTTCATCTTGCCGAATATCTCTTCCAGCGACCGCTTGCGGATGGTCTGTTCCGTTTTCGGTGTTATCTTGAATGTTCCGTCCTGTTCGTTCTCTTTCAGGTATCCGTTCTCTTTCAGGTCTTCTATAAAATCCCCTATGCCGTAGTCATCATTGGTCAGTTTGTATTGCTTGTCCAGCTGCGTTAACCAATGCAGGGATTCTGCAGCATCGCCACTGGTGTACTGCAGCAACTGCGTAAACAAGTCCAGCAATTTCTGGAAAGGCGATTTGCTCTCGTCGTTCGGATCATACTTTGAAAAAAAATAGCCTTTCATACTACGCTAATTATTTTGATGATGCCTTTTAAGGTATCGTTCTTTTACACCAGTTCCTCTTTCAAAAATATTCCTGTATAGCTGTCTTCAATAGCAGCTATATCTTCCGGTGTCCCGGAGCCAATTACCTTGCCTCCACCGCCACCACCTTCAGGGCCCATGTCTATCACATAGTCAGCTACCTTTATCACGTCCATGTTATGCTCTATCACCAGTATGGTGTTGCCTCGGTCTACCAGCCTGTTCAATACCGAAAGCAGGTTCCTGATATCCTCAAAGTGCAATCCTGTGGTAGGCTCATCAAGTATGTAGATAGTCTGTCCCGTATCTCTTTTAGATAGTTCCGTTGCGAGCTTCACACGCTGCGCTTCACCACCGCTGAGTGTTATTGCGCTTTGCCCGAGTGTTACGTAACCGAGGCCCACATCCTGCAAGGTTTTTATCTTACGATGCAGGTACGGCACATTCACAAAGAACTCCACAGCCTCATCTACGGTCATGTTCAGCACATCAAATATTGACTTGCCCTTGTACCGTATTTCCAGTGTCTCCCTGTTATACCTTCTGCCGTTGCACTTTTCGCACAACACATATACATCAGGTAGGAAATTCATCTCTATCGCACGCATACCGCCACCCTGGCACTCTTCACAACGGCCACTCTTCACATTGAAAGAGAACCGGCCCGCAGTATACCCCCTTATCTTCGCCTCCGGTACTTGCGAGAACAGTTGGCGCACCTCGTTGAAGAAACCGCAATAAGTGGCTGGGTTACTTCTTGGTGTACGGCCTATCGGGCTCTGGTCTATCTCTATTACTTTGTCTATATTTTCCAGACCCGCTATTTTTTTATAAGGCATGGGCACCTGCTTGTAGTTAGGATAGCAGTGCTTTGCCAGTATAGGGTACAGCGTTTCATTAATGAGCGTACTCTTGCCACTGCCGCTCACTCCACTCACACATATAAAGCTGCCCAACGGCAGTTTTATAGATACATTCTTCAGGTTGTTACCTGTAGCGCCTTCCAGCACCAGCTTCTTGCCGTTTCCTTTTCTTCTTTCTGCTGGCACTTCTATATTCAGCGTGTGGTTCAGGTAGCCCGATGTAGTAGTATCCATTTTCAGTATCTCGGCAGGCGTACCGGCACTTACCACCCTGCCGCCATGCATACCCGCTGCCGGGCCTATATCTATCAGATGGTCAGATGCCAGCATGATGTCTTTATCATGTTCCACTACCAGCACAGAGTTGCCTCCGTCACGCAGGTTCTTCAGTGCCTTTATCAGTTTCTGGTTATCGCGCTGGTGCAGCCCTATGCTTGGCTCGTCCAGTATGTAGGTGATGCCTGTCAGCTGCGATCCTATTTGCGTGGCCAGCCTTATACGCTGCGACTCACCACCACTCAGTGTACGGGTAGACCTGTCCAGCGTCAGGTAATGTAGTCCCACGTCCAGCAGGAAGAGCAACCTGTCACGTATCTCTTTCAATATGTCTTTAGCTATCTGGTTCTGTTTATTGCTCAGCCTGGCTTCTATACCCACGAACCATGTCATCAGGTTTTCTAATGACTTCACAGATAGTTCAGCAATATTCAGTCCGTCCAGCTTAAAGTAAAGGCTCTCTTTCTTTAGCCTTGCCCCATCACACACCGGGCAGGTATTCAGCACCATAAATTTCTCCGCCCACGTACGCACACCTTCCGATGTAGTTTCGTTGAACCAGCGCAGCACCATGTTAATGATACCTTCATAGTTATGCTGCACCACCACTTCATGATACGTTTCCTGCTCATCATTGGTATAGGTGATCACACCTTCTTCATTACCATATAACAATATGTTCAGCTGCTTCTGCGGTATTGCGCTCAGCGGCTTGTCCATAGGTATCTTATTTTTCTTTGCCAGCACAGTTGCCATCTGGAATGCCCAAGCATCACGCTCACCACCCAGCGGGGCTATACCGCCATCGGTAATGCTTTTGCTCATGTCCGGCAGCACCTCCTGCATATTCACCTGGTATATGCTGCCAAGGCCCTTACACTTAGGGCAGGCGCCATATGGCGAGTTGAACGAGAATGTATTTGGCGATGGCTCTTCGTACGACAAACCCGAGTCAATACACATCAGCTGCTTGCTGAACATGGTCACTGTATTCGTATCCGCATCAGCTATGAACATCAGGTCTTTACCCATCTGCAGGCTCTTCTGTATGCTCTGGCTCAGCCTTGCCTGCCCTTCTGCCTGCACCAGCAGCCTGTCCACCACCAGTTCTATATCATGTATCTTGTACCTGTCCAGCTGCATGCGCTCTTTCAGGTCAGTTATCTCCCCGTCTATGCGCACTTTCAGGTAGCCTTGCTTTCGCAGTTGTTCAAACAGCTCACGGTAGTGTCCTTTCCTGCCGCGTACTATGGGCGCCAGCAATATTATCTTCTTACCGGAAAAATGCTGCTTCACATGCTCCACTATCTCTTCCTCGCTAAACTTCACCATTTTCTTACCCGTGTTGTAAGAATAGGCTTCTGCCACACGCGCGTAAAGCAGGCGCATAAAGTCATATACCTCTGTTACCGTACCTACAGTACTCCTCGGGTTGCGGTTGGTTGTTTTCTGCTCTATGGATATTACAGGAGAAAGTCCTGTAATCTTATCTACATCGGGTCGCTCCAGGTCGCCCATGAACTGGCGGGCGTATGCCGCGAAGCTCTCCATGTACCGGCGCTGCCCTTCTGCAAATATGGTATCAAATGCCAGTGAGGATTTGCCGCTGCCGCTAATGCCCGTAATGACCACCAGTTTATTCTTAGGTATGCTAACATCTATATTCTTAAGATTGTGCACTCTTGCGCCCAATACCTGTATACTATCTTGCTCCAAAATATCCGTACTCATCTTATCTGCAATTTACGGATGAATTTCGGTAAGATTTTTATGGTAGGATAGTTTGAATCTATGCTATCCGGAATTTAACGCGGGGATAAGTTTTACTGGAAAAGCGCATTCGCATAGGTAATGTACACATAGATGATCACAGCTACCGCCGTGTACATAATAAGACCCCAGTAGCCTATCGGGACTTTCTTTTCCTTCTTTATATTTTTAAAGGGCGCCATTATCCACCGGTTCAGCAGGAACATAGCCACTGCCGTTATAATATAAATAGGAAATTTGAACAGGATATGAAGCGCTTTTGCAGCAGGCAGCAACGTGGAAAGTCCGTAGATCAATACCATGTTGAGTATTGTAAAGTAGATCAGGCTTACTATTATAGATAACAAACTGTTATTTGTTATGCGGTAAATCAGTTTATAAAGGTCTACTAATAATATTTTCATTGCTTTGGGTGCTCCTTAACGAACTACAAACATAATAATTTTAAGTCGCTGTTTTATGGAAATCCCCTGCTCCTGGTATAAAATATATGTTGGTATACGTATCCTGCAGCGGCGTGATTTTTGTGACCTTATATTACCGGATTATAGCCTCATCTCAATTTCTTATGCTCAACGGCTGCATTTTGACCGTTGATTAACTAACTTTGAAACATAATATTCTAACAAAACGATCACTCAATAACTTAAAAAAAACAAGACACATGTCACACACACTTCCTCCTTTGCATTACGCTTTTGATGCGCTCGAACCACATATCGATGCTGCTACTATGCAAATACACCATGACAAACACCACCAGGCTTATGTAGACAACCTGAACAAAGCGCTGGCAGGTACAGGCGACGAAGATAAAACGCTTGAAGAGCTGATGGACAATATTTCCGCTTACCCAACTGCGGTTCGCAACAATGGCGGCGGTCATTACAATCATACTTTATTCTGGAGCATCCTTACCCCCGGTGGCGGTCAGCCAACTGGCGACCTGCTTACAGCTATCAATGACACTTTCGGATCGGTAGATGCTCTGAAAGAGAAAATGAATACTGCAGGTGCTACACGTTTCGGCAGTGGCTGGGCCTGGCTGGTAGTAAGCGATGGCAAACTGGTAGTAACTTCTACTCCTAACCAGGACAACCCGCTGATGGACGTAGCTGAAGTGAACGGTCACCCGATAATAGGTATTGATGTATGGGAACATGCATACTACCTGCATTATCAGAACCGCCGCCCTGACTACATGAAAGCTATCTGGAATGTAATTGACTGGAACGCGGTAAGCATGCGCTACAAAGCAGCTCTGTAATTATTTTTTATAAAACAGAAATAGCCCACACTTCAGGTGTGGGCTATTTCTGTTTACAGATAATTATTACTTTATTACACTGAAAGAAAAACCAAAGCCCACCATAAGCCCACCCGGAGATATAATTTTTATAACCGACTCAGAAGTACGGCTCAACGGATCTCCATATCTTTCTGTATAACTATAAGTAGAAAAAGGCAGGGAATATCCGGCCTCTACAAACACCCTGTTGGCATGCTTGCCCAGTGTCCAGAAATGATATACGCCAAGGAATAGATTCGTTTGCGGATTAAAGTCTAGTACTACATCTTCCTTTCCGTAGATGGTTTCCATATTCATCTGGTAATTCTTCAAACCACTGCTGCGCGACACACCTGCACCAAATGCCCACCCTCTATGACATGGCTTGAGGTAATATCTTGCACCCAAATACACTTTGCTACCCCATGAGCCGGGCCCATAGCCTGCACTCAAAGAAAGATTGGTTAACACAGGCACATCAATATCTAATCCTATAAGCCCGCCGGGATTATCAATGCCCATGCTAACACCTATGTATGCTTTACTGCATACTGACTTTTTATTATCCGTTTTTTTGTCCGTGCTGTTTTCGTTGCTGTTATCCTGTGCGTATGTTTCAGAGCAAATACCCATTAAAAGAATAGCAGCAAAAAGGAGTGTTTTTTTCATGAATCTTTTCCTGCAAAGATAATGCCAGACATAGTGCAGGTCAAAAAAATATGCAGATAATTACTTGCTCAGGTCTATAAGCATAGCCCTTGCACGTTCATTATTAGGATGCCGGGAGATGACATGCATCAACCGTTTCTGGGCCATGTCAGGTTGGTTGTTATTGTGGTGCCATACCGCTAGGTTTAGCAGGTTCTGCTCATAGTCAGGGTCCAGTCTGTCTGCTTTCATCATATAGTCATACGCCATTGCATTATTGCCTTGCTGCATGTATATATACCCCAGGTTTGTATTGGCGCTCACATTATCCGGGTTTTCGTTCAATATAAATTTAAACACCCCGGTAGCTTCCTGCACCTTGTTTAGCGCCAGCAGGCATGTACCATATTCTTTCTGGAAATCAAGAGAGAATTTCCATATCTCTGTTGCACGTCTGTACCATGGCAGCGCGCTGTCCGCATGCTGTAGCTGGTAGTATGCTTCCCCTGCACGGTATGCAGTCCATGCATCATTCATTTCGGCAGGCGGTAGTTTACGTGCATATTCCGTTACTTTCCCATAATCCTTCATCAGGAAGTATGCCCTTATATAATCACGGTTTTGCTTCCTGGCATTTTCTATATCGCTTTGCAGGCCCAGGTATCTTACAGCAGAGTCCAGCAACCCCTTGGATTGTGTATACCGCTCATAAAATTCCATATACCCTCTTGCTGTAGTTATAGCATCAGGCTTGTCATTGTTAAAACACTTCAGCCCAAGGAATGCAGTTATCTTTTTCTGCATGGTATCTGCTGTCGGCCGTCTGCGTATGAAATGGTCTGTTACAGCCACATGCGGGATGTCTATGCTTCCGTTATGCGGCATATGGCAGGTCACACAGTCATTATTTTTTGCAGCTCTGGCCTGTGCAGTTTCTGTACACTGGTGTTGGCCGGTTGCATTACCATGGCAGCCCTGGCAGGCATTAAGGTATTGAACTCGTGGTGTGAACTTAACGCTCACATGCGGATTATGACAGGTAATGCAGCTCATCTTGCCGCTCTGCACAAAGCATTGGCTCTTCTTCATGCGCTCCACATGCGATGCCATGATCATCTTGTCCTGCGCCCCTTCATATTGCGGCATGAATACGTTCATCACTTCCGACAGTTTCATGCCCGGGTGAAAATCAAAAAAGTTCTTACCATCATTCAGTACAGCTATGCCCTGCAGGTGGCACCGCTGGCATACATTGTTCTGCAGTTCCGTACTTAGCCTTCGCGGGTTCACTATCGAGTAGTCCGGCCCTTTAGATGTATCGACAGGCTTGCTGTTCTGCCGTTCGTGCACATGCAGCTCGCCGGGCCCATGACAGCGTTCACAGTCTATACCTGTGCGCACCATGTTGAACTTATTCTCGCTGTTCGGCACAAAATCAGGATACCCATTGTGGCAGCTCATGCACTCTATCTGTATCAGTCGTTGAAAACGGCTGCTAGCGCCTTTCTCAAACCCCGGCGCCAGGTCCCACCTGTGCTTTTGTGTGTAAAAAGTAATAGGCGCCTGGTACAGGTAGCCATTGGTATTAAATATGTGAGAGTTGGTATGCTGGCCGGAACCTACTATGTAATTCACTTTCTGTACCCGCTTATGCACGGTATCGCCACCTTCCAGCCGGTACTCCATGATATAGAATGAGTCCCTGTTCCAATAAGGCTTATAATAATAGTCGAGTGCCGTATCATACACCAGTGCATGCGCCGGCGAAAAATCAGCTGCCGATTTTTGCTTTGATGCAATATCGAAAGACTGCCCCATACCGGTCTGTATGAATGACTCGTAAATATCCTGGTGGCAGCCACGGCAGGTTTGCATACCTACATTGTGTACGCTGGTATCATACACATTCCGCCACGGTGATGTTTCATGTGTTGCAGTATCCTCATCATTTTTCTTCGGGCTATTGCAAAAAAATACCGGCAGTGTTATAGCAAACAAAGCAAGCACCAGCAATATTTTACGAACTAAACGGGCTGACATGAATTACCGGATTAACAAATGACCTATAACGGAATAACCCTGCCTAACTGAATATCGCCAGTGTATAATTCGATTTCCCTTTCTGTATCAGTATATATTGTCCGTTCAGCAGGTGAGTTTCATTGAGCTTCATGTCTGGCGCAGTTACCTTTTCTTTATTAATGCCTACACCGCCATTCTGCAGCAATTTCTTTGCTTCACCTTTCGATGCCAGCACACCACTTTCAGCAAGGAATGATACAAGGTCAATACCTTCAGCAAGCGCAGCCTTTGATCCCGTCACCTGTGGCACGCCTTCCATCACTTCCAGCAGTTGCTGCTCGTTCAGTGAGCGCAACACATCTATTGAAGATTGCCCGAACAGTATATCAGAAGCCTGTTTTGCAAACGAAAGGTCTTCTTCACTGTGTACCATTATGGTCATTTCATCCGCCAGCATTTTCTGCAGCTTGCGCAGGTGCGGTGCAGCTTCATGCTCCGTTATCAGGGCTTTCAGTTCTGCCACCGGCTTAAAGGAGAATACCAATGACATCTTTGCTGCATCGGCATCCGGCATCTTCATCCAGAACTGGTAAAATTGGTATGGTGATGTCTTGTTCCTGTCCAGCCACACATTGCCGCTTTCAGATTTACCAAACTTGCTTCCGTCGCTCTTGGTGATCAGTTTGCACGTAAATGCAAATGAATCAGTACCACCTTTCCGGCGTATCAGTTCTGTACCTGTTACCACGTTACCCCACTGGTCTGCACCACCCATTTGCAGGCGCACATTATGCTTGTTGTTCAGGTAGTAGAAATCATAGCCCTGTATCAACTGGTAAGTAAATTCCGTGAACGACATGCCTGTTTCCAGCCTGTTCTTCACAGAATCCTTGGCCATCATATAGTTCACAGATATGTGCTTACCTATATCACGTATAAAATCAAGGAAGGAAATGTCCTTGAACCAGTCATAGTTATTTACCAGCACCGCAGAGTTGGGCACCGATCCGCTAAAATCAATGAAATGCTCCAGTTGCTTCTTCTGGCAATCTATATTGTGCTGTATCGTTGCCAGGTCCAGCAGGTTACGCTCCTGCGATTTGCCGGATGGATCACCTATCATGCCTGTAGCACCACCCAGCAATGCATATGGCTTATGGCCGGCACGCTGCAGTCGCATCAACAGGGTTATAGGTACCAGGTTACCTACATGCAGGCTGTCTGCGGTAGGGTCAAAACCCACGTAGCCCGATGTCATTTCCTTGTTTAACTGTTCTTCCGTGCCGGGCATTATGTCCTGCAACATATTCCTCTCCAGTAATTCTGCTATTAGGTTCATCACTCTTTTTTATAGAAACAGGGCAAAAATAACACTTACACTCCTGCTTACTAATATATTAATCCATAATTATATCGTGCTTTCCTGTTTTCTTTCTTTTATCCATTAATATTATTTCATTTTTTACTTTGTTTTATTATTCCGGAATTTATTTCTATCTTTCCGTACTACTTAACAAAAATTTAAGCGTTGAAACGAATTTTATACACATTAGCTCTGCTTTTCCCGCTATGCCTTCAGGCACAGGAACATCATGAAATAGGTATCACTGTGGGTGTATCAAATTATTACGGAGATCTTCAGCCAAAATTCTTTGGAGACTATGGATATCAGCCTATGGCCGGTATCGTTTACAAATACTTCATGAACCCGCATATCGGTATTAGAGTAGGTGCCTCATACACAAATCTTACAGCAGCAGACAGTCTTAGCAACCTTCCCAATAGTCAGGCACGTAACCTGAGCTTTGCAACACACCTGTTTGAAATGCATGGCGCTCTTGAATACAACTTCCTGCCTATTGAAATATTACGCAGAAAAGCTACCCCATTCATCTTTGGCGGTATCGCTGCTTTCTATTTCAATCCTTACGCTAAAGACAACAACGACAATAAGATATTTCTTCGTCCATTAGGCACAGAGGGCCAGGGACTTAGCATGTATCCTGCACGCAAGCAATACAGCCTTGTCAACATGGCATTCCCTTTTGGTGGTGGTGCTAAGTTCTTTATAGGTAAAGCACTGATGGTCACTGGTGAAGTTGGCTTCCGCTATACCAATACTGATTACATCGACGATGTAAGCAAGTCTTATGTAAACCTTGACTCACTCGGTAAGTATAAAGGCAAAATCGCGAAAGCAATGTCTTACCGCGGCAATACCGTGCAAGGTGCAGATAAGAGCTACAACCCCGACTACGGCTACCAGCGCGGCGATAGCAAATCTAACGATTGGTATTGGTTTGGTAACATTACCATTACTGTTTACTTCCGTGCCTTCGGCAATCCAAAGGAATACCTGAAGACCAAGTGTCCGGGCTTCTTCCGCTAAGTTTCTTTTTCGATTTTTTGACTTCTTAAAAGACCTTTGTCTTTTAACATTTCGTTGTAGTTATGTAAAGGGTATTTTAACCTTTTATGACAATCTGTTTATTCAAACAGGCGTAACTTTATAGTGGGTATATTTTCATAAGGTGTGGGTGCGGTCTTGGTATTTGCTGAGACCGCACTTTTTTTAGCAGGAAATATTGCGCTGAAAAAATTTGGTACGCATCTTGATATACAATCGTTATGAATAATATTCCGATGAAATTATTTGGCTTATTTATACTGCTTATAACAGGCAGCAACATTGTGCATGCACAGGACAAGCAACCACCAACTACAGTTCCCGATACCTTCTACAATGTGCAGCTGAAAGAAGTAGATGTTATAGCTAGGTGGAAAAATGATACAGACAGGTACCGCTACAACCAGACACGCCACTATGTGGAAATGGTACTTCCCTATATGATCGCAGCTACTAAACTGTTTACTGAGGTAAACACAAAACTATCTGAACCTGGCCTGAGTAGAAAAGAACGCAAACAGTTCATCAATACGAAAGAAGATGAGATGCGCACAAACTTTGAAGACAAGATCAGCTCGCTGAATGTGACACAAGGTGTTCTGTTAGTTAAGCTCATAGCCCGCCAGACCAATGTGAACATCTATACGATGCTGCAGGAATTTAAGAATCCTTTAGTGGCTATCAAATGGCAAACATGGGCGCGCTTCAACGGAATGAACCTGGACAGGAAGTACCATCCTGAAGAGGAGCACGACCTTGAATTGATCATGGAAGATCTGGGATATCCTTTACCCGCCTCGTATGCTGTTAATTAATAAAGCAGTAAAAAGTTATTGTGATGTTATTCTCCCTGATTTGCAAATGAAACTCGTTTAGTTCGTTTAAATTGCTGATTAAATAACTCACTACATGACTACTACACCATACTCTTTGTCAGACGCTGAAAAGATCTGTAAAGAGTTCCAGCATCTTACCGGTCAGTACTTCGATAACAGCAGGCAATCTACAATAGACTGCATAGCTGTAGCGCCTTTCGATCAATCAAACAAAAACAGGTTCATTATATACTACCTGTTATTTGACGACGCTCACATTGCATTGCGCCAGGATTACCAGGGATTACTTTTTGATGTTATTGTAATAGCCGGCGCAAAAGATGGCAGCGAGATGTTGCACGAATCTATCGATGTATGGCTGGCAAAAAACAAAAAGCTGCATTGCCAGGTAATGGAAGTTACCAGCCTTGCCCCTACATCTATTCCCGCTTACTATTGATCTTTTATTTGGTTATAAAATGATAAAAGCCACCATAAGGTGGCTTTTATCATTTTGTGCTGTGCTGGTTACTTTCGCACATATATTTTGTAGGTGGTAGTGCTGCCGTCGTCGTCGTCTTTCAGCACTACCATATAATTGCCTTCAGGCAGGTTAGCCACGTCAGTTTCATGATGAGATTTACCAATCACCGTCTCCCGGATCACAGCCTGACCTACTATATTATAAATATCGATCTTAGCATTTACCGTGCGCCCGTTCCAATCCATATTCAGCACACCTGTAGTAGGATTAGGATATAGTTTCACATTTGCTGTGTTCAAAACATTCTTCACCTCCAGCAGAGATATGAACAGCAGGTTAGACGGTGCCGATGGGCAGTTACCGGTATCCAGTATTGTATAGTACCAACCTGTACCTAGCAGGGAAGATGGCGGATGATATGTTTTACCCGAAGCACCACCAATCTGTACGCCCAGGTAAGCCTGCGTGTCTGAGAAGTACCAGCGATAGCGGCCATCCATATTATTGATCAGCAGGTCGCTTTCCAGGGAGAGCAATGGTGCAGCAGGAGTACTGTCGCGTATCATCAGTACCTGTGGCGTCAGCAATGTATCATGTGTATAGCAGCCATGATCAGTTGCGTTTACACGGAAGGTAAGTATATCTCCACTCTTGAATGTGCCGGTGAATACTGTATCGGTAGATACCGTTACTCCATTCAGCAACCATTCGTAAACAGGTGTGAACCCGAAATTTTTAAAATGAACTGCGTAAGTAAGCGAAGAATCGATACAACCCGGATTAGAACCATGGGTAAGCAATGACGTAACAGATGTGCTCTTCAGCGGTATCACGGTCATGTTAATGATGTTTGACAAAAGAGTGTCTGTAAGGGCGCATGGATCAGGTGTTCTGAGCACTGCGTATACAAGGTCGCCATTCACAAGAGTAGAGGTGATGAACCTGTACCCTACTACGGTTGTCTGCAGTACACCGCTCACGTACCAGTCTACTGATGAGCCTACGCCCGGATCAAATATCGTAGCATAGAATGTATCTATACCACCTGAGCAAATCGGATTGTGCAGGTTGGTGATGGTGATGGCAGAAAGCAAATGCGTATGTACAACAGGGATAATATTGGAAACGACCGTATTGGAATAAGGCAGAAAGCACGGCGAGTTAGAGACCATCTCACAACTGATCGTATCCTTGTCTGCGAAATACCGGGTAAATGTAACCGAATCGGCACCGGCAACAGGCACACCATTTATAAACCACTGGTAAGCAGGTGTGGTACCGCCATTCTTAGGAAAAGCCATGAAGGTAAGCGGGTGACCTGCACAATCAGGGTTTGCGCCGTGTATGAGCGATATGAGCAACTTAGGCTCTATGCTGGTACGGTGGTATATATATATAACATTTGACCTGAAGCTATCTGCAAGGCCGAAACTATTGGTAAAATAGATCACACAGTACACACTGTCGCCATCGTTGAGGGCAGTGGATTTAAAGGTATCTATGGTAACACCCGTGTAAAAACTGTTGGTATACCACTTATAGGATACATTACTGAATGTGTCATTGCTCTGGATAGCAGTAAAGGTGATCTGTGTGCCGGGACAGGTGGTATCTGAGAACATCGGTATCGATATTCTCACGGTATCCCTTACCTGGGCATGGCTGGCTGTATGCAGGCCAATACACAACAGAAACAATAGAGTAAGTTTACGCATCATAATATAAAAAGTTTAGCTGCCCGCGGTGCGGGTAGTGCTTAGGATGGTAAAAATAATCTTTTCATTCTATAATTGCAAATTTACTGTCTGAACCGTGATTTGCCTGATTAAAGGAATTTCATGATGGCGTTTATTGTCACTTGGCTTCCGCCCTTTGGCAAACCCCGTGGTTACAAATCGGAAGTGCCTGGTATTGACGGTCAATTATTTACGTGTGTAAAACTGCGGGAATTACTTCCGGTTTTTTCCGCCCTCCGGCAAGCTCAGGGTGACTCATGGCGAATTACGCACTTCCGCTTTTCGGAAAGCTACTTCCGGTTTTTTCCGGTGGGTGGCATGAACACGGAAGCGGGCCTCTTATGCATCTCAGGTTGAAGAAACACACCCCTAACCCCTCTCCAGAGGGGAAGCATTTCGCAGCACTCAATTTTTACGTACTTCCGCTCTGTTGAGCATTATTTCTGGTTTTTTCCGCCCTTCGGCAAGTTCGGGGGTGACAAATGGCGAATTACGTACTTCCGCTTTTCAGAAAACCACTTCTGGTTTTTTCCGGTGGGTTGAAGAAACACACCCCCTAACCCCTCTCCAGAGGGGAAGCATTTCGCAGCACTCAATTTTTACGTACTTCCGCTTTTTGGAAAACTACTTCCGCCCTTCGACAAGCTCAGGGTGACAATCTGCGGAAAACTACTTCCGGTTTTTTCCGGTGGGTTGAAGAAACACACCCTAACCCCTCTCCAGAGGGGAAGCATTTCGCAGCACTCAATTTTTACAAACTTCCGCTCTGCGGGAATTACTTCCGTTTTTTTTTGTTTTTGGCAATTTTGTTGATAATCAATGGGTACCATGGAAATTCCTTCCATATTCTTTCCCATTTCTTTCCATTTTTCTTCCTCCCTTTCGACGGGCAGTTCGACGAGGCTCACTGTGACAATACGCAGGTGACACCCTTCGACCATGCTAAGCCCTTCGACTATAACCAGGATTACAGCCGGATGGTGTTTGATGACCGACAAAGATCGTATAGCGGAATGGAAATAAAAAGGGGAAATATCTATGATAATGCACTTTTCGTACTATCATAGAAAATAGATTGCAGGACTGGTGCGCCTTCGCAGTGAAAAACGGCTATAGCGCACGAAGCGTATATAGTGACAGGTTTGAACAGCGTTATTCTTTGACGAACCTTCGTACCTCTTTACTGCCCGATGGGCTAATGATTTGAATTATATACATGCCACTTGGTAATGTCCCTACATTCATTATCACCTCGTGTTTCTTAGTGGTGGTTGCGCTTATTACCTTTTGTCCCCACAGATTATATATCAGCACCTCCTCTCCTTCGGAGAGGTCGGGAGAGGTCACTGTCAGTTCACTACTTGCAGGGTTAGGGTATATTTTTATATCATTCTTAGTTACTGTTTGTACTGCGGTATAGTCTTGCGTAGTATCACGCACCATGCGTATACGGTTATTATCCATATCCGCTATATACATTGTGCCGTGATGGTCTAATACAAAATTACCACATCTTAATTGAGCCTCTGTTGCGATACCACCATCGCCCGAAAACCCTCTTTCCACCTTTCCTGCTATTGTTGTAATAATATTTGTTTTACCATCTACTTTTCTGATTACACCGTCAAAATACTGAGCAATAAATAAATCTCC
Source organism: Flavipsychrobacter sp. (assembly GCA_025963465.1). Taxonomy (GTDB): domain Bacteria; phylum Bacteroidota; class Bacteroidia; order Chitinophagales; family Chitinophagaceae; genus Nemorincola. The sequence continues at coordinate 16,092 of JAOQAP010000143.1, forward strand.
CTTCTCGTTAACTGATATGCATGAAGGTTGATTTAATTGCGCTTCAGTTGCCTGATCATTATCTCCTGAATAGCCAGCTATTCCATTGCCTACTACTGTAGTTATGTTTCCAGTTGATGCATCTAGCTTCCGTATAGAGTGATTATATTGATCACAATAAAAAACATTACCAATAACATCAGTAAATACTTCTATTGGCCCCGCAATTCCAATAGCTGTCCCGGGTAAGCCATCATGGGAATAAACAGATGCGCCGTTACCTACAGCTGTAGTAATAATGCCAGTTACACCATCTATTTTTCTTATTTTATTGTTCCCATAGTCTGCGATATAAATATTTCCATTATTATCTAAGCATAGGGCGGATGGGTTATTTAAGTGTGCGTCAGTTGCCTGCCCCCCATCTCCTGTAGCGTTACTTACATTAACACCTGTCGGGCCACTTCCTGCTATTGTGGTAATGATTCCCGTAGATGCTGTTATCTTGCGAATACGATTATTATTGGCATCTGCAATATAAATATTGTCAGCATTATCTGTAAATACATCCTCAGGAACGAACAATTGAGAATTTGTTGCAAATCCACCATCACCAGAAAATCCTGCAATACCATTCCCTGCAATTGTTGTAATAATATTAGATGCTAAATTTATTTTTCTTATTGCATGATTGAATGCATCAGCTATGTATAAATTACCTTTCCTGTCTAAACAAACCCCATCAGGAACATTTAATTCCCCCTTCTTTGCTAGTCCATTATCTCCACTATAGCCAGGAGTATCATTCCCACATATTGTTGTAATAATATTAACCTGTGCATGCAGATTAATGCACGCACAGGTTAACAACAATATCAAAAAGCACTTCCTCATTCTTTCACAAATTTAAACCTATATAGCTTATCATCAGTGCCTGCCAGTTGTAGTAAGTATACCTTATACATCTCCCTCGAAAACACATCGATCCAGCCCACTACAGTGGTGGTAATAAAAATGTGACAGTTGGTCGTCGTAGACTTTGTAGCGGGAAGACATAACCATTAAAGTTATTGCTTAAAATTCTATCGGCAAACATTGGCAAACGAAATTGCTGAATAAGCCTGACCTTGTCAGGCTGTCGGGCGATCAGCCTTGATTGATCTGTATCAAGGTAAATACCGGTCGCAGACCGGGTGAACTAGCAGACACGAGTGATCCTGCGGAACACCCGCGCCAGTAGGTCTTAATCAAACAATTACTCAGACCTGCCTGCCTGACCTTCTTATTTACAGTTTACCCAAGTTTTGCTTAATATTATACGTCTATACAATAAGCACCCACATTTTGATGAAATTAGTAAGATCGTTATTGCTCTGCATGTTACCACTATGCGCTGTT
>JAOQAP010000145.1 GCA_025963465.1 Flavipsychrobacter sp.
CTGTGGTGGTGGAGGCGGTAACCGCTATTTCATTGGCCGATTTTATGATGATACATAAAGCCTCATCAATTTGAGCACTAGCAATTATTTTTTGCGCAGCCATTCCTGCATATATTTCGGATCCAACTGGTAATAAGCGTATTTGCTTTTGTACTCTATCTGGCTGTTATTTACCCAATAGATGGATGGCACGCTTGGGCCTGCAAGCTGCTCAAATTCTTCTAAATGCCTGTATAGCAGGTAAGGGACATTTTCTGCATGCGTTTCATCGAAGAACTGCTTTCTGAAATTCTCAGAGCCATCAAGAACCATGAATATAGGTATCTCAGGGTGCTCATGATGAATGATCTGCAGCAGGTATGCTGCCTTTTTGCAGTGCGGGCAGGTGAGGCTCATAAAGGCTATTATGTGCTTGCCTTGTCTCAGGTCTATCGCCGGAGCCGGTGTATATTTATACAGCAGGTCCAGGTCTATAGGCTTCGCATATGCTTCAGGTTTAGTGCCCATGTATACAGGGTTGATAACGAATGGGGCGGAAAAAGCTACAAGACCCAGGAACAATGAAACATATTCCTGGTGTTTGTAAGGTTTTACGGGGTATATATACATCAGCAGTATGGTTACTGCTATCATTGCGAGGTTTTTCCAGATAGCTGTGAGGGGCTTCATTGCCAGTTTATCACCAAAGCAGCCGCAATTGCCTGAGTTGCCTTGTTTGAGTATGACAACCAGCAGGTAAATGATGAATATGGCCAGTATAGCAATAACTGCCTTGTAAGTAAATTGTTTCAGGAAGATATGGCAAAGCAGGAATAGACCTAAAAGAAATTCAAGCCCTATCATCATCCGGGCTATTATGCCGGCTATGGTTATGCTGCTGATACCGAGGTCAAGAAATGTCCATTGGAAATTATCAAAAGCGTTGTCGCTGTATATCTTGCTATATCCCGAATAAAAGAAAACGCCCGATAAGACCAATAAAAGAATGAGGCCTGAAATGCGGGCGATATAAAAGCTTGCTTTTCTCTGTACTATAGGTGTATTGTCCATTGCAGAATGAACCGCAAATTTACAGGAAAATAATTGGTTTGAACCGAAAATGAAAAGGAAACAGGTTGTTACCTCTTAGTAGAGATAGCAGGTTTCTACAGTATGTACACTACCATTGTCAAATGTACCAGACTCACCTTTACATCTTGTTTCTGCATCAGTTTTTTTAGCTTGTACATCATATTCTTCAACAGTACTATCTGGCAAACCAGGTGCGCCGCTATAGGTAATAACACAATGACAGGTATACTTTTTCACACAAGAACTCATTGCAATGAACGTTGCAAATATCATAACAAGTAATAAAGTCGGGCGAAATTTCATATGTGTTACACTTATTTGAGCATGAAGGTACTGATATGAACTTAAAAATCAAAATCAATTGTTAATGATTTTTGTTTTTTCTATAAATGAAGCAGCAGGTAATTAGCCTGCTGCTTCATTTATAGAAATATTGAAAACTACAGTTTTCTTACAGGTATTCTCGCTTTTACGGCGCCATTCAGGTCATGTACTACAATTATGTAATTGCCAGTGGCAACACCATTCATTGGAAATGTATTGGTGCCTTCCTTCTTTACCCGCCAATCATCTGTTACCATTTGGCCCATCATATTATATAGGGATATTTGGTCGGTGGTATTTAGTCCGGTTATGTTTACTATTTCTTTTGATGGATTAGGATAAACATTTACTTCGTTAAGGCTATTTGTGTTTTTAATTTCAAGTATTGGCGGAATTACCGGTGGAGTAGTGACGTAAGTTACATGTTGGTCGTTTATTGCAGAATCTACTGCTGCAGGACTAAAAGCATAAAAATAATTGAGTGTTGCAGTATTTGCTAGATGCTTTGTGCTTATTCCTTTTGCTGCTACACTATCTGAGGCACTATCTACTGTAGCAAGATGCGGTATGTAGCTAATGAGACCGATAGCTATGTCAGAGGTCGTAGTTGCGCCTTGTGTGTAATAAACAGTTCCCATAAGATGCGGTGTCCCATTGTATATATTAGCAAGATCTTCTGTTAATAATATTGGCCATGCCTGATATATAAGTGCATTTGAATTAGTATCCGTAGTTCCCATGGCCATATATGACATAGGGCCAGACAGCCCGACAGCAGATACAACTGTTGTATCTCTTACCTGATGTTCGAGGACGTTTGTTGTTGTAAAAGAGCCAAAAGTCTCCATGTCATTGTCTGGGTCCAGTGTTCTGAAGTAGTATATATTGTTTCTTGGCGCAATAGCCAGGTTTGTGAAAATCACTTTTATATTGAAATATAAATTGTTGGTGTCGAAATAAGTAATCTGTGTTAACTGGACGCTATCTATGATTCCTTGCCATGTACTTGATACTACGCTGCCACTTATCCCGTAGGATATATTGCTTCCACTACAACCGCTTATACCGCTGGTAGTATCAAAAGTTGTATTGCCTCCAAATGCCAATGCACGTTCGGTGCCTATTTGCAGTGCCCATCCTTCAAATGGTGTGCCCGGCACAAAATAATCTCCCATGTAGGGAGGGGTTCCTGTGGTCCAACCATCCATAGCTGGATCTGCAAGGAAACCAATACGGCCTAATAAACCATGTGGATGGTATCCAACAGGAGATGGGTTTGAATATGACGTACCATACTGGCCCATATCGCCTACACCAACTTCAAGATACTGCCCCCTTAAAAATACGTCACTACCAACCATTTGGGCATTAGTAGTGAGTGTGGAGAAAAGCAAATAACAGATAAAAGACCTTATTAAGTGAATAGGTTTCATAATATTTTTTTACTAAGATAAGTACTATTGGTCAAGATATATACCTATTATTTTATTTTTTTCAAATATTAATTGGGGGGTTATTAATTGAAAAAATAAAATGGTCTTTATCAGGGGAGAATTATAATCTGAGGGGTAGTGATGTGATTACTTTTGTTACCTGCCCTGTCTACCACGTATATCTCGTAGGTGAATGTATCACCTAGCGCCATATGCAGCGAATCGAAACGTGGAGTGGGCTGAGGTACGGGAAAGAAATCACATTTGGCTACAATGCCTTTCTTCGGATCTTCCAGCTCAGAGTCTATAGCCGGGAAATCAGATCTGATAAAACCTATACTGTCATACCTGCTGTCTTTGCAATATACACCTGATAAAGTATCATTACCCAGATCTGCATCGCCATCTATTATCTTGAATGTGATCACCATTTCATCTATGTTCACTTTAATGTTCTGCGGAGCGCCTATAAATGTCAGGTTTGGTATCTTTGACACCGTATTTTTATTACATGCCAAAAAAACGGTCATAGTTAATAAAGTAATAAGCAGGTGCCTGATGTTCATAAGTATCAAAGTTAATAAAAGTGTCTTACAATATATCGTTAATAAATACCGAAAGCATTTTGCATATTAGTGCAGACAGATTTGAGGAAACGGCTTTACAGCTCTTCCGCTATCAATATGGTCATAATAGCCTTTACAGGCAGTACTGTGATGCTTTGCACATTGATGTAAAAGCCGTAAAACAGTTAACTCAAATCCCTTTTTTGCCTGTTTCCTTTTTCAAAACACATAGGATAATAACGATCGCAGACGATTCAATATTGCCTTATCCTCAATTGGTGTTTGAAAGCAGCGGCACAACGGGAGAGTCTACTTCAAGGCATTATGTAACTGATGCGAAAATCTACGAAAGGTCTTTGCTGCAGGGGTTTAGGGAATTTTATGGAGCACCGGGCGAGTATGCCATACTGGCGTTGCTGCCCTCTTACCTGGAGCGGAAAAATGCATCGCTTGTGCATATGGCCAAAACGCTGATGGAACAAAGCGGGCATCCCGATAATGGATTTTACATCAATGAATGGGATAAGCTGCAAAACGTACTGAAGAAACTCGGACAGGAGAAACAAAAGGTACTTCTGTTAGGTGTCACTTTTGCTTTACTTGATTTTGCTGATGCCTACCCAATGCGACTGACCAATACCATTGTTATGGAAACAGGTGGCATGAAGGGCCGGAGAGCAGAACTTACACGAACAGAGGTACATGATATACTCAAGACCCAATGGCAACTCCAGAATATTCATTCAGAATACGGAATGACCGAACTGTTGTCTCAGGCATATGCTACAACAGGGGGAATATTTAAGTGCACAGCTACGATGCGTGTGTTTGTTCGGGATATTAACGACCCCCTTGATGTAAAGACATCGGGTCAGGGCTGTATCAATATCATAGATCTTGCTAATGTCAATTCCTGCTCATTCATAGCAACTGAGGATATTGGTAATTTATCTGAAGACGGTTCATTTGAGGTTCTGGGTAGAATGGACCATAGTGCGCTGAGGGGCTGTAGCCTGATGGCGGTGTAGCTCAATAATATTAATGGAAAATAAATAACAATTCTGATCCCAAAATACTAATTCCGAATTCCATTAGTTGTTATCTTTGCACCCCCTGAACGTAATTCCAGAACTGCCCGGGTGGCGAAATTGGTAGACGCACTGTGTTCAGGTCGCAGCGTTCGCAAGGATGTGCTGGTTCGAATCCAGTCCCGGGCACCATTTTGAAACCCGCTCTCTCTGAGCGGGTTTTGCTTTATACCTATATTTGAATTGAATAGTTACCAAACGAACATTGGGGCATAGAGAGCCGCTCTTAAAATTTTATAAAAATGGTTTTCCAATCTGTTCATTAAGGATATTTGTACTAAAATCACCGTGATGTCGCAAGATCAAAAAGACTTTTCAAGCGTCAGCCCCTCTGCAAAATCACTTTTGCTGATGAAAGGCTATACTGATATACCATATGCCAAACAAACCGCTGCATTGCTGCCGGGTCCTGAAGTGTTTGATCTGAACTTTAAAGAAAAAGACTTTTGGTTCTGGATACGGGTGATGCATATGGAAAGCCGTTACTGGAGCATAGACCAATTGCTGAAACAAACAGATGCTACTAATATACTCGAACTATCATCCGGCTACTCATTTCGTGGGGCGGACCTATGTGCTAAAGATGAGCGCATACATTATATAGATACTGACCTGCAGGAAGTGATAGCGATGAAACAAAACATAGCCAGGGAATTGCATATAGCGGACGATTTGAGAGGACGGCTGGATCTGCTTCCGCTCGATGTGATGGACAGAACAGCATTTGATAGCATAATAAACAGGTTTAACGATGGCCCGATAACTATAGTGAATGAAGGATTGCTGATGTACCTGGACATGGAGGAGAAAAAGAAGCTATGCAGTGTGATACATAGTACCCTAAAGATACGTGGTGGTTGCTGGATAACTGCTGATGTATATATAAAACGACCTGCAGAAATACGGGCAGTATTGCCACAAAGTAAAAGTGAAGCAAATTTTTTTGAGCAGCATAATATTGAAGAAAACAAGTTCGACAGTTATGAATCTGCAGAGGAATTTTTTAAAGAACAAGGTTTTGAGTTTGTAAAAGAAGCTGTTACTGACTATCGGCAGTTGAGTGTAATGCCCCAACTGGTCAAAGTTTTGCCGGAGGAAGTTCGCAATAGTAAAGAACCACCGCCTAAAATACAGGCAACATGGATGTTGCGCGTGATCTAACCGGCATTTAATGTATCCCCAGTTGCACAAACAAAAGACCCACCTGCTTAAGGTGGATCTTTTAATTACTATCAATTTTGTGTTCTTACTCATCCTTTTCCTTGCCATATACATACCTGCACATTTTGGCTGCGTGGGCTTTCATCACATTGCCCATGCCTTCATACTGGCCAAACATTCCTTTCTCTTCCCTGAATATTGAGGGGCTGCTGTAATACGTTCTTGTGCCGCAATAGAATTGTCCCAGGTTTTTCGCTTCAGGGTCTGTGTCTTCTGCCTTGCCGGGGTTAGGGCCCATCATCATAGATACTACAGCGTTCACGCCATAGTCGTCTTTGTTCTGCTTTACCTTACGGGTGCATACATATACTACCATTACTGCATCTACTCCCAGTCCCTTTGCAAGGTCATTGCCCAGGCTGCTAGTCAGCTTTCTGTTGGCAGTAAATATACCGCCGTTATAGTTTTCCAGGGCGCATTCGTCCGGTGCTTCATTCCCTATAAAGAAGTTGCGGTAGCCTTTACCTGAAGGTGATACTTTAAGTGTGCTTGCAGTAGCAGTTGCTATTTCCCATGAGTTGCTGCCTGCTGCGCCTCTCTTTGTTATGGTCACTTTCTCTCTTTTTGATGTTTCCGGGTTGAAGCCATAATACAGCTCTTTCTTTTCGTCATTATCCAGGAATTCATCCGGAGTAAGCAGCTCTACGCCATTTTCTTTGAACGATGTTTTAAGTGCGTCTATACTGTTCCTGTAAAAGCCATCTACCTGTACCTGTCCTGTGAAATCTGATGTGCGCCATACACTTACTGATACATTGCCTATATAAGTTCCGCCTTTTACTTTTCCTTTTCCCGGATCATACAGGTAGTAGCTGATCAATGCTACTTTTTTAGGTTTTTTAGTGAGCAGGTCCATGTTGGCGCTATATCCGCCGCCGTTGCCATTCCTTCCTTCTCTCGGGAAGTCGAATTTCACCTTGATATTATCTGCACTTTCTGTAGCACCGGCAAATTCGGTTTGCTCATTGTTCTTACCAGTTGACTTCACATCTGCACCATGCTTGATGAGTGTAAGCACTACTTCTTCGTTGCCGAAACCGCCGCCATATGCAAGTGCTATCGGCGTTTGTCCGGCTTTATTCTTTTCGTTTATATTAAGTCCTTTCTTTAGCAGTATTTCCAGCATGTCTTCAAATGACCCGTTCCTGTCATTAGGCACATCGCTATACCAATCAGGTGTTTTCAAACCATATGACTCCATCACCGGCTTTGCAGCTATAAATACCTTTGCTCTTTCCATTGCACTCTTCCCGTATGTCGCTAACGGGTGAATGAGATTGCCATCTACTCCGGCTTTTTCTGGCTTAGCACCTTTTTCCAGCAACATAGACAGGCAAGGCACACAGTTTGTAGACATAACTGTTATATTCAGCGCATATACTTCTGTTGGTTTTGCGTTTTTCATAGCGCCTTCCCATGCGTTTATCAGTGCACTGTTGGCTTCTTTACCTTTTGCTTTTTCTTTTTCCACTAATGTTTTCAGCGTGGCAGCTACATCTACTACCCCAGGCTTATTCGGGTCTGCACCGGCATCCAGAAGCATCTTCATTACTTCTATGGAGTTGGCTCCTGAAGCGGATATCAGCGCAGGATAGGTGCCGCCATTTGGATCAGCTTTTTTCTCCAGCAGGTACTGTGTTATTTCCGGCCAAAGGAATGCAGATGATACGGCTGTGGCTCCGTCGCTGTTCTTGAAATTGATATCTGCCCCGCCATCAAC
>JAOQAP010000226.1 GCA_025963465.1 Flavipsychrobacter sp.
ACCCGCTTACTGATATCATCAGATACCGGTGTATCATATTTATTTACAAATGGCAATGCTGACAGGCTGGGATAAAAATACCTTCTCGGGTATACCCAGTTTCCATTCAGTTCAGCTACCGCTTTCAATAATTGTTCTTCCGATTCAAATATTACCGGGTAGTATGAAAAATTCCATTCGGAATCTGCCTGCAGTTTTTGCTTCTTTACCCTCAGCTCCCTGAGCGCTATATCATATGCCTGCGACTGAGTCTTGCGCGACTGGAGTATAGCATCTATGCTTTTCAGATTTACAAGGCCCATAGCTGCGTGAAACTCTGTGTTCCTTGCATTGATACCTACACATGCATATGTCTCCGGAGTTTCGTGACCGAAATTGCGCTGGTAAGCCATTTTCTTCAGCAGATCAGCATCCTGTGTAAATACCGCACCACCTTCCACTGTATGAAATAATTTGGTAGCATGAAAGCTTGTAGTGCTGATATGGCCATACGCAAATGCTGACTTTCCTTTATACTTACTGCCAAAACAGTGCGCGGCATCATAGATCACTTTAAGATCATGTTTCTTAGCTATAGCATCTATTGCCTCTATATCGCAAGGGTTACCAAATACGTGTGTTGCCAGTATAGCAGTTGTTTTATCTGTGATCGCGGCCTCTATTTTTGCCGGGTCTATGTTGAGCGTATTTTTATCTATATCTACATATACAGGCTGGCAGCCTTCCCATAATATTGAAGAGGTAGTAGCGATATATGAAAATGGCGTGGTAATGATCTCACCGTGAAGGTCCAATGCCTTTATAGCTACCTGCAGGGCTATCGTGCCATTGCCCATCAGCAACATATGGTTCACCCCCAGGTATTCCTTCAGCTTTAGCTCCAGGTCATTTACCAGAGGTCCGTTATTGGTGAGCCAGCAGCGTTCCCATATACCTGACAGGTACCGGACGTACTCGTCCATATCAGGCAGGTAAGGCTTTGAGACGTTTATCATATTTTACGCTTTTATAGAGTAATCAGGTCAGTGAAAAATCAAGATCAGGGCGAACTGCACCCAGCCATTTGCCGTACCAGTTGCCGTCTCTCACTATATCCGACACTTCAAAGGTCAGCAGGTCTTCCAGGCTATATATAACCACGCTCGCGTCCTTTACAAAAAGCAGGTTAATGGTATAGATATCATCATTCAGCAGTTGCCTCGGGATCTTCAGCACGCTTTCGTGGTATCCTGCCTTTACGTCCTTCGGTGTCGTTACTACATTAAAGATACAATTCCCGGATGCGGTAAACAATAGCAAGCTCAAATTGAGATGCATGTCTTTATGCAACCTGAAACGGAATATAATGTCAATAGGCGTTGTCACCAGTATCTGGTCGGAAGGATCGCTTAGTTGCGGAGCTATTTCAGCGTGCAGCAGGCTCACTACATCATTACCAGCGGCCTCTGCTTCTGTCCAGCTTTTGACCAGGCAGTTTTTTATTTCCCGTGCCAGGTAGTTATTGATCACCTTGTCGGTCTGGCCTGCATCTGCAAGTCGTCCCGATTTCAGATAAATGGCCGACTTGCACAGGCTTTGTACGGCCTGCATATTATGGCTTACAAAAATAATGGTACGCCCATGGCTGGCTACATCACCCATCTTGCCAAGGCACTTTTTCTGAAACTCTGCGTCGCCCACGGCCAGCACTTCATCTACTATCAATATTTCCGGCTCCAGGTGTGCAGCCACTGCAAATGCAAGGCGAACATACATACCCGAGGAATACCTTTTTACAGGAGTGTTTATATACAATTCAACACCTGCAAAATCTACTATCTCATCAAACTTGCGGCTGATCTCCCGTTTGCTCATGCCCAGTATCGCTCCGTTCATGTAGATGTTCTCTTTACCGGTAAGTTCCGGATGAAAACCCGTGCCTACTTCCAGCAGAGATGCTATACGTCCTTTTATTTTTATCTGCCCTTGTGTAGGGGCAGTAACTCTCGATAAGACTTTTAATAATGTTGATTTACCTGCACCGTTCTTACCTATGATACCCAGCGTATCTCCCTGGTGCACTTCGAAATTGATGTCCTGCAACGCCCATGCAAAATCGCTATCGCTCTTTTTGGTGCGGTCATTTTCTACGCCTATTTTCAGGTAAGGATCTTCCTGGCCGCGTGCTCTTGCCCACCACCGTTTCAGGTCATGGCTCAGCGTACCGGTACCTACCTGCCCCAGTTGGTATAGCTTGCTGATATTTTCAGCCCGTATTACTACTTCCTTACTCATCAGGTTACTTTATACTGTATCTATAAAACGCTTTTCCACCTTACTGAAAATGACCATCCCAAACCCTAATAGTACAACGGCAAATACACAACTGTACAGCAGCCAGCTGATATCCATCTCCCCCTGACCCAGCAAGCCATATTTGATAGCTTCAAATAACGAGGTCAGCGGATTGACCAGGAAGAATATTTTTTTATTGCCCTGCACCTGCGATAGCGGAATGATGACAGGAGTAATGTACATGGCCAGCTGCACACCAAATGAAATGAGAAAAATAAGATCCCTGTATTTGGTAGTAAGAGATGTGATGATGATACCAAAACCAAAGCTGATAAGCACTATAACGAACAGCCACAAAGGTGCAAACAGTATATACCAGTTGGGAGTTACCTGTTTATTGATGAACACATAATAAAGCAAGATCACCGCAAACAGACTGAATTGTATGAGGAACTTTACAAGTCCGGATACTACCTTGGACAACGGTAATATGATACGCGGAAAGTATACCTTACCAAATATAGATGCATTCTCCGTAAAGGTCTTTGAGGTCGTGTTCAGCGTATCAGAAAAATAGTTCCATAAAGTAGTGCCTATCAGGTAAAACAATATGGGAGGGACAGCGCCAGTAGATATTTTTGCAATATTGCTGAAGATAAGCAGGAACATCAGCGAAGTGAGTAAAGGCTGCACCACAAACCATATAGGCCCCAGGATGGTTTGCTTATATACTGTAATGATATCTTTCTTCACGAACATTGTCAGCAGATCGCGATATTGCCACAGCTCTCTGAAATTGATACTCAGCCCTCCACGACCGGAAGTAATTATGGTATCCCAATTACCAGTATCATTACTTGCCGTTTTTTCATTCATAAATAATATCCCTTTCGTATTGTCGATGTGCTTCAGCAATATTTGACTACTTATTTGTCCTTTTTCGAGCGGAACCAACTCCTGATACCCTTTTTCCTGTTATCATCGGTGTAATAGCCGTTACCATAGGTACCGTAGCCATAACCATAGCCGTAACCATAGCCGTAGCCGTAACCGTAGCTTTCTTCATAGCCATAGCCATAAGCAAAGCCCCTGTTGGCAACTACATCATTGATCACAAAACTCAGCTTTGGTATCTTGCCGCTGTTGTATAATTCGTTAGGAATGTTCAGCTGCTGCTTATAAGTATAGCCTTGCCTTACTATGTACAGTGCCGTATCGGCATACCTGTTTAGCAATTGAGCATCTGTAACCAGGCCCACCGGCGATGTGTCCATGATAATATAGTCGTACTCTTCTCTCAGCTTTTTAAACAAATCCTCTGTGCTTTTCAGCAATATCAGCTCCGATGGATTTGGAGGTATAGGGCCGGAAGGCATAATGAACAGGTTAGGATCAATGCCGGAAGGTATTGTAACCTGACTAAGTTCTGTCTTACCGATAACAAGGTTAGAGAAACCATTAGAGTTATCCATGTTCAGCATCTGCGACACCTTGGGCTTTCTAAGATCCAGCTCCATGAGCAGCACCTTCTTACCAGACATGGCAAGCGTAGCAGACAGGTTTACCGCAATGAATGATTTACCCTCACCACTCATGCTGGAAGTGATCATTATTACTTTTTCTTCTTTGCTTACCAACAGGTATTGCAGGTTGGTACGTAGTGCCCTGAACTGCTCAGAGATAATGGTACGGCTGTTCTTCCTGATCACCACCGTTTCCTTATCCTGGTTATTGCCTATCTCGCCCATTATCGGCACAGGGGTCACCTTCATTATATCGCCCTTGCTGATGATCTTAATGTTGAGGCCCCTGCGCAACAATATGATACCAAACGGAATAAGCAAGCCTATAATGAAGCTGATCATTAGTATCCTGGAGTGGTTAGGCAAAACGATACCGGTAGTTATTGCCGGATCTATAATATCGGCATTAGCTACAGTTGCGGATTTCTGTATGGCTGTTTCCTCTCTCTTCTTCAGCAGGAAGATGTAAAGGTCCTGCATTACCGTTTGCCTGCGGGCTATGTCCAGGTACTGACGCTCTACTGTAGGCACTGCATTTATCTGGCTGTTCACAAGTCCCAGCTCTTCTTTTATCTGTACCAGTTTCAGCTCTGCCTCTATCTTCGATGAGTTAAGGGAAGCAAGGATGTCCTGCTTTACCTTGTTTCTTTGTGATACTAATGTTTGTGTTACAGGGTTGCCCGGTGCATTGGCGATCATGCTGTTCTCCACTTGTGTCTGGAGGTCTGAATATTTCTCCAGCAGGCTCGACAGTCCGGCATTCTCCATCAATGATGCAGGGAATACCACATTTTTGCCATCCGATTTTGCCAGATTGTCAATTACAGAGGTGATCAGCCGCAGGGCTATTTCCATTTCACCCAGCTTGGCTACTGTCTGGCCGTTCACATCTACCAACTGGCTCGACTGCGCTTCCAGGTCTGCTATTTTATACTTCTTTTTGAATGATTCTATGTTGCCTTCCACATCAGACAGCTCAATGCCCAGCTTCTGTATACGTTCATCAATAAACGATATAGTACTGTATGATGTTTTATTCCTGTTCTCTATATTACTTTGACTATATACGTTCATGAGTGTATTGATCATATCTACCGAGCGCTCAGGAATATTATCCTGCATGGATATGATCAGGTAGGTAGCTGATTTGGTAGGCACGCTTATATCTATAATGCCCATATACATTCTTGCTACATCTACTACAGGGTTAATGTTGATCGTATACACCAGGTTAGATACAGAGAAATAGTCTGTCTTGACCATTACTACCTTACCAAGCGCTGTTTTTATAGTATCATTCCATCTGCCCTGTATCTTTTTCCCGCTTTCTTCGGTTATTTCGTAGTTATCGGCATTCAGTATGCGCACCTTGCAGTTGTAATAGTCATCTGCTGAATCTGCAATGATGAACTCAAACGGTTTGTTTTTATACAACTCCGTTACCTTGAACCTGCCTGCAACAAAATAAGAAATATTGATGTGGAGTTTCCTTACTATGGTAGACATTGTAGTGCGGCTCCTCAGTATCTCTATTTCATTTTCAATGTTGATCTTGTTATTGTCCATCTTCAACATCTGCATGATGTCATCCCCGGCATTGGAACTACCTTTTTTGGAATCCATGATGAGGAGCTCAGCATAGGATTTATAGATAGGTGTAGTATACCTTAAATACAGGTTGCCGATGATGAGAGAAACGATGATACTGCCCAGTAACCATGGCCATATAGCCAGCACAGTAGATAGC
>JAOQAP010000257.1 GCA_025963465.1 Flavipsychrobacter sp.
ATCAGATACCCACATATTACCCTGTTCTGTCATTGCCCAATGGCCATTAGTGGCATATGGCCTGAAGCCCGCTTCTTCATTTGGTATCCATACATTGCCATACTCAGGGTCATCTACCCATTGTCCGTAAGGTGAAAGCTCATCGTAGAACGTCTGGTAAGAAACTACTACTTCCTGTGCTGCTGCTTTTGGAGCAGTGAATACTCCGGAGAGTAACACGAGTAAGAGGCTTAATGGTATCTTTTTCATTATGTTGTGGTTGTGTATAATAACTTATGCAAATTTAGTTCCAAACTCTTCCTGCTATAACGTTTCAGGAAGATAAGTATTGTTAAATAATCAATAAAACGACAGACACTATTTATTTCCCCTGCACACCCTGATCATTTTCAGCGCCGTTATAGCTGCTTCTTCCCCCTTATGCCCGTGAGTATCGCCCAGCCTTTCCCATGCCTGGTCTTCATTATCAAGTGTAAGCACACCAAATATGACCGGAATAGGTAGCATCAGGTTCAACTGTAAGATACCATCTGTCACTGCCCTGCACACATAGTCAAAATGTGGTGTCCCTCCCCTTATCACCGCACCAAAAGCAATGATAGCTTCAGGCTTTTCCGGTTTGTCTTTATGCTGTTCCCACAATTGTTTACAGGCAAAAGGCAACTCAAAACACCCGGGAACGGGCATATTGGCAACAATATCGCCCCCGAACCTGTGTACCATGCTTTCACAGCCATTCATTAGTTCCCGTACTATTTTGTCATTCCATTCAGTATGCACTAAGGCCACTTTGGCCACCTTTAATTGTTCCAGTTGGTGAGTGTCCAGCAAGCTGATACTGTTCTGTGATTGCGCCATAAAAAATCCCCTTTTCACCATAAAGGTAAAAAGGGGAAACGATATAAAATGAAATAAATTAGTTCAGTTCACCAAGGCGTGCAAGCTCCTTATCCATATCGCGTGCGTGCATGCTCTTAGGATATTCATCACGTATGCGTTTGAAAGCATCTTTCGCTTCAGTTGTTTTGCCATCAGCTACATAAGCCATACCCAGCTGGTACAGGAACATTGGTGTTACCAATACATCATCCTTATCAGCGCTTGCTTTTTTGAAGCTTTCTATAGCTTTGCCTTTATCGCCACTTTCCATGTAAGCCTCACCCAGCAGGCCGGTAGCCATTGCGCCAAGTGATGTGCCTTTACCATCAAAATCTTTCAAAGACTTGATAGCATTAGGATAGTCACCCATTTTAAGGTAGCAGATACCTTCATAATAGTGAGCAAGATTACCTGCAGCTGTACCACTATATTTCTTAGCGATTTTAGTGAAGCCAAGGTTTTTGCCATCACCGTTAAGTGCCAGGTTCAGTGAGTCAGCTTCAAAATAACGCTGAGAGAAAGATAATGCAGTAGCAGCTTTTTCTTCAGCAGGGCCTTTGTATAATTTGGTATAACCTAAGTAACCAACTACTATTACCAATACTACAGTAAGAGCAGTGCTTATTGTCTTTTTGTTGGTTTCATAGAAAGATTCGAGCTTATCGACCGTTAACGGGTTGATCTCCTCTTCGTTAATTTTCCTTTCTTCGCCTGGTAGAGTTCTTGTTGAATTTGCCATAATTGATTTTATAAAATTGTTGTTGCTGTAAGTTGTAATGGTTAAAAGTATATAATAAATAGCAATTAATAATAGTTATAAGAAACCTTAATCAATAATGAATGGATAATTCTGGTCTGCGTAAATGTCTTTATACAGGTCATCATCATTAGGATATGGACTCTCTTCAGCAAACTTTACCGATTCCTCCACTTCTGCTTTTACCTTTTCATTGATCTGGTCTATCTGTTCCTGTGTAGCCCAGCTATTGTCCATAATGGTTTTCAATACTTGGTTTATCGGATCTTTATCTTTAAATTCTTCCAGTTCTTCCTTGGTACGGTACTTGGCCGGATCGCTCATAGAGTGACCACGGTAGCGGTACGTTTTTATTTCCAGGAAGGTTGGCCCACCACCCTCACGGGCGCGGCGTACAGCGCGTTCTATGCCTTTATGTACCTCTTCGCAGCTCATACCATCTACACTATCGCCGGGCATATCATATGCATCAGCAAGACGATAGATATCTGATACTTTAGAAGTACGCTCCACAGAGGTACCCATAGCATAGTAGTTGTTCTCGCAAATGAATACGATAGGCAACTGCCATAAAACAGCCATATTGAATGTTTCATGCAGCATACCCTGCCTTGCAGCACCATCGCCAAACATGCATATAGTAGCCCTGTCCGTACCATTGTACTGCTCGGCAAATGCGATACCTGCACCTACACCTATCTGGCCACCCACGATGCCGTGACCACCAAAAAAGCGCTTTTCCTTGGAAAAGAAGTGCATACTGCCACCTTTACCCTTGGTACAGCCGGTTGCCTTACCATATAATTCTGCCATACATTCCTTTGCAGAAATGCCTTTGGCTATTGCTAACGCATGGTCGCGGTATGCGGTGATCATGTTATCATCATCACGCATTGCGGTCATAGCACCTGCAGCTATGGCTTCCTGTCCTATATACAGGTGACAAAAACCACGAATTTTCTGCATGCCATACAATTGACCTGCCTTTTCTTCAAAACGGCGAAGCAAGAGCATGATCTCATACCAATACAAATATGTTTCTTTCCCGAACGGAGTCTGCACTATTGTTTAAATTTGTGCGAATTTATAAAAACTTTCGTTTCATTTACTCCTTTGAGCACTATTAATAAAATAACATTACTCCAATATCGCAATTATTCATCTGCGAGTTACGAGTTTCCTGCCCCGGTCACCTGTATTACGGGTGCAAACGGGAGCGGCAAGACCAATCTATTGGACGCTGTTTACTACCTGTGTTACACAAAGAGCTACTTCAGCGCCTACCAGCAAAACAGCGTACAAAACGGGTTTGACGGGTTTAGGGTGACCGGTGGATTTGATCGGGCAGGTGTTCCGGAAATAATCAGCTGTAAATGGAAGGCCGGGAAAAAAGAGATATATAAAAATGAAGTTGAATACGAAAAAATAACGGATCATATAGGTATTTATTCTGCTGTAATGATAGCTCCTGACGATACGGAGCTCATAAATGGCAGCAGTGAGCTACGACGAAAGTGGATAGACGGCATCCTGGGACAGGTGGATAAGACCTACCTGGAAAAGCTCATGCACTATCAAAAAGTGCTTTTGCAACGCAATGCATGGTTAAAATTGCAGGCATACCGACCTGCACCCAACAACACAGAACTGGACTACTACAATGCAGGCATGGCAGAGGATGCCGCTTACATTTATGAACAACGAAAAGTGTTCCTGCAAGAATTCCTGCCATTGCTTAACAACTTTTACCACCTGCTATCAGAAGGAAAAGAACTGATACAGGTAACCTATACAAGCGACCTGGCCCAAAAATCGCTGGCAGACTGGCTGGACCAGAACCTGCAAAATGACCTGCGCTACCAGCGCACGTTAAGGGGCATACATAAAGACGACTGGCAGTTCATGCTTAATGATCTGCAGTTAAAACAGTTTGGCTCGCAAGGGCAAAAGAAAAGCTTTTTGTTTGCCTTAAAACTGGCACAGTATGCCTACCTCAGCAAAACACTGGGACACCTGCCTATATTACTGCTCGACGACATCTTTGAAAAACTGGACCAGAGTCGCATGGAAGCACTTTTACGCATTATAAGGGGAGATGGTTTCGGACAGGTGATATTAACAGATACACACCCCGAACGCATCAGGCAGGCTTTTGGTGCGGGCACAGAGGTTGGGTTTATTCATTTATAATTGGTGAACCACCCCGCCTGCCGTAAATTTGCATAAAATCACAGGAGAGTTCATTTCATGATATTTTCATCAAAGCTTATTGAGGACGCAGTTCAGGAATTTTCAAGGTTACCGGGCATAGGTAAAAAAACCGCATTGCGCATGGTGCTTCAGCTGTTACGTATGGATGTGTCTGAGGTGGA
The DNA here is from genome assembly GCA_025963465.1 of Flavipsychrobacter sp. Lineage (GTDB taxonomy): Bacteria > Bacteroidota > Bacteroidia > Chitinophagales > Chitinophagaceae > Nemorincola. Next base: position 4,009 of record JAOQAP010000257.1, read on the forward strand.
TGAATTTACCGGTGCACTGTCCCGCATGCGACATGACATCCGGTTTTGTAAACAGTGCCATAATGTAGCAGATAGTGAAGTATGCATTTTCTGTGTTAATCCCGGCAGGAACCACAGCCAGATATGTGTAGTGGAGACCATCCGCGATGTGATAGCAGTAGAAAGCACGCAGCAGTATAGCGGACTGTATCATGTGCTGGGCGGTATACTCTCCCCTCTTGACGGCATAGGCCCTGAACAGCTCAACATATCCACCCTTCACGACAGGGTAAAAAGCATTGGCGCTACAGAACTCATCATGGCCTTAAGCCCTACTATAGAAGGCGATACAACTGTTTACTACATAGCACGGCAACTGAAAGACCTACCTGTAACTATTACCACAATTGCGCGAGGTATAGCCTTTGGCGGCGAACTGGAATATGCAGATGAAATGACACTTGCACGATCTATAGCCAAACGCTTGCCTATAGAGAGTTATGTGTCGATGAACGGCAAGTAATTTACAAGTCTACTTCCCCTTTAAATACAAAAACCGCAGGGCCTGTAAGAACAACATCAGTAGCTGAGTGAGCTGTAGGTTTATTGAACGAGACCTCGAGGTGCCCGCCGGGAGTTTCTATGGCAGTTTTGAATGCACCTGTTTCAGAGCAGGTAGCAGCTATGGCTGCGGCTGTAACGCCTGTTCCACAACTCAGTGTTTCCTCCTCTACTCCTCTTTCATAAGTACGGACCGCCAATTTATCGCCGCGGAACTCTACAAAATTCACATTGATACCATTAGGTTGAAACTCAGCCAGGTTTCGTATTCTCCTGCCTTCAGCAAATACTTCGGTCGCATTTACTTCTTTCACCCAAGCCACATAGTGCGGTGAGCCGGTATTGAGAATGGTATGCCCGTCATATACGTTCATTTCCTGCACATCTTTCATATGCAGGCTTATCAGCCCATTGTCGTCTATCTTAGCTGTATGCGGCCCATCTATAGCAACAAAGTCGGCTATAGATGCTATGATGCCCAGGTGCTTTGCAAATGCGGTTATGCACCTGCCTCCATTGCCGCACATGGTGCTTTCTCCACCATCAGAATTATAGTAAACCATCCTGAAGTCATACCCGGCAGCATTTTCCAACAACATTAACCCATCGGCACCTATACCAAAGCGTCGGTTGCACAAATGTGCTACCTGCTCTTTAGATAACTGCACATCATTATTCCTGTTATCTATCAGTATAAAGTCGTTGCCGGTGCCGTGGTATTTGTAAAAGGTCATTCCTGAGATAATTTGAGTTTTGTAATGCAAAAATAAACTATTAAAGCTACTGGTATTCACAAAATATCAGGCATAAAAAATGCGGGACGCTTACAGGCATCCCACATTCCTTTATATCAAATGCAAATCACCTTGTTACCTGCAACTTATTAGTAAAGACACCCGATGCCGTTTGCAAACGCAACATATAAGTTCCGGGTACTAATGACGAAACGGGATAACTGATATCCTGAGCACCCTGCGACACCTGCTGCTCAACAGGGCTTCCTATCATACGGCCCAGCATATCGGTCAGCGATATAGAGATCGTTTGTTGGGTGGTAGCAATGAAGTGAATGTATACATGGTCACTGGCAGGATTAGGATAAACCGTAACTGCCCTATCAGTAGCAGGATCATGCACCAGAGTTGGAGGCACCAGAGTAGCAGGCTTTGTAAAATATGCTACATCTTCCAATGTGCCACCACCGGTTGTGTCATAAGACATGATAAGTAACGGATTATGAAACCCGGGCTGCCACCACATGTATAAATCCGCCACTGATGTATCCATAATTGCCGGAAAACCCGAGGACAGATCACTATCGACCATGGCCAATTTCATGTGTACACGCAATACATTGGTATAAGTACCTGAAGGGAGTATGAGGGTACCATAACCATCTCCATACATTGTATCTGTGCCGTAACTATAATAACCACCTTTGTAATTGGCGATCAACATCGTGTCTACTGATGTGGTACCATAGGTCATTGGATAATTAATCAGGGCAAACGGATCCGGGTAATACTCCATTGACGACATATCCCCATCGCCGTTTTGAGCAAATTTTGCGGTATCAGTTACATAATATTCGTAGTAACCTGACCCATAATTGATAGACAGGTTACTTCCGGGAAAGGAATCACAATATGGAGTTCCGACACATGGCGCATACTCCATAGAATCAACTCCGAGTACAACTAAAGAGCTAAAGTTCCAGGTAACACCTGCCCCTGAAACACCCTTTGATACGCCAAAAGGGTCGCAATCGTGTAGATAAAACTTATCTCCCGCAACAGGGCTGGTTGTACTGTTCACAAGAGTGGGTTGTGCTATTGCTGCCATTGGAATAAGCAGAAGGAGAGATAAATACATTTTTTTCTTCATGTTCATTTTTTTTGTGGTTTGTAGTTAAGTAATCAATTCGTTTTTGAAAGGCATTTTAATGTCTTTGTTATATATCGATCCGGGGCGTCTTTTTGTTACAAAAGGCAAAAAATACATTGCGCATAAGTCGGTAAGACGCATATCAATTTAATTAAATGCAACATTTTCAAGCCGCTCACGATTATAAATGCACTTTTAGCGTAAAAAGTTGCCTGAAGGGATAAATTCTGTTAAACATGTGGTTCAATTCTATTAAACGGCCGCATGAACCTTAAAACTCCCGCCTATTAATTATCTTGCAGTCCGGTTTGAAGATCAGGCCTTAAAGCAAGAAAATGGATTTTAAAAGATATTTAGTTACAGCGGCTTTACCATACGCCAATGGCCCTGTTCATATAGGTCATTTGGCTGGTTGCTATTTACCTGCAGATATATACGTGCGCTACCAGCGTGCTAGGAAAAGAGATGTGCAATTTGTGTGTGGTACAGATGAGCACGGTGTGCCGATCACTATACGTGCCATGAAAGAAGGTATTACCCCGCAGGATGTGGTGGACAAGTATCATGCTATCATTAAGGACAGCTTTAAGGACATGGGTATCTCTTTCGATATCTTTTCCCGCACTTCCAACAAGATACACCACGAAACATCGCAGGCATTCTTTACCAAGCTGTTCAATGACGGTGTATTTGAAGAGCGTGAGAGCGAGCAGTATTACGATGAGTCGAAAGACATATTCCTGGCAGACAGGTACATAATAGGCACATGCCCTGTATGTGGCAATGACAATGCCTATGGCGACCAGTGTGAAAAATGCGGCAGTACATTATCTCCGGAGCAGCTTATTAATCCACGCAGTGCGCTCAGCAGTGCCGTACCTGTGAAGAAGAAGACCAAGCATTGGTACTTCCCGCTGAACAAGTATGAAGCGTGGCTGAAAGAATGGATAGTAGACGGAAAGAAAGACGAATGGAAAGCCAATGTATATGGCCAGTGCAAAAGCTGGATAGACAGCGGCCTGCAGCCCCGCGCTATGACGCGCGACAGCAACTGGGGGGTACCTGTTCCCCTACCCGATGCTAATGGCAAGGTGCTCTATGTCTGGTTCGATGCACCTATTGGCTACATAAGCGCGACTAAAGAACTCACCAACCAATGGAGCGACTACTGGTGCAAAGACGATACCAAGCTGGTTCACTTTATAGGCAAGGACAACATTGTATTCCACTGCATTATATTCCCTGCTATGCTGAAGGCACACGGAGGGTTTGTATTGCCGGATAATGTACCTGCCAACGAATTCCTGAATATAGAAGGCGAAAAAGTATCTACATCGCGTAACTGGGCGGTATGGGTAAATGAATATGTAAAGGATTTTCCTGACCAGCAGGACACACTGCGTTATGTGCTTTGCGCTAACGCACCGGAGAGCAAGGACAACGACTTTACATGGAAAGATTTCCAGGACAGGACAAACAACGAACTAGTCAATATCTTCGGCAATTTTGTGAACCGTGCGTTTGTGCTGATGCACAAACTATGCAATGGCAAGGTACCTAAGCTGCACATAGATGTGATGGACGATGCGGACAGGGCGCTGATGCAGGAAATAGAGAATTCTAAGGTAAAGGTACAGAACTACCTGGAGAACTATAAATTCAGGGACGGCCTGTATGAAGTAATAGACCTTGCCCGCAGAGGCAACAAGTACATGCAGGACAAGCAGCCATGGATAACGGCAAAATCGCTGGAAGAAAACCCTGAGAACCAGAAGCTGATAGATAACTGCCTGCACATATGCCTGCAGCTTACAGCCAATCTTGCTATTCTTGCAAATCCGTTCCTACCGTTTACCGCACAGAAAATGTGCTACATGATGAAGGTGGTAGACCGTATGCTGGACTGGGAGAATGCCGGAAAGACAAACCTGCTGAATGTAGGCTATCCATTGCGTGCTCCTGAACTGCTATTCAGAAAAATAGAAGACACTGAAGTAGCCGCACAGGTAGAAAAACTAAGAGCGAACCTGACACAGGCAACTGCTCAGAAAACGGCGCAGGCAACAACCGAAACTGTAAAACCTGAAGTTGCAGCAGAAACACATGCACCGGAAAAGAAAGCCGAAATATCGATAGA
>JAOQAP010000168.1 GCA_025963465.1 Flavipsychrobacter sp.
TTTACAGCCAACTATCCCGGTACTGAAACCCATATAATTACTCCCGATAATGTGGAGGAGTTCATATACTGATCCCTACCTTTGCGCCCTATGTCGAACGAATTTGCACAAATAGCAGATGTAATAAAGAAAAGGCGCTCGGTAAGCTGGGCAAAGATGAACGGGCAGGTAATACCTGACGAAAAGGTCAATGAATTGCTGGCGCTTGCAGACTGGGCACCTACTCACGGCCGCACAGAGCCATGGTTGTTCCTGGTATATAAAGGAGAGGCTTTGAAGCAATTCGGTCAGTCCCATGCCGACCTTTACTGGCAAAACACGGCTGAAGACAAACGGCAGCAGGCCACATATGAAAAGTTGCTGCATAATGTAGATAAGGCGTCACACCTAGTCGTATCAGTTATGAAAAGGGGCGAAAATCCTAAGATACCGCAGATAGAAGAGATAGCAGCGGCATCGGCAGCTATACAGAATATTCTGCTGGGCGCCACCGCATTAGGTATCTCCTCTTTCTGGAGCACCGGTGGTATGACGCTCCATCCGGCATTAAAAGAACACTTACACTTGGGTACAGAAGATATAGTACTGGGGCTTATTTTCCTGGGCTATACCGATGAGCCGGCAAAAGAGGGTATTCGCAACAGGCCGCTGCATGAAAAAGTGAAATGGCTATGAAACCCCGAAGCAAAAGCATAATTTAGCATCCTGAAAATGTAAAAAGGCCATAAAAAGATGGCTTTTTCAGATGAATTTTAATGTAATGCACGTATCTTTCCGTTTTAAAAGACCAATATGAAAAAAATTATATTATTACTGCTGGCTGTTAGTGCGGTAACTATTTCATGCAACAAAAACAAGCATGTGCCTGTATCTTACTCTGTAGAAACAGAAAAAGGAGACAAGCCGCAGGACGTTTACCTGCCTGATTCAGGATCTAAATACGTAGAGCTGTATGTAAAGTTCCTCACAGGTTCACCTACTGATTCTGTAACACTTGAAATACAAGGCTTGCCATTGGGTGTTACAGTAACTCCGCAAAGGTCTTCAGGCATACCTACCTACTATTATAAGTATGTCTATCATACTACTAATGCAACAGTGGGCACTTACCCGGTATCTATCCTGGCAACAGCTCCGGGTACTGATGCAAAGACCTACAACTATAATCTTATCGTGATCCCTTCAGATTGCGCTACACTGTTTATAGACAATACTTTTTCTGCTACTAACGATTGCTCTACCCGTGGTTATACCTACCAGGTTACAGCCAAAGCTACTGGCAACAAGAATGTGATTACACTTAATAACCTGGGTGGCTACGGTACTATTACCAATACTACAGTGAATATCAACTGCCAGCACGATTCTGTATACATCTACCCACAGGATATCGGCAACGGCATTACCCTGCAAGGCAACGGTACATTTACAGATAACAAAATGGTATTGTACTATACAGCAACAGGTTCTACCAGCGAAACCTGCACAGCTACACTTACAAAGCAATAATCACACAGTAATTAATAATTTCCTTTAATAAAGATCATGTCAAGTCCTTCATTTTATACACGCCTGCAAAAAGAACTGCAGGAAATTAAAGACGCAGGTTTATTCAAACAGGAGCGTATCATTGAATCAGAGCAGGGCCCTGAAATAACAGTAAATGGCAAAACGGTGCTTAACTTTTGTGCTAATAACTACCTGGGCCTGTCATCACATCCTAAAGTAGTTGCCGCAGCAAAAGCAGCAGTAGATCATCGTGGTTATGGTATGAGCTCTGTACGCTTCATCTGCGGCACACAGGACATACACAAGGAACTGGAAGAGAAGGTTGCAAAATTCCTTGGTACAGACGATACCATATTATATGTGGCTTGTTTCGATGCCAATGGTGGCGTATTCGAGCCACTGCTTGGTGAGGAAGATGCCATCATATCTGATGAGCTGAATCACGCATCTATCATAGATGGTGTGCGCCTGTGCAAAGCCCGTCGTGGCCGCTATAAGCACAACGATATGGCCGACCTGGAAGCACAGCTGAAAGCGAACATGGATGCCCGTACGCGTATGATCGTTACGGACTCTGTATTCTCTATGGACGGTACTATAGCACAACTGGACAAGATATGCGACCTCGCAGATAAATATGATGCACTGGTAATGATAGACGAGTCTCACTCATCGGGCTTTATGGGCGCTACCGGAAGGGGTGTGCATGAGCTGTGTGGTGTTATGGGCCGTATAGACATCATCACCGGTACACTAGGCAAGGCGCTTGGTGGTGCATCGGGTGGTTTCACCAGCGGTAAAAAAGAAATTATTGATATGCTGCGCCAGCGCAGCCGCCCATACCTGTTCTCCAACTCACTGGCTCCATCCATAGTAGGCGCATCTATTGCCGTACTGGATATGCTCAGCGAAACAACAGCACTGCGTGATAAGCTGGAAGAGAACACAACATATTTCCGTAAGCGCATGACAGATGCAGGTTTTGACATCAAGCCAGGAACACACGCCATAGCTCCTATCATGCTCTACGACGCAGTGATAGCACAGAAATTTGCTGCCCGCATGCTCGACGAAGGTATCTATGTAATAGGTTTCTTCTTCCCGGTAGTACCAAAGGGACAGGCCCGTATACGTGTACAGATATCTGCAGGCCATGAGCGCCATCACCTTGATAAAGCAATAGACGGCTTTATTAAAGCAGGTAAAGAATTGGAAGTTATTAAATAACACGTATTTATAAAAATTTCGAAAAAGCCACCATTCGGTGGCTTTTTTTGTTCCAGGGAATGTTGTCGCGATCCACCACACCTATTGTCGTTAACACACGCTGCAAATCATAAAATGAATGCACATATTTGCAGTAGCTAAAACCGCCACATATGACACCCGCCGTAAAAGATGTAGATACCTACTTGTCCCTGGTACCGGAAGAAATGAGAGCTGCTCTCGAAAAGCTCCGCCAGCAAATAAAGAAGCTGGCCCCCGATGCTGAAGAGGTAATAAGTTACGGAATGCCTATGTACAAATATCACGGCACACTGGTTGGTTTTGCAGCATTCAAAAACCATTGCGGGTTTTATGCAGCTAATGGAACTGCAGTGGAGCAGTATAAAGAAGAGCTGAAAGACTACAGTACATCTAAGGGCACCATCCGCTTTACTCCGGATAAACCAATACCCGCCGCTGTCATTAAAATGATCGTAAAAGATAAAATGAAAGCAAACCTCGAAAAGTCGAAGCTGAAGAAAAAGTAACTTATGCGGCAGTAGAGGTATAATGCTTTATCTGGCCCAGTTCCGTTTCTTTGATCATCTTTTCTTCTTCAATATCATGATCATCCTGCAGCCCTAGCCAGAATTTTGGAGTATTACCAAAGTAGATGGACAGGCGCAAAGCGGTATCCGCAGTAATACGTCTGCTGCCTTTTATTATCTGCGATATGCGGGTCTGCGGTATGCCTGTGTCTTTGGCCAGTCTGTATGCTGAGATATTCAGTTCCAGTAAGAATTCCTCTTTCAATACCTCGCCCGGATGTATGTTTCTAAGTTTGTTCATATACTTTATCTTTAGTGATAATCGATAATTTCTACCGACAAAGCATTTCCACTATTCCATATAAATATGATGCGCCACTGATCGTTTATTCTAATTGAGTAAAAGTCTTTATAATTTCCTGATAATTTTTCGAGTCTGTTCGCCGGTGGAATTCTGAGATCCGCAACATTTTGAGAGTTATTAAGCATCCTTAATTTCCGTCTGGCTATCTCTTGAATTTCATAAGGTAATTTTTTTGACCGCTCACCAAGCCATATCTTTTCAGTTTCTTTAGAAGCAAATGAAATTATCATAATGACGCACCACGTTACTTACGTCAAAGGTAAGTATTTTGGTAATGAAAACAAGAAATATTTCATTACCGTTCCTTACTTTTATTCCCATGAATCTGCCTCCGCTCAGAGAACTGGCTCATGGTCTTGTGCACCTGTTCTATCCCCGCCTGTGCGAGGGGTGTGCAAAACCATTGCTTGCAGCAGAAGATGTATTATGCATCAGCTGTGATATGAAAATGCCGGAGACCGGCTATCACAATATTGCCGGCAACGAGACCGAAATCCGTTTTTCCGGCAGGGTGCCCTTTAGCCACGCCACCTCATTCGCCTATTTTACCGCCGACGGATTACTACAGCATTTACTGCATGGGCTCAAATACCAGGACAAAAAGGAAATTGGCGGCTTTTTAGGTAAGCGTTTTGGCGAAAGCCTGAAACAGGCAGATTGGGTGTCTTCCGTCGATATGATAATCCCCGTACCCCTGCACAAGGCAAAACTGGCCAGTCGGGGTTACAACCAGAGTATGCTCATCGCCGAAAGCATGGGCAAAGTACTGGGTATACCTGCAAACGACCGGGTATTGACGCGTGTACGCGACACCGAAACACAAACGCACAAAACAAGAATAGAAAGAGTTAATAATATGTAAGATGCTTTTAAATTAAAAGAAAGCGCAGACTTGGTCGGAAAACACATATTGTTGTGCGACGATGTGTTGACCACTGGGGCTACTTTAGAGGCCTGCGCACAGGCGCTTTTAAGCCAAAATAGTCTGAAAATAAGCATCGCAACCATTGGAATTGCCGTTTCCTAACGCTTATATTTGCACTGTTTTTTATGGGAGGTATTGTTTTTAATGATATTTCGCCATACCTTAACCGATTAATGACACACTTACTTTGATCAAACTTGAATTTTAACAACATAGTTTTATGAAGAAACACGTATTAGCAGCATCATTATTGTTGTCAGCGGCAACATCTTTTGGCGCAGGCTACCAGCTTAATTTGCAAGGGCTAAGGCAGGTTGCAATGGGAGGAACAGGTACAGCATGGCCATGGGATGCTTCAACTATTTTTTATAATCCGGGAGGGCTTGCAAGGCTTAAAGGCATTCAGGCTTACGCCAGCGTTATGAATATAATGCCTGCTACTGCTTACGGCAATCAGGAACACTCTGGTAATACCGGTTCTTCTGAATTATCAAAGACACGCACATTCACTCCTTTCAATGTATATATTGGCGGCCCTGTTCAGCAAGACAGCAGGTTCGCGTTAGGCCTTGGTGTATATAGTGCAGCGGGCCTCGGCCTTAGCTGGAACGATGATTGGATAGGTAAGTATATGGTACAATCCATAGACCTGCAGACGATCTCTTTTCAGCCTACACTTAGTTATCGCGTAGGCGATTTCTTATCAATAGGAGCAGGCTTTGTATATACTGCCGGTACTTTCGATCTGAGAAAGGCTTTACCCGTTCACGGCCCGCTGGGCCCGTTCCAGGGAAACACATGGGATGAAGGTGTTGCGCATCTGCATGGCAACGCAAATGGCGTAGGCTTTAATGCAGGTATACAAATGAAATTCAGCGAACATTTCCAGGTAGGTGCTACTTACCGTTCACAGGTGAACATGGACATCGGCAGCGGCTCAGCAGAATTTGGTGTACCGCTTTCTTTAAGGAGCTCTTTCCAGAACACTACGTTTGAATCAGCACTGCCAATACCACAGGTTGCTACATTGGGTATAGGTGTAAGGCCGGGCGAAAGGCTTACCCTGACAGTTGATGTAAGCTATATCGGTTGGAATTCTTATGATTCATTGAGGATCGATTTTGCAAAAACAAGCAAGACCGTACAGAACATTCGTGAACCACGTAAATACAAGAATACAGTAACGCCAAGAATAGGCGCTAACTACAAAGTAAGCAAGGTAGTTTCTCTGATGGCCGGTGGCGCATACGATCCTACTCCTGTTACAGATGGTTTTGTATCTCCGGAATTGCCTGATGCAGATCGCATTAATCTTTCCTGCGGTATCGCTATCAAGCCATTACCCGGTTTCACAATACTTGCTGCTTTAGAAGGTACTTCTTCTGTAAAGCGCCAGTCTACATATGATTACGGTAATTTCAATGGTGTGTATCAGACGCAGGCCGTTACTATGGGCATCGGTCTTTACTACAATTTCTAAAAACTGCTTTAAATAAGAACAATGAGAAAAATATACATCATCGGCGCTTTAGCATGTCTTTTCACTGCTTGTAAGCCCAATGTAGCTGTTAACACAACTCTTACACAAGGAGAAGCCGACTTTACTAACTACCTGGCAATAGGTAACTCCCTTACTGCCGGTTATGCAGATGGCAGCCTTACCAGTTCAGGACAGTTGAACTCATACCCGCAAAGGTTGTTCGAGCAGTTCCAGCTTGTTACCAATGTAAAAGGTACATTCGTTCAGCCGCTTCTTCCTGGCAACTATGGTTATCCCTGGCCTAAAAAAGTACTTACCGTTACTTATAATCCATGTACAGGCGATACATCCCTGGGCGCGGTTGATTATCCGGGAGCACTCGATTCCCAGAACAGCCACCACTATTTTAGCACGGTCAATAACAACCAGATCAACAACATCGGCGTTCCTTACATTCGCGCGGTCGACTACCTGGTAGATAACTATGCGATCAATACTGCAGCAAACGGCATCCCGTATGCACTGAGGTTCTACAACAACCCGGCCGGTACTCCGCTCGATGAGCTGGCTTATCGTGTGCACAATCTGCACCCTACATTCTTTACTATGTGGCTGGGTTCAAACGATGTGCTGGGTTATGCGCTTGCGGGTGGTCAGGGTGATGGTACAGGCGCAGCATTACCATTGTCTCCTAATTTTTACAATGCAAACGACATAAGCCCGTACCTGGTATTCGATACAGCGTACGACAAGGCTGTGAACATGGCTATCAGCACAGGTGCAAAAGGCGCGTTGATCAATATCCCGGATATTACCAGCCTTCCTTTCTTCACTACTATTCCTATTAACGGGTTGATGATTACCCGCCAGTCTCAGGCAGACAGCCTGCAGGCGCTTTGGGGCCCGGTTACTGCCAAGGCAGTATTCCAGGTGGGTGCTAACAACTTTATGGTTACCGATCACAATGGTCGCGTAAGGCAGTCTGTACCGGGTGAATACCTGATGCTAACATTACCTTCAGATTTCATTTGCAGGGGCTGGGGTATCACAGTGCCAATACCAAAAGAATACGTGATCACAACAGAAGAAATGCAGAATATCAACAATGCTATTATTTCTTACAACAACTTCATACAGTATGAAGCAAAAATACATAACCTTGCATATGTAGACATCCATTCTTTCCTGGGTAGCGTAGCTACTGGCTATACTTACAATGGCATCAAGTACTCTACACAGTACATCAGCGGCGGTTCTTTCTCGCTCGATGGCCTGCATCCTTCACCTCGTGGTTATGCACTCATAGCTAACGAAATACTGAAGAGCATTAACACCAAGTACAAATCAAACATGCCAATGCTGGAAGTAAACAAATACCACGGTATTGATTTCCAATAGCAGGTAATAAAGAACATTAAAAGCAAAGCGCCCCGAATTCGGGGCGCTTTGCTTTTAATCGGATATATTCTATTGAAATTACAAACGCCTGCAATTTTTAAAATATTTAGTACCTTGATAGCATAGTCAATTCGACCCAGATGTTCAAAGCCTTTATTACAGCAATAAAAAACACACTGTCAGAATCACAAGCGCAGGAAGAGATCAGTGCTCCGCCTCCGACAGTTGCAATACAGGAGACCTTTCCGCCTGTAGCTACGCAAATAGCAGGCGACCGCAGTTGCCCGGTATGTAACGCTGTTTTTGAAAAATTTACTCCCATCGATGCTGGTTTTCTTACCATGCTGGAAAATTATGGCTACAATTATCCTTTGGATGAAATTGAAACGTTTAATTTTCAGGAATACAGTTGCCCTTCATGTTCTGCCAGTGACAGAGACAGGCTATATGCTTTGTATTTTAATGAGCGGACGAAAACGGTAAATCACGAGCATAAATTGAACTTTATCGACTTTGCTCCTGCGCCAAACCTATCAGCTTTTTTCAGGAAAACAGCTTTTCTTAATTACAGGACAGCCGATCTGTTTATGGAAGGTGTAGACGACGTGGTGGATCTGACCGATATGAATATTTATACGGATAGCTCATTCGACATTTTTTTATGCTCCCACATACTGGAGCATATAGAGGATGACAGGAAAGCTATGCACGAACTGCACCGTATACTGAAACCAAACGGATGGGGAATAACTATGGTGCCTATATGGACCAAAGGCGACCATATAATTGAAGATCTACCTATCACGACAGTAGAAGAGCGCTGGAAATATTATGGTCAGGACGATCATGTTAGGTTTTATAATCGTGCCGGTTTTGTGGAGCGACTCGAGACTGCAGGATTTAAAGTAAACCAGTTAGGCGTGGATCATTTTGGTACAAAAGTGTTTAAGCAGCACGGTATCCATCCCGGTTCGGTATTGTATACTGTTGAAAAAAAGGAAAAATAATACGGGATCCGGCACTTTTGCACAACACAGATTTTTTTCTGTAATTTTAAAGGCATAATCAAAAACACCCTTATGTCACGTTTCGGAACTTTTCTCAGTGCAGTGTTGCTCGTTTCCTGCAGCACAGCAAATGGCCAGGTAATAACAAGATATGCCGGCAATTATACAAACGGCTATAGCGGCGATGGCGGTGCAGCGACAGCCGCAAGCCTGTACCTTCCCGCAGGTGTGTATTCAGATAAGGCAGGCAACATATACATAGCTGACTTTAAGAACAACGTAGTGCGAAAAGTAAATTCATCCGGTATCATCAGCACAATAGCAGGCAACAATACGCCAGGCTACAGTGGCGATGGAGGTCCCGCTACAGCAGCGCAGTTAAATAGCCCTACCCGTGTGGGTGTAGATGGTGCGGGGAATATCTATATCGCCGATGCGTTTAACGACGTGATACGTAAGGTAAATACAAGTGGTATCATATCTACGGTGGCAGGTAATAATACCTCAGGCTACACTGGCGACGGAGGGGCTGCAACCAATGCACAACTGGAAGACCCTAATGGTGTATGGGCAGATGCTGCAGGCAATTTCTATATTGCTGATGCGCACAACAATGTGATCCGTAAAGTAAATACCGCGGGCATTATCAGCACCATTATAGGTAATGGCTACAATGCAGGCACCACAATGGGTGGCTATGCAGGTGATGGCGGTCCGGCAACAGCAGCAGAGTTGTTTTACCCGGAAAGTGTGATAATGGATAACGCAGGGAATTTTTACGTGGCCGAGCTGTACAATAATACCGTCCGTAAAGTAAATACATCAGGTATCATTTCTACAATAGCAGGTATTAATGTTGCCGGCTATAGTGGCGATGGCGGCCCCGCTACAGCTGCCAAGCTTGGTCATCCATATGATGTAACTATCAGCAGCACGGGCGTTATTTATATCGCAGACCAGAGCAATTTTGTCATTCGCAGTATAGATGCCGCAGGCATCATACACACTTATGCAGGCAGCAATATATCCGGCAGTACAGGAGACGGTGGTCCTGCAACGGCAGCCAAACTGAATGTCGCCACATCCATTTCTGTAGACCAGTACGACAACCTGTATATTGCAGATGCGGCAAATAACGTGATCAGGAAAGTGAGTATCCCGGCACCTTCGCTGACTCCGCTTGTTGCAACCGGAACAGAAGAACTATCCGTATTTCCTAATCCCGCCAGCGGCATCGTTACTGTAAATGTGTCATCACCCATTTCAGAACCAGCACACATTGTTATCACCAACATTGTAGGCCAGGTAATAAAAGAACTCACAGCTATTACGGATCATCCAACAGAGATAACCCTGGACACAACCCCGGGTCTGTATTTCATAACAGCCACCACAAGTTTAGGAAAGCAGAATGCGAAAATAATGGTGAAGTAAAAGTTGTTACTTGTGAATAGTGCCGTTTTCTCACGGGAACAAACTAAACAACCGCACTTTATCCCTGTCACTGCTGCTATGGCAGCTTACACACTGGCTTCCTTTGCCTGTTAGCGATATTCCTGTAGGCGTGGTTGTGCTGCCATATTCTGCCCATATCCATCCGTCCACTGCATTAGGGTCGGTTGGCGATTTCTCCATTATAGCAAATCCGCGCAGCCCTGTCCCGTCGGCTTTAAGCTGTAGTTCTTTTACGATCAGCGCACCTATAGGAAAACTGCCGCCAACAGGTAATTTTCCGCCATCCGTCAGCGCGTTTTTAGCGATCATATTGAACCGTACTCTGAAAAATGCATTGTGTGCACTAGCCGGTGATGACGGGTATACAGTATCGTTACCCTTATAGTAATAAACATCTGTAAGCGCTGCCGCTTTCGCAATAAGTGCACTGTCTGTTTCTGCTACAGATACCATGGGTGTTGGCTT
>JAOQAP010000273.1 GCA_025963465.1 Flavipsychrobacter sp.
TCTTCACGTATCGACTTCAGCTGCTGCTGCAGGAAATACTCTCTCTGCTGGCGATCTATATCGGAACGTGTTTTATTAGTTATCTCATTCTTTAATTCCAGTAACTGCAATTCTGATTGCAGCAGATTGAGCAGTTTTTCGGCACGGGCAGTGATGCTATTCTCCTCGAGCATGGCCTGTTTATCCTGTAGCTTAGCAGTAATGTTGGACGCCACAAAGTGCATCAGGAAAGACTGCTGCTCTATATTACGCAATACAATGCTTGCCTCATTAGGCAGGTTTGGCGACTGCTGGGCTATACGCTCAGAGTACTCCTTTATAGATGCAATAAGCGCGTCAAAAGAAGGATCCTCCTGCGGATATACATCTTCCAGGTATTCTACCTGCGCGGTAAAGAACGGATCTACCTGTGTATAAGACTGAATGCGGAAGCGCATACGCCCCATAATGAATATGGTGATGTTACCATCCGGCATCTTTATCTGCTTCACCACCTTTGCGAGTGTACCTACCTGGTAGATATCATCAGGCATCGGGTCTTCATTGTTGCTGTCCTTCTGCGCTATTACCCCTATCCACTTGCCTGTTTTTTGTGCTTCAGCTATTGCTTTTACAGATTTTTCGCGGGCTACGGTTATGGGTAATACTACATTGGGGAACAGAACAGTGTTGCGCAGGGCTATAATGGGGAGCTCTAAAGGCAAAGAGCCTTTTTCCTGCTCATCCATTTCGTCTTCGCCAAGTGGCACGATAGGCATAAACTCCATCTCCTGCTCACTCTGGCCTAAAAACATATCTATCATAGATCTCATTTCGGACATTATGTCAAAGTTACCTTCTATTTTGGTATTTAGGTAGGCAACTGGTATAGGTCAATACTTATGCCAAGATAGCATATCCTGTAATAATTACAGAGAAATAAACCGGTTATAAAAAGAATTTGCCAAACTATTGACAGACAGCACGATTGCATACCTTTGCACAAAACCAGCCTTATGAAAATATTTTTACCTGCGTTACTTACTACATATTTATTTATTTCAGCTGCTTCGGCAAAAAAAATGACCGATTCATCTGTACTAAAGATGCGTGAGCCTATACAGAAATTCTATGTTGGCGGCGCCACAGATGGAGCGTTGTTTTCTATGGCAACGATTAATCGTACATCTTCGCCACTGATTGGTACAGGTGCAGGGCCCGCATCTACCAATACAATGAGCAGGCTGCGTTTCTCTTATGTGCTCAATTTTGGCTTTTCATTCAACTTCAATTTCGGCAGGCACATAGGGGCATTTACCGGTATTGATATGAAGAACATAGGTTTCATAGAGAACATGAACAGCACGATCGTAAAACGCAGAACTTACAATGTGGGTGTACCTGTAGCCATTAAAATAGGTAATATGGCACGTAAAGGTATGTATGTGTTCCTGGGCGGAGGTGCTGATGTACCTATCAATTACAGGGAAAAAGCCTTTACCATAAGGGACCAGAAAGTAAAATTCAACGAATGGTTCAGCGACCGTACACCACAGATCATGCCTTATGTTTTTGTGGGCGTTGTACTGCACAAAGGTGTTAGCCTGAAAGCTCAATACTATCCTACCAACTATCTGAATCCAAACTATACCACAGGGGGAATAAAGCCGTATAACGGCTATGATGTGCACCTGATGCAGCTAAGCCTGGGCTACGGCTTGCGCTATAGCAAGAAACACAATACCATAAAGACCAAGACAACGGAACTTAAAACCATGTAATCATAAGCCGGAAGATGCAGCGAAAGACCATGGATGAACTGGAACGCAAAAGCCCTGAAGAGCTGAGCGAAGCAGAAAAACAACCCATAATAGTAATACTGGACGATGTAAGAAGCATGCATAACGTAGGCTCTACATTCCGTACATGCGATGCTTTTGCAGTAACAGCTTTATACCTGTGCGGCTACACACCGGCACCACCCCACCGCGATATTCACAAGACCGCACTGGGCGCAACAGAAACCGTAAACTGGAAGCATTTTGAAACAACAGCAGATGCTGTGGAACACGCCCGTGCAGCAGGATACAAGATACTGGCTGTAGAGCAGGCGCATGACAGCATTATGCTGAATACCTACCAACGCGGCAATGAAAAAACAGCGCTGGTATTCGGCAATGAGGTGACGGGCGTTAGTGACGAAATACTTGCTATTGCTGATGGCTGCATAGAGATACCGCAATGGGGAGCAAAGCACTCATTGAATATATCAGTAAGTGTAGGCGTGGTATTGTGGGAGCTAGTAAGAACCCCAAACCCCTAAAGGGGTTTACTATATTTTAAACGGCACACCGGTATAGTTATGCGGTGTTATTGCTTTCAGTTCCTTCTTCACTTTTGCATTCACCTTTAGGGTATCTACAAACTCGTGTATATCCTGTTTGGTAATGCTGGCCTTGCCACGGGTAAGCGCTTTTAGCGCCTCATATGGTTGCGGATAGTTCTCCCGACGCAGCACTGTCTGTATCGCTTCTGCTACTACTGCCCAGTTGCGGTCCAGGTCTTCTTCCATTTTTAATTTGTTCAGCAATAGCTTGCCGAGCCCCTTTTCTATGGAGCGCAATGCGAGAAAACTATGGCCCATTGGCACACCTATGTTACGGAGGACTGTACTGTCTGTAAGATCACGCTGCAGGCGGCTTACCGGGAGTTTTGCGCTGAGGTGTTCATACAGTGCATTTGCTATGCCGAGGTTACCTTCTGCATTTTCAAAGTCTATCGGGTTTACCTTATGCGGCATGGCGCTGCTGCCTACTTCACCTTCTTTTACTTTCTGCTTAAAATACTCCATAGATATGTACTGCCATATATCGCGGCACAGGTCTATAAGTATGGTATTGATGCGTTTCAGTGTATCGAACTGTGCGGCTATATTGTCATAATGCTCTATCTGTGTAGTGTATTGCATACGCTCCAGGCCCAGCTTCTTGTTCACAAAGTCGTTACCGAATTTCTCCCAGTTGATATGACCAAAGGCTACCTGGTGTGCATTGAAGTTGCCTGTAGCGCCGCCAAACTTAGCAGCAAATGGTATATGGCCCAGCAGGCGAACCTGTCCTTCCAGGCGTTCTACGAACACCATCCACTCTTTACCCAACGTGGTAGGCGATGCAGGCTGGCCGTGAGTTCGTGCAAGCATTGGTATACCGTTCCATTCCTTAGCCAGCTTACGCAATTGCAGCACGGTATTGTGCAGCGCAGGCAGGTATTGCTCCTCCAATGATTCTTTCCACAATAGTGGCACAGAGGTATTATTGATATCCTGGGAGGTAAGGCCGAAGTGTATCCATTCAATACTGTCGCCGGCACCCAGTGCAGTCATCTTATCTTTCAGGAAATACTCCACCGCCTTTACATCATGATTGGTAGTGCGCTCAATGGTTTTGATCTGAGCGGCATCGGCTTCTGTGAAATTCTCATAGATAGCACGCAGTTTTGCAGGCTTTACGCCTGCAGGCAGGGTGATCACTTTTTTCTCTGCCAGGAACAGGAAATACTCCACCTCTACCCTTACACGGTAGCGTATAAGGCCATATTCCGAGAAATATGTAGCCAGTGATGCAAGCTGTGAGCGGTAGCGCCCGTCTATAGGGCTGATGGCGGTAAGTGCATTAAGTTCCATGCCGCAAAGATATAATAAACAGGAAACCTCTCCCAAGAGCGTTTTCCACACTTAATAACGCAAATGTTATTATCTATTTCACATAAGTTCTTTTCATCTGCTCATACAGCACAGATAATCCTTCTTCCGACTGTTCCGACTGTATATTAGCAAACAATATAAACGCCAGATCAATATCTTTATATACATATACACTTGTAAGGAAAGAACCGGGATTACCGATATTATAAGAGTAGGTATGACCATGTTCATCTTTATCGGCAAACCATCCTACAGAGAACCTTGGTAAACCGAAGTGTATGAAATTGAACTCTTCTGCTGTAAGCAGGGTTGACCTACCCTGCAAGCCTTGTAACTGCAATTGAATAAATTTCACATAGTCAGGCAGGCTTAAAGTAACATTACCGGCAGGCAGTAACCAGTTCAATTTAAAATCGTCGCCGGGCTGCTCCGGCACCCCACCTTCAGTATGGCCCCATGTCTGAAGCTTGCTTATATTATTAGGTCTGCCAAAATGAATATCCATATCCAGCTCCTTACCCAATTCCATTGTAAGCTCCCTATAGCTTTTACCGGTTACCTTTTCCATCATGAGCCCTGCCGCTACATAACCCAGGTTAGAAAAATTGACAACATCTTTTTTCACAACGGGCTCCTGCTTAAAAAACCAAGTTGCGAACTGATATCGCTGCTGTTCTTCGGTACCTTTAAATTGTCCTTTTACAGGTTTCGCGTAGGTATATGTGTAAGAAAACAGCTTTGTTCTCAGACTCAGCAAGTCTAAAAGAGTAAGATCCCAATACTCTTTCCGGCTATGTGCTTTCATTTCCGGGAACTGGTCAAAGAATTTTGTTGACCATGATATTTTACCTTGCTTCACCAGCTCCGCAGCAATGAACCCGGTAATTGCTTTGGTATTAGACCCAATCCTGAACAGGTCGCTTTTTTCTGCCACGCGGTTAGTGCCTGCTTTTTTATAACCTGCTACATCCAGTTCATATACCTTATCTGCCGAAACAACGGCATAACCCAGCTCCGGTATCCTGTAAACCTTCCTTACGCTATCCGCTAATTTCTTCAGGCTTTGGCCGTAAGAAAATGTGGTACAAAGAATAAACAAAGGGACAGCAATAATAACTTTATCAATTCTCATAAATTCTCATTTGCAGGCAGGAAGGATTCAGGATCTTCAGGTGGTTTTTCGTCCTGGTCAGCAGCCCTGTTTTTTTATCTCTTTTAAATACAACTACGTTACCGCTTACCTGGTTGGCCACAAGCAGAAAGTTGCCTGTGGGGTCTAATGTAAAATTACGGGGATGATTGCCGTGTACCGGCTCATAGCCTACCAGGGTCAGCCTGCCGGAGCCTTCATAAATGGAGAAGATGGCAATATTATTCTGATGCGTACGATTAGAAGCATAAAGGAAACGCCCATCAGACGAAATGTGAATATCAGCTATACTAAATTCTGTTTTACGTTCTTTATCGTGCGTGGCGATACGTTGTATAGGGATCAGCATACCGTTATTATATGCATACACGCTGATGAAACCTGCCATCTCTTCTGTACAATATGCGTACCTGCCATTTGGATGAAAAGTGAGATGACGTGGCCCGCTACCCAGATCTGTAGTTATAAATGAATCAGTAGTTGCAGCTAATGGTGATGACTTTGCAGCATCAAAAGAATAGCATCGGATCTTATCTGCTCCAAGGTCAGGAAAGAAAACATGGTCCTGTGCCGGAGAAAAAGCTACACAATGCACATGCGCCCGTTCCTGGTGTTGCATGCTTACACTGCCTTCTATATAAGTCCTTAGTTGCTGTGCAGTCTGTATAGTACCCGAAACGCTTAACGGGTAAAAAGACACTCCGCCCTGCGTGTAATTGGCATTCACCAGCCACTTTCCGGTTTTGTCCACTGTTGCATATACAGGATTAGCGCCACCGCTCTTCTGGCTGTTTATAAAGGTAAGTACCCCTTTATGACAGTCAAACTCAAAGCTGCTCACACTCCCTTCATCGTTCGTAAGTGTCTCCGTGCAGGCATAGAGGTATTTACCGTTTGGAGATAAGGTTACGTATGACGGGTTTGGAATACCACGCGTAGCAGATATCATTGTGAGCGCACCACTTAGCGTATCAAACCGGTAAACATATACCCCTTCTTTGTTCCGGTTGAAATTGTAGGAACCAATAAACAGGTAGCATGTTTGCGCATTTCCACCGACAGCAATCAGTATCAATAAGAGAAGAAGATAATACCGTTTCATAAATGTCGTTTTAATATGCGCTGACGCAGTTTAAGGAATGGTTGTTCGATGATCTTATTGAGCAATAATGCGCCGGCAACAGATGAAAGCATGCACAACAGAAACATCACATTACCATCCTGCTGTACGCCTAGTTTTACAAAGTTCACCTGTGCAAGATGTATCACTCCCTTATGACAAAGATAAAGTGAGTAAGACAAAGCAGCAATATTCAGTGTAGCCCATGACTTATGCTTATACAAAAAGCAGGATGGACTTACTGCTCCCGCAACCATCACCCCGTAGCCTAATGATACCAGTGGAAAACCAAATACGGAAGCGATGAAGGTATGCTCATCAAGGCACACAATATATGCGGCAGCAAGAATGAGCAGGGTAATAGATATATTTGTACCAATTGACGCCAAAATCATCTGTATCAATAGCCGGCACAATAAAGCGTTGCCAACTATAGTATCGGGCAGTAAAGCCTACAAGAAACAAAGCACTGAGTAAAAAGACGCCCTTCTTTTCAGCTTTGAAGTAAATGAGCAGAGCCAGGATAACAGGCAACAGTAAATAGAACTGCTCTTCAATACATAATGACCATGCGTGTGAGAACGTACGTTCTGTGCGAAGATCAAGGCCTATGTTCTGGGTGAAAGTCAGGAAACGCCATATCGACGGCAAGTCCCCCCATTCTTTGAATGAAGGAATGCAGAAATAGAGCGCAACCACGAAAATAAAAGCAGGTATGATGCGAAAGAAACGACGGGCATAAAAATCACCAACGCCTATAGTTTTATTTTCTGCCATTTTAAGAAATAGCTGAGAAGAAATAAGGTACCCACTAAGGACAAAGAAAAGATCAACGCCAGTCCAGCCGAACTTAGACACAGTATCAAGC
>JAOQAP010000020.1 GCA_025963465.1 Flavipsychrobacter sp.
GCTTGAGGAAATATGATCCGGCTAATAAGACAGCGGTTATGTTCTACACAGACCACGGCGAGTATCTGGGGGATCACGGGGTGGTAGAAAAATGGCTTTGCTCCACAGAAGTACCTTAATGCTGCTTGCCATGCTTGGTATTTTGCACTGCAAAGATACAAAATTGGGTAAAACATAGGTAAAACATTTTGTGATTTTCTATGGTTTCTAATGGATTTATATTTCTACTTAATCCAGTAAAATCAATACTTACAGACCATATAAAACCAAATGAAACCATAATAAACAGGACTTAAAATCCTGTTTGCAGTAATGCGAGTACGGGTTCAATTCCCGTCTGGGGCACAAAAAGAGAGCGGAGAAACAGAGCGAAGAGCGGTTTCTCCGCTTTTTTTGTTTCCCTCTTCCTTCACTCATTTTATACGTTATGTTCGCAAATCTGGAGATTTGCCCCCACTACGACGGAATCAGAGATTGCCGCCGAACAACATCTATTTATAAGTTTTGGAAGACTACAGGCAACTGGGGACAGCACGTAAAAAGGCTATCTATGTTACTTGTAGTCCTGATTATCAGTAAATTCGTGAAAAACTCAGATAATATACTGTGTCCGATATTTTCGATATAACCAGTGACGATATAAAAGAGCTCTCAGATAGTAATTTACGTGAGCTTATTGGCAGGCTTTGTGAGCAGAACACTTAAATTGTCAGATATTGTCCGAAGGTAGCAGAGTGCAGATGTATTCTGCTACCCAAGATCAGAGATTTGCTATTATGCCGTAAAATAGGTTCCTATTATTTGTTTAGGATAATTGCTGCTCGCTTTCCCATTTCTTTCTGCCCTCACCGGCAAATACGTGGCGCTCGCTGTGGTATGATGAACGAACAAGCGGACCGCTCTCTACATAATCGAGGCCCATCTTGTAGCCTTCCTCACGGTAGAATGCAAATTCATCGGGATGTACAAAACGTGCTACGGGAAGGTGCTTTTGTGTAGGCTGCAGGTACTGGCCCATGGTCACTACATCGCAGCCATTATCGGCAAGGTCCTGTAGTGACTGCAGCACTTCTTCCTTCTCTTCGCCAAGGCCCAGCATGATGCCGCTCTTGGTGCGCATGCCACCATCCTTCAGCCTGCGTATCACTTCGAGGCTGCGGTGATATTTTGCTTGTATACGTACTTTTCTTGTGAGTCTTTCTACTGTTTCCAGGTTGTGCGATACTACTTCCGGTGCCACATCAATAATGTTCTGCAGGTTGAACCACTCCCCTTTAAAGTCGGGTATCAGTGTTTCCAGCGTAGTTTCCGGATTAAGGGCTCGTACTGCTTTTATGGTATTGGCCCAGATGACAGACCCTCCGTCTTTCAGTTCATCACGATCTACAGAAGTAATGACCGCATGCTTTACTTTCATAAGGTATATAGCCTCAGCCACACGCTGCGGCTCATCCCAATCCACAGGTTCAGGTCTGCCGGTAGCTACCGCACAAAAACCGCATGAGCGGGTGCAGATATTACCCAGTATCATAAAGGTAGCTGTACCCTCTCCCCAGCACTCACCCATATTAGGGCAATTGCCGCTTTCGCAGATGGTATGCAGTTTATGGGTAGTAACAAGACCTCTTACGTGGCGGTAATTCTCCCCCATCGGCAATTTCACTCTCAGCCAATCCGGCTTTTTTACACGCGTATCCGCAGTATTAGCTATAGAACTGATTACAGGCAACTCTTGCATAGGTAGCGAAATTACGACCGTTTAGGAACGATGGCAAATAAATTCCCTTATATGGTATAGTTATTAATTATTGGTACTTACCAGCGCCTGCCATACTGGAAGGCCATAAAGAGGTCCATAAAGTAAGGAACAGGCTTCTGATTGGCCAGTATAGGTACCGGTTTGGAGTAATATTCCAGGTTAAAACCGACTTCAACCGCCACGGCATTTTTCCTGTTAGTAGAAAAATCGAAATGTACGGCAGATTTGAGATGACCACCCGGAATAAAGCTAAGTTGGTCGAAGCCTTTACTAAAGCCTGCGCTACCCATTATTACCTGCTGGTTCAGGAAGTCGTTCTGTGTATTGTCGGAATACTTGATAGCGGATGGATCGCTGAAGACCTTGAGATAATACGGCTTTAAGAGTCCCAAAGACCCACCAATAACACCTACCCAATGTATAGAGACGGTACCCGGATCGGGCTTGCCGGCCAGCATTTTGCGGAAACCCAGGCCCAGCTTAGCTCCGTAAAAATTATTGATCTTGCCATATCTATACTTGGTCTGGTTGCCATAGCCGTCATCGGCAGTTACTTTCTGTTCAGCGGGGTCTTTCTTTTCAGAGAATTCCAGTTGCAGGAAACGAACATCGTACCACATGTCGCTCTGCTTCGGTGTCTTTGATGTTACCTTACCAAAGTCGGTATAGAAACTCCAGCCGTCAGTATTAATGCGGTAGCCGAAGCTCAGCTCATTGGTAATTGGCTTTGATCCTTTGGGTTTTGGGGTAAATACAGGCTTGGATGTTTGCTTATTCTTAGTGGTATCAGTAGTGGTACGTGTTGCAGCCTGGGCATATGTATGTACACACATACTGCAGCATGCAAACAAGACTATTAACGATCTGATAGCGTTCGTCTTCATATACCAAGAAACTCTAAGTTACAAATATTATTCAATATAGAAATCACCGATCTTTAAATTTAACACCCGATTTCCTGTAGTTTTACAAAAAAACATTGCCATGACAGCCAAAGTAGTATACAACGGAGACCTGCGCACAACCGCTACCCACCTGCGCTCAGGCAGCGAAATAGAAACAGACGCACCTGTAGACAATAAAGGAAAGGGAGAACGCTTCTCTCCTACCGACCTTGTGGCTGTGGCCCTGGCAACGTGCATATTTACCACGCTGGGCATAGCAGAAAGCACCCACGATATAAATATAGATGGCGCAGAATGCGAGGTAGAAAAGATAATGGTATCTAACCCAAGGAAAATAGGCGAAATAAAGATACACATCAGTTTCCCGAAAAGCGGGCCTTATACTGATAAGGACAAGATAAAAATAGAGCACATAGCCAACACCTGCCCTGTGTTCCAGAGCCTGCATCCTGACTGCAAAAAGACAATCACATTCAGCTGGCCTGAATAGCAGGCTGACGGATAATATTCAATCCAACAGTACACTCGAGGCAGCGCTTCTGGCTACAGTAGTTGTTGTACAGCTGTATGAGCGCCTGCGATTGTGCTGCGCTCTTAGCTTTCCAGCCGTGGTCTTCCCATAGGGCTGTTATGTTGTTCTTTTCGGCAGGTACGGCTTCCAGCAGTTGCAATGACTTTTCCTGCAGGGCATGTGTATCCTGCCGTGCCGCATAAAGGAACTGTATAGGCGCTATGGTATTGATGATGATGTTCTCAATAGATGTTTTGCCGAGCGATTTAGGTGTAGCGCGTGTTTGTGCAACATCGAACTGGAAATGAGTATCCCAATAACTGCTTGCAGTTACATCAAGCAAGGGTTCTATCTCTTTTACTGAATGAGTCTCTATGATCTGTGAGAACAGGTGTATAGACTTATGTATGAGCGCCGCAAACTGGGCGATACGTATAGTGGGGAAATTTGCAGGGCGCATCCGCAGGAATTTCCACAGGTGCTTTGGTATTGGCCTGAGGTTGTATTTTTTCTTCAGGTAGTCGTACTCCTTTTGCAGCTCGCGGGGATAGTCATCTTCAAAATCCTCATCGAGCATACCTGCCTGGCCAAAGAGCAATGCCTCGATCTGCGTAAGGTTCTCCCGTTGTTTTACCGGCAGGTTTAGAGGTAATGATTGAGCTAATAGCAGGAAAGGAGTTGCGTTGGTTTTAAACCCGAAATTGGCGGCCATGCGCCAGTAAAGGAGGTTACGCCAGTCTTCAGTTGAGTTTTCCAGCATTACGTTCCAATCTGCCAGTTTCTGTTCCCAGCGCTCTGCCAGCATACGGCTGAGCCATGCCTCCTTGGTAATTTCTTTTACACCACTATGCTGTCCTGCACATGGCAGCTTTTGCGGTGCATGCATAAGTACAGCATACTTACTGATGAGGTGAGCAGGAATACTATCCTTCAGCACCAGCACCGGCGTGTTTTTTGCTACATCAGGCACATCATTTTCGTAAACCACATGGAGTATCAGGTTCTTATATGCAGGATCATTCTGATGACCATGCTTTAGCCAGTCGCTGCTTTTTATGTGCATTTCCACATTGCCTACCAGCGTGGTGGTACCGATCTTTATTTTGGCTTCCAGGAAGTCGGGGCCGGCATCTTTGTTGAGCCTGCCGCTATGGATAACAGTAAGCGGCTCACCTTCTACCGTGTGAAGGCCCGTAACCCTGTATAAACTATACTGCCAGATAAACTGGAATAGAGCTTCGTTCATGATAATGTATTAGTAGTAATAAACAGTATGGCTAAGATATGATAATACTTTTGAACCTTGATTCGCCTGATCAAAAGATTTTCCTGAAAATTCCTGCTTGCGGGTTATGGTGAAAACACCAATAACGGAGCATTAATTACTTTTTTTCTTTTTCCTCATTTTCAAATTCAGCATCTCAACAAGTACGGAGAATGCCATGGCGAAATAGATATAGCCCTTGGGAATGTTCTGCTCAAAGGCCTCAGCTAAAAGAGAAACTCCGATCAACAGCAGGAAAGACAGCGCCAGCATTTTTACCGTTGGATGTTTGTTCACAAAAGCAGCTACGCTGTTGGAAGCCCACATCATGATACCGACTGCTATTACCACAGCCATGATCATGATCTGTACATGGCTGGCCATGCCTACAGCGGTGATCACAGAATCTAAAGAGAATACAATATCCAACACCATGATCTGGAAGATGGTGCCCCAGAAAGAAACCACTTTGACTTTATCCTCTATCTCGTCTTCGCCCTCCAGCTTATGATGTATCTCTGATGTGCTTTTGTAGATGAGGAACAGCCCACCAATAATAAGGATGAGATCTCGGCCGGATATAGCAAGCTTTTCTACCCACACTTCATTATCAATATTGAATACATGTGCAAGGTTGAATATAGGTTGGGTAAGTGTCATTACCCAGCTGATAGACAGCAGCAGCAGGATACGGGTAATCATGGCCATTGCCAGCCCAAGCTTACGGCCTTTTTCCTGTTGGTCTGCCGGAAGCTTATCTGATAGTATAGAGATGAAGATAACATTATCTATCCCCAGGACTATTTCCAGTACTGTAAGTGTTATTAAAGAGATCCACGATTCCGGCTGCGCAAATATTCCCATTGATGCTGAATTAACAGAGCCGAAAATACCAAAGTCTGGGTAAAATATGGCTTTTTAGTTTCTTAACTTTGATTCGCCTGGTCAAAGGATTTTCCTGATGATGGTTTTTCTGTTATGAAAAGGATCAATACAGTAAATATAAGGTCAGTTTTTTCTTTGGTGATGATGATTCTGAATAAACAAAGTTGTAGGGGATATCGCTATCTGTAGATAAACGGTTTCTTTGCTCTTCAACTATTCGCATCATCAAATCCCATGCTATGCCGTATCGGGTATCACTCCACCCAGTCACTCCTTTAAGATTCCCACCGCCAGAGAGGAATTTATTAAAGTCTTTTTCGTTGTTACTCTCATAAACAAAGTAGATATACTTGATAGGCAAATGATCATTCACTGCTTTTTTCATAAGAGCAAGTTCAGTTGCATTTGGGATCTCAAGGTTTTGGATATAGCTGACATCGAATGATACTTTATTTTTGAACTTTGTTGCAAGATCCAAGAATGTGGGGTTCAGCATCCGATTAACCATCTTGTCGTAAACCTTATTGTCGACCTGGCCTGCTAACACTGCTTTTTTCACATAAGGCAGGTATTCCCGGCAATGGTCGTAATCATGCCAGGCAAGCAGCCATGCATACAATGAGCCATTAGATAATGCAGGCCAGCCATTTTTCTTTACATAACGGCGCAGGTAGTCAAAATGAACAGAATCTGATTGGATCATATTTTTCAAACCAACAGCACGGGATAAACTATCGTCGCCGATATGGAGCCGTGCTTCCTGGTCTTCGTCGACCATTTTTTTGAACAGCTTGTATTCTTCAGTTTCCGGAGTATTATATATGGCGGCAAATGTTTTCCTGTATTTGCTCTTCGCCTGCGCTGTTATTGTATAACCTAAAAAAAAGCTGTCCAGGTTAGCAGGAGTATAGGCCATGCGAAGGAGCATGTAAGGATTGATGCGCAACAAGGCGCTACTTGCGGCTGCACTATCACCCGCTTTCGAAAAGCTGTCAACAAGAAAAAGGGATGTAAATGAGGTGTTTCTAACCGTCGACTTAGGAATAATATACCCGGAATCGTATGCCTGTGCATAAGTACCGCCGCAAGTAAGCAGCAATAGCATTATGCACAGCAGCGATTTTCGCATAATAGTCTTTTAGAAAAATACAGACATCTCCTTCTGGTACTTTATAGCTTCTTCATTGGCACGTGCTGCGAAGTCAGTACCTGTACTGGCGAATATGATACCGCGGGAAACATTGATAAGTACTCCGGCATCTTTGTTGAAGGCATTGCGGCATACGGTATCTACGTCGCCACCCTGCGCACCTACGCCGGGCACGAGGAAGAAATGATCAGGCAGTAGGGCCCTTACTTCCTGCAGCTGTTCTTTGCGGGTAGCGCCTATTACGAACATGATATTTTCAGGTGTGCCCCATGAAGCAACGGTCTTTAATACTTTTTGGTAAAGCAGCTCATCACCGCATTGCTGCAGCTGAAAATCCGCACTGCCGGCATTAGAGGTAAGACCCAGCACTATAGACCATTTACCTTCGAACTGAAGGAATGGGGACACACTGTCCTTGCCCATGTATGGCGCTATGGTCACACTATCGAAAGGGTAAGTATGAAAAAAGGTACGGGCATACTGTTCAGATGTGTTGCCTATATCGCCTCTTTTTGCATCGGCTATGGTAAAAATGTCTTTAGGTATATATTCGAGTGTGCGCTGCATGGTTATCCAGCCCTGTATGCCCTGCGCCTCATAAAACGCGGTATTGATCTTATAGGCTACCGCCTGGTCTTTGGTTGCGTCTATAATCGCTTTATTAAAAGAGAACACTGGATCTTCTTCTGATAACAGGTGTTTTGGCAGCTTGGTAATATCAGTATCGAGCCCTACGCACAGCACTGATCTTTTCTTAAATATGATGTCTCTTAATTGTGAACGATCCATGGCTTAAAGGTAATAAATGGTTGAAAATATAAGCTGCACACCGGCAAATATTGTTTGCTGCGCTGCATATCTTATCTATTTTACGCTACATTTAATACACAATAATTTATTAGTAACCTTGTTATTATAATATGCGCACACAAAGAATAATGCTCATTTTCCTGTTTAGCTGCTTTGCAATACCTGTTATTGCGACCCCTAAATTGCTTCATATGAACCTTTCCGAAGCAATAAAAAGCAAGATAGTAACGATGGATGCCGTCAATACCGAAGGAGGCTATAAAGGGAAAACAACAAAACTGACCGTTAAAAACACAACAGAATCTATACTGCAGCTAAAGGTAGACCAGGGCATAATACTGAAACCAGATGACCCTAAGTATCAGCCGCTGGTACTGGCGGGTGAAGAACTGCTGGTAGTGCAGCCGTATAAAGAAGGTGCTGTAGACGTGAACACATTTTGCGGCAACAGCCCTAAGTCATGCCCTTCAACAAACCTCCACTATTCTTTCCTGCAAACAGGCAGCGACACGCTGATAAAAGTATTGAAGTTCATAAAACTCCATTCTTTGTTCGACTACCTGGGGCAGGACGCAGTATGGGTGATCACCAATAACAAGAGCATAGGCCGGGCATACGATGAAAGCAGGGAGACTATATCAAAACAATTGATAGCGCTGCTTTGTACCGCGACCGGCAGAGGCAAGCCGGAATATTATACAGTAGGCAGGCATGTGGAAATACCTGATGAACCCGCATATGTACCAAAAGCGTTAAAGATCATTGCCAATTTCGAAGTGTTGCTGAGCGAACCTAAAGTACTTACACTTGGCGTTTATGATTCTGCAGGTAAAATGATACAACCTGTATTTGAAGCACAAAGCTTTCCCAGGGCGGGCCACAGATTCGGGGTAGAGTTTGAATCAGCAGATGTGACTGCGGGCAATTATTTCATACTGCTGAAAGAAGGGGATAAAATACTAAAGGAACAAAAAGTGCATGTGGATTAGGCAGGCCGTTTTATAAAAGAATGAGCAATCACATCACTTAACCTCCTTAAAACAAAAAAGCAACTGTGGATACAGTCGCTCTATTTGTTTCACTTTTATATTGATATTGTAAATCACGATTTCATGGCTGCCGGTGTTTAATTCAGGGGCATGTCGCTAGCTTGGGTATTGGCACTCTTTTTCTTTGTAATTGCATACAGCTCTTCTTTAGGCAGCAAATTGAACAGTATGTTCTTTTTAGCCATCATTTCCTGCGCTGTATATTCCAGAGCTTTGTTACCGTTACCAGCCTTATGCGCAGAGATCGATTGAAACGTATCCATCTTGATGGAGAAGATAAGTCCATCAATAGATTTAAGGATATCATCCAACCTGTTGTGTGACTGGAAAGACGTTTCATCCATAGCGACGTTTGCTTGATTCTTAAACATAAACAGCGAGTTTAATTTGTTAACGATTAACATTTCAAAAACAAAAGTATAAAAACAAATTTAAAATAAACAATGCAATAACAAATAAAATAAATTTTAATGATTAATTAACATTGAATACATTTGAAAAATAATGTAAAAATATCGTCAATGGAGTTTGATAAATTAAATGTTAACTAATTGATTTAAAAATATTTGCACAGTTTAAATGAAGCTAAAAATTAAAATAAAACATACTAAACGATAAATAAAATATAGATCAGGTGACATTTTCGTATAATGAAAATATAAGCGAGGT
The DNA here is from genome assembly GCA_025963465.1 of Flavipsychrobacter sp. Classification (GTDB taxonomy): domain Bacteria; phylum Bacteroidota; class Bacteroidia; order Chitinophagales; family Chitinophagaceae; genus Nemorincola. The sequence goes on from JAOQAP010000020.1 coordinate 9,003, forward strand.
GCTGAATAGTGAACAAAATATCAATCACATCTCATTAACAAATCAATTTCCAGCTGTCACATAAAACCAAAGTATAGCGAGGTTTCAGGATGTCGGCATTCATACAATTAATAACTATTGATGGATGCAGAACGACATCCCCACCCTGTGCAAAAATTCTTTTGCCTTGTTAATGAACGATGAATTATTTTGCGGTCTTATAAATTTTTGAGCGAGGTTATTAATGGATGAACATAATGAATTTACCGGGCAGAGCTCGATAATGATCAATGACATGTACGAGAGCTGGTTCCTTGACTATGCCAGCTACGTAATATTAGAGCGTGCAGTACCGGCCGTGGAAGACGGGCTAAAACCTGTGCAACGGCGCATACTACATGCGATGAAGGAAATGGATGACGGCCGCTTTAATAAGGTAGCCAACATCATAGGTCAGTCCATGCAGTACCACCCGCATGGGGATGCATCTATAGGTGATGCGATAGTGAGCATAGGCCAGAAAGACCTGATGATAGAAACACAGGGAAACTGGGGCGATGCAAGAACAGGAGACAGCGCAGCAGCAGCGCGTTACATAGAGGCGCGCCTGTCGAAGTTCGCACTGGAAGTAGCCTTTAATGCCAAGACAACAGACTGGCAGCTTAGCTATGACGGACGTAAAAACGAGCCGGTAACACTGCCTATGAAGTTCCCGTTGCTGCTGGCACAGGGCACAGAAGGTATTGCCGTAGGATTAAGCACTAAGATATTACCACATAACTTTTGTGAGCTGATAGATTGCGCAATAAAGCACCTGAAAGGAAGAAAGTTTGAACTGTATCCTGACTTCCTGACCGGAGGTATGATAGATGTGAACAACTACAATGATGGCTCACGAGGCGGAAAGGTGCGTGTACGTGCCCGTATAGAGGAAGCAGATAAGAAAACAATACTTATAAAGGATGTGCCTTATGGCATTACCACCACACAGCTGGTAGATAGCATTCTGAAAGCAAATGACAGCGGCAAAATAAAGATAAAGAGCGTAACAGATAATACAGCGAAGGATGTGGAACTGGCCGTGCAACTGGCACCTGGCGTGTCTACAGACCAGACCATTGATGCGCTGTACGCATTCACGGATTGCGAGATATCTATTTCGCCTAATGCCTGTATCATTATAGCCGACAAGCCACACTTTGTAGGAGCAAGCGACCTGCTGAGGCACTCGGTAGAGCATACCAAGAAGCTTTTGCTGCGTGAGCTGGAAATAAAGCTGGGAGAACTGGAAGAAGACTGGCACTACTCGTCTCTTGAAAAAATATTCATTGAGAAGCGGATATACCGTGATATAGAAGAGCAAACTACCTGGGAAGGCGTGCTGAAGGCGATCAACGATGGATTGAAGCCTTATATAAAGAAACTGCGCAGGGTGGTAACGCAGGAAGACATTATAAAACTGACCGAAATACGCATCAAGCGTATCTCTAAGTTCGACACCTTTAAGGCTGATGAGCATATAAGAGGTGTAGAGGCTGATATAGAAGAGGTAAAGGGCAATATTGCCAACCTGAACGACTATTCTATACGCTACTACGAGAACCTTTTGAAAAAATATGGTAAGGGCAGGGAACGTAAAACGGAGATCCGTCCGTTTGAGACGATCAATGCAACGACTGTAGCTATTGCTAATGCAAAGCTGTATGTAAATTATAAAGAAGGCTTTATAGGCACCAGCCTTAAGAAAGATGAATTCGCCTTCGACTGTTCTGATATAGACCAGATCATTGTATTCCGTAAAGACGGGAATATGGTGGTGACCAAAGTGGCGGAAAAAGTATTTGTAGGTAAAGACATCAGCTACCTGGCCATCTTCCAGAAAAATGATGAGCGTACTACCTATAATATGCTATACATGGATGGCAAAACAGGTATTACCTACGCCAAACGCTTTAATGTGACCGGCATAACCCGTGATAAGGTATATGACCTGACCAAAGGCCACCCGGGCAGTAAGGTGCAATACTTCTCTGTAAACCCTAACGGGGAAGCAGAAGTGCTGACCATTACCCTATCGCCGGGCAGTAAGGCACGTAATAAAACGTTTGACTTCTACTTTGAAGAACTGGAAATAAAAGGCCGTAGTGCGCAGGGCAACCAGCTGACCAAATACCCGGTACGTAGTGTCAAGTTCAAGCAAAAAGGCCGCTCTACCCTGTCTGCACCTAAGATATGGTATGATGAGACCTTTGGCAGGCTGA
>JAOQAP010000116.1 GCA_025963465.1 Flavipsychrobacter sp.
CATGAACCTGAGCTGCTGATACTGGATGAGCCATTTTCGGGCTTTGACCCGGTGAATGCAGAGCTTATCAAGAACGAGATACTGGAACTGAACAGGAAGGGAACTACGGTCATCTTCTCTACCCACCGTATGGAATCGGTAGAAGAGCTGTGCGACTCTATAGCGCTGCTGAACCTGTCTAAGAAACTGCTGGATGGCAAGGTGAAAACAATACGCAACTCTTTCCGTGACGGCACTTACCTGCTGGAGTATACAGGAGAGAAGGCGGGCATGAACGGCAACGCGCCTTTCTCTATACTGTCGGAAACGGTAACAGAAGAAGGCCACCAGGTGAAGCTGAAAATAAATAGCGGCAGCAATGTGAATAATGTGCTGCAATACATGCTACCGATGGTGAGCATCAGCAAGGTGGAAGAAGTGATACCGACGATGAACGAGATATTTATAAAAACGGTGAGTGGGAACCAATAGCGAGTAAACACACCCCTTGAGCTACGCTCGTGCCTTTGCAGGCACTCTCAAGAGGGGAAGTGTTGTTACTTACACTTATATCGTTAAGTTATTGTTGCAGGTAAATAGAAGTTTTAAAGACCACAAAGTAAGTATATGGATAAGATATTACTGATCATAAAACGTGAATATTTTTCGAGGGTAAAGAAGAAGTCTTTCCTGATGGTGACCTTCCTGGTGCCGGTGCTGTTCATTGTGATGATAGGCAGTATAGGCTATATAGCGTCGCACCAGAACAGCCTGGCCGATAAGAAGAAAGTAGAAGTGGTGGATGAGAGCGGCTGGTTTGTAAACAAACTGGCTAACACCCCTACTATAGAATATTCCTTCTCTAAAGAGAACGAGGTAACGGCCAAGGCAAAGTTCGTGAAGGACGGGTATGACTACCTGCTGTATATACCATCATCGCTCACCAAGGTGCAGCTAATTTCGGAAAATAAGCCTGCAGCAAGTGTAACGCAAAGCGTGGAAAATGCGCTCACAGACATAGCGCAATCTAAAAGACTGGCAGCCGCCAATATAGACTCCGCAACACTTGCCGCTGCGCAGAAAAGTATAGAGGTAGAAGGACAACAGATAACAGAGAGTGGGATAAAAGACGCACACATATACGCGTCATATGGCGTAGGCTTGCTATGCGCCTTCCTTATTTATTTGTCATTGTTCCTCTACGGTACACAGGTGATGCGCGGGGTGATAGAAGAAAAGGTAAGCCGTATCATAGAGGTGATCATCTCTTCGGTAAAACCTTTCCAGCTGATGCTGGGTAAGATAATAGGTGTGGGCATGGTGGGGCTTACACAGTTCATACTGTGGATAGTACTGACACTTGCATTGTCTACCGTTGCAGGCACGCTGGTATCTAAGGGTGTGAAAGCGAGAACTGAATCGGCTACCCAGATACAGAAAAACATGGGCGTAGATGTGGCGAAAACACCCGCTGCCGCGCAACCAGATAATATGATGGGCAGTGTAATGGCAGAGCTGGACAGCATACCAATCGCTTACACGGTAGGTTGCTTCCTGTTCTACTTCCTGTTTGGTTACCTATTGTATAGCGCGCTGTTTGCCGCTGTAGGCTCTGCTGTGGACAGCGAGACTGAGACACAACAATTCATGCTGCCCATAACGCTGCCGCTGATATTCACCTTTGCCATGTCACAATCTGTGATTGTAAATAACCCTGACAGCTCGTTATCGGTCTGGCTGTCCATGATACCATTTACGTCCCCTATAGCCATGATGATACGCATACCGTTTGGCGGTGTGCCTGCATGGCAGCTGGCATTGTCTATGGCGCTGATGGTGCTGGGCTTCCTGTTTACCACGTGGGTGGCCGCACGTATCTATCGTGTGGGTATACTGATGTACGGTAAGAAGGCGAGCTATAAAGAACTGGCTAAGTGGTTCTTTTACAAGGAGTAAGCTGTATGTTTATGAAATAAAAACTACCTTTATTTACGAAAAACCCTTTGTTATGAAAAAAACATACCGCTCTTCGATCGTGCTTATGCTGATCGTGACCGCAAGCAATTTACTGCAAGCTCAAACCATAAGTACCTTTGCCGGTACAGGCGTGTCCGGCAGCACCGGGGACGGTGGCAGCGCAACACTGGCCAGGCTTAATACCCCAAATGGTATTGCAGTAGATGGAGCAGGGAATGTGTATTTTACAGATGTAAACAACCATAAAGTACGTAAAATAAGTACTTCAGGCATCATAACTACTATTGCAGGCACAGGCGTGTCGGGATATAACGGAGATGGCATAGCAGCAACTGCCGCGCAACTGCAAAATCCATTTGACCTAGCAATAGATAAAAGCGGCGACCTGTATATAGGTGATGTAAATGCCAACCGCGTGCGCAAAATAAGCGGGGGAATAATATCGACAGTAGCCGGCGATGGTGTTGCTGCATGGAGTGGTGATGGCGGGCAAGCAACGGCGGCCCGCTTGTCAGGCCCCGGAAGCGTGATGCTGGACGGCACCGGCAACCTATATATTGTAGATGGGGGGAACCATCGTGTAAGAAAGGTAAACTCAGCGGGCATCATTTCAACTGTTGCCGGAAACGGTATGTCCAGTTATACGGGAGATGGAGTGCCTGCCACCAACGCGGGCATGAGATACCCGGGATATATTTGCATGGACGCAGCAGGCGACCTTTATATTTCAGATAACGGTACCCACAGAATCAGGAAAGTAGACGCCGCCGGTTATATAGCCACAGTGGCAGGAAACGGCGTAGGTGCCTTTGGAGGTGATGGCGGCCCTGCTACGGCAGCGTCTATCCACTACCCGTCAGGAATAGCATTCGACGCTACCGGCAATTTGTATATTTGCGATATATCAAATCAAAGGATCCGCAAAGTAAGCACGTCCGGTATCATCAGTACTTTTTCCGGTACCGGTGTAGCTGTTTCCGGTGGAGATGGCGGGCCGGTTGCAAGTGCATCTTATAATGACCCATCTGACCTATACTTTGATGCATGCAACAAAATATATATTGTAGAACAGAGTGCTAATAAGATCCGCAAAGTAGCCTACAATAACCGTACTCCATTCTTTAGTGCAGGCCCTTCGTCAACAATAGCTGTATGTAAGAATGGTACAGACATAACTATCAATGGCAAATTAACTACAGAGGATACTGACCTGTGCGACCCGATCAAATGGACTTTGATCGATACTTGCTCACATGGCACCCTCAGTGGGTTTGGGGTAACAGCATCCAGTACCGGCGGGGCTATTTCACCGTCCGGGCTAAGCTACACGCCGACCTCTGGCTATGTTGGTAAGGATACGTTCAGTGTAAAAGTATCTGACGGATCTATATCAGACACAATGCAGGTATATGTAACTATAACGGATTGTGCTTTAGGACAACCAATAATAAATGCCGGAGCGTGCCCTGTAACCGTTTATCCAAACCCGGGGAATGGAAAGATCAACGTTCACCTGTCGTCAACAGCTAATGAATCAGCGACTATCAGCATTACCAATATTATGGGCAGGAAAGTAAAAGAATTCAGCATCAACCCTGATGAAAATAAAGGACTTATACTGGGTGTGCCTAAAGGGCTATACATTTTATCAACACAGGTACACAATGAGCAATATACACTGAAACTGTTCGCTGAATAAGAGATAACCAAAGAATCGTGTCGAATAGACACGAATTTTCTACGTTTGTAACAGGATGATGAATGAACTGGTGATAAAGATGGTGAAAAGAACAGGCATGGTGTTATGCCTGCTGTTTGCTGCCCCATACTGCGAAGCGCAGATAGAATTGTCGTCCGGTATAGACCTGAGTTATCCCTTGTTGTTCAATAGCAATAACAAGCTGCCTAATTACGGGCAGATAAGCTTTGGACCACGACTGGGCATCGCTTATAAACCTGAGGATGTGCAGTTCTTTCCTATCCTGAATTTCTCCTTCGGCAGAACCAGGTTGCCGCTGAAACAGTTTACGAACGACAATGTTGCAGCATTATCGTTTAACTATGTGAACGTAATGATCAACGAGAATTTTGTTGTTCATTTTCCTCAAAGCCAGCTGTTCATTTATGGCGGTATCGGATTTTCGTACCTGGCGGAAAAAGGACTGGCGCTGGCAGGGCCAAGAGCAGGTACTATGAAGAGCGCTATAGATTCTACCGCAAATGTAAACAAGCTATTCCCGGCTATGAACCTGGGCTTTGAGTACATCTACGGAGAATCGACAGGGAAAGACCTGTACCTGAGCATGGGGCTGAACTTCCAGTATATACTATTGCTGCAGGACCGTAATACTTACTATTTTTCGATCAACAATCCGGGAACGGGCATTAACAGTTACAAAGCAAACCTGACAGGGAATGTAATTAGCCCGGGATTTTATATAGCACTACACTACATCATACGCCGTAAATAAAAAGAGCTGCATTGCTGCAACTCTTTTTAAATATTGCCTAGAAGAACAGGAATTTCTTCTTTTTCTTCACTCTTAACTTTAGTATACGGATGTCTGTATTAGGCCGGTCACTACGATCACGTGGCGATGCTACTATTTTGTCTACTATGTCCATGCCCTGGGTTACTTCACCAAATACGGTATAGTTACCATCCAGGTGAGGAGCGCCGCCTTGTGTGCGCAGTACTTCGCGTTGCTCAGCGGTGTATTTATGACCCGAACGCGATCCTATACCATCGAGCTCAGCGTCAGTGAATTTCTTGCCGACCACTATGTAGAACTGCATTGCAGAACCGGCTTTGCTCGGATTGTTATCGCGGGCAACACCAAAAGCACCACGTTTGTGATAGTCTGCGTCATTGATCTCTGCAGGTACTGTATACTTCAATCCGCCGCCACCCAGCATCTGGCCGGGCTTTGCATTTTTTGAATCAGGATCACCACCCTGTATCATGAATTCAGGGATAATGCGGTGGAACAATGTGCTGTCGTAGCCATGTTCTTTAGCCACCTTTACCATGTTGGCTGTGTTCTGCGGCGTGTTGTTATACAGGATGCCCTTAATGATGCCCATATCTGTTTCAATGGTCACTTTGTATTTCTGCGCATTTGCGCTCAATGCAAGTGAAGCAAGTATAACTGATGCAAGAAATTGTTTTTTCATGTTTACAATATAAAGTGTTTGATTAATTACCGATCCTGTTTTGGTCTATGACCACAGCAAATGTAGCTGATTACGCAATGTAAAAATAAAAACTATTATTAAATGTACCTTATTGAAAATTTCCAATAAACACTATCTGTGCAGCTTGTCTAAAAGCCGTTTACCCTGCTTTTTCTTATCCACATCCGGGCCTGCTGTTGTATCATCCTGCTTTTTACGCAGCAGTCTTATTTTTACGCTGCCATCCTCGCCATCTGTGGCCTGCAGATGCAGCACTATACCTTTCATTGCACGTTCCTGTTTCAGTTCATCGTCAAGTATCAGCTCGTCTTTTTTAGGATTGCGCAGGGGAATGTCAATATCGATCTGGGTGCCTTTTGATAAAGAATATACACCTCTAGCCTTCATATTTATAGCACTGGACTCTATGAACATAGGATTGATGGTGATCTTATCTCCTTTTATATCCAGGCTGTTCTTCAGGTCTTTGAAGGTGACATTGGAGAGGTTACGGTTACGGAACACATACTTGCTCAGCTTGATAAATGGCTCGAAGTTCACCAGCGCACCATCACGCAGATCGAATGCTATAGCACCGTTGAATGAACCGGGCATAATGGCTCCGTTATCAGTAATACTGCCGCTCACATCTGCTTTGGCAAACAGGTTGCCGCGCAGGTTCTTATCGGTTATTGCATCCTGGCCGAAGTTGCTGAAAGAATGGAAGAACTGCTGTATGTGCACATTATCGATGTCAGCAACCACATGGAAGTTATTCACAGTACCGCGCTGGTCTAATGCACCATGAACCACCAGCCTGCCACCGGAGTTGTTCACGCTGATATTGGTCAGCGCTATACCCGACTGCTCCATGGTAATATCTGCATTGATGTTATTGGCTGTAAAGTCTTTATATAGCACCTCATCAACCTGAAGTAGCATATGCACACTGCTGTAGGAAAGCACATCATCGAGCTGGCGGCTGAGGCGGGTCACCTTTCCGGATGGTGGTTTTGCAGCGGCCTGCGGCCCAGCTGCATACTTAGCACCCCTCCTGTAAAAGAACGAGCGGAACTCATTGAGGTTGATACGGGAGCTACGTATCTGCCAGTCGAGCACTATCTTTGCAGGATCCTCGTAATAAAAGTTGAGGAACCTGCGCAATGAGCCGTTCATTACCAGCACGCTGCTGCCGCTTTGTACTTTAGCATTCCTTACAAATACATCAGTGCCCTGGAAGTCTATGAGCGCACTGGTATTTACAAAGGAAAGATTACGCGGCAGGTAGGTCATGGAGGCATTGCTTACCTGTATCGGGCCGTAGATATAGGACTCTGTTGTATCATCAGCCATTATGCCTCCTTTATAGAGCAGATCAAGGCTTACACTGCCGGAGTTAAATGCAAAGGTATTGCCACCAATGATGGGGTTGAGCTGCTGCAATGGGAAACGGGAATGGAAACGACCTTCTATAACCGGGCGGATGAGATTGAAAGCGATAACGGTATCTGCAGTGAATGGAATATCTTCATAGCTGCCTTTAAAGCCATAGAGTATCACTTTTGAATTGTCATCGGTATGGCCGCCGGCAGTATCTACGAGGTTATAGAATAAGCCTGTGAAACTACAATCCTTCACCTTACCTGCAGGCGTAACGAGGATATTATCTTTCACTACCCATGTAACATGCACCAATGGGGTATCGCGAAATTTCATGCTGCCATTGATATTAGCATGAACCTCAAGGGGTTTTTCTATGTCTATTATATTCAGCTTATCAGCAATAACCGAAGTAAGCAGCGCTTTAGCATTTTTAAAAATTATGTTCTTCGCGCCAATATTCAGGACAAATTCGGTAGGCTTTTTTGAGAAGTTGAAAGTACCGTTAATGCCGATAGTTTCATTGCCCACCCGAATAGACTGCTCCGGCACATTTAATACTTCCTGTGAGCGGTTGTAGGACATGCTGATATTCATGGAGAGGTCCTTATCTTTCATATAGCTGCCCCTGCCGGTATTGAAAGAAAAACTTCTGACAAAAGCTTCCTGCCTGAAAGTAGCCTCCCAGCCAACGGCATTGTAATTCACTATGGATTCCATGTTGTGAATATCCAGGTGGAATAGTTTGAACTTAGCGTCATTCTGAAAAGTGAAATCAATGTTGTTCAGGAATACATGATTGATCCTGGGTCTTTTCTTTTCCGAGCTGGTGTCTGCTACCTTGTTCCTGTTGAATATATGAGCATTGGTATATCCTGAGCTGTCTGTGAACAGGTATATGCTGCCATTGTTGATAGCGACATTCATGATCTCCGGTACGCGACGGAATACAGAGAATGCATTGATGGCTACACGTACATCCTTTGCTTTAAGCAGATCGTGATGGTGCTGAGGGTAGAGGGAATCACGGAGGAGCACATTTTTGAGCGTAACGGAGATGGCGGGAAAACCGCGAATGAGTTCGGGCTCCATTGACTCTACAGATAGTGTACCGTTCATGCCTTCATTAAGCTCAGCAGTTATTTGCTTTAGCAGAGATGCTTTGTTCTTACTTATATACAAGGCAATGCCCAGCCATAACAAGACAATGAGCAAAAGCACACCGGCAAATATTTTCAATCCCAGCTTTAACCAACGAGGCATAGGCGCTTTAATAAATGAACTCAATAATTTATTGAATAATAAAATATTTTAAAAAGCATGCCATAAGCATTTATAACATATTACTTCTTTTCCTGGCAGAGCTCTATAAGTACACCGTTTGTGGTCTTTGGGTGCAGGAAGCAGACCAGTTTATTGTCGGCACCGTTTTTCGGTACTTCATTGAGCAATTCAAAACCCAGTGCACTCAAGCGCTTCATCTCTGCTTCTATATTCTCTACCTCAAAGGCAATATGATGGATACCTGCGCCTTTCTTTTCTATGAACTTCGATATAGGACTTTCCGGCTTTGTCGCTTCCAGCAGTTCTATTTTGGCATCACCGGTCATGAAAAAGGCTGTATTTACCCCTTCTGATTCAACAGTTTCTGTTTTATAACAAGGCGTATTCAATAATTGTTCAAATAATGGGATAGAGGCAGTTAATTCTTTAACCGCGATGCCCAAATGCTCTATTTTCAACATATATGTATAGTTTTTAACGATGGTAACATATAAACCTACAATCAGGCCAAGTCCCTAAAGTAGCGAGTTTTGATGTAATTTTGTACAAAACTCCGTTTTCAGGAAAATTGTATGGAATTGAATTTACCAATATATTTAGATAATAACGCGACCACGCCGATGGACCCGCGCGTGCTGGAGGCCATGCTGCCTTATTTCATTGAAAAATTCGGTAATGCGGCCAGCCGTAACCACTCTTTTGGCTGGGTAGCAGAAGAAGCTGTAGACTATGCACGTGAGCAGATAGCTAAACTTATAGGAGCAGACCCTAAGGAGATCATCCTGACATCAGGCGCTACAGAGGCTGATAACCTGGCGATAAAAGGTGTATATGAAATGTATGCATCTAAAGGCGACCACATCATTACTTGTACTACAGAACATAAAGCGGTACTGGATACCTGCAAACATATAGAAAAACAAGGCGGACAGGTAACTTACCTGGACGTAAAAGAAGATGGCCTGATAGACCTGGAGCAGCTGGAAAAGGCAATTACGGATAAAACTATCCTTATTTCCATCATGTATGGCAATAATGAAACCGGCGTGATACAGGATGTAAAAGCGATCAGCAAGATAGCGCGCAAGCATGGTGTATTATTCTTTACAGATGCTACACAGGCTGTAGGTAAAATACCGGTAGATGTAAATGCAGACGGTATAGACCTGATGGCATTCAGCGCGCATAAAATGTATGGCCCTAAGGGTGTAGGTGCATTATATGTTCGCCGTAAGAACCCTCGTGTAAAAGTAACCAGCCAGATGGACGGCGGTGGCCACGAACGCGGTATGCGTAGCGGTACACTGAACGTACCTTCTATAGTAGGCTTCGGCAAGGCATGCGAACTTTGCATGAACGAAATGGAAAGCGAAGCAAAACGCCTGAGCAAAATGCGTGACCGCCTTGAAGCATCGCTGATGGAGCTGGAAGAAACTTATGTGAACGGCAACCGTGAACACCGCCTGCCACATACAGCAAACATATCATTCAAGTACGTAGAAGGTGAAGGCCTGATGATGGGCTTTAATAAGAACATCGCACTTTCCAGCGGATCTGCATGTACATCTGCATCACTGGAACCATCTTATGTGCTTAAAGCACTGGGACTGGGCGATGACCTGGCACACAGCTCATTGCGCTTTGGCCTGGGTCGCTTTACTACAGACGAACAAATAGACTTTACCATAAAGGCGATAAAAGACACCGTGATCAAACTGCGTGAAATGAGCCCGCTGTGGGAAATGTTCAAAGAAGGTGTTGATATCAATGCAATTGAGTGGGCGCACCATTAAACCCCCGCCCCCTAAAGGGGGAGGTATTTTAAAACGACAGAAAAATAAACATCATGGCATATTCAGATAAAGTTATTGACCATTACTCCAACCCTAAGAACGTTGGTACACTTGATAAAGCAAAGACGAACGTAGGCACAGGCCTGGTAGGCGCTCCTGAGTGCGGCGACGTAATGCGCCTGCAGATAGAAGTAGACGAAGTGAGCGGCCTGATCAGCGATGCCAAGTTCAAGACCTTCGGTTGCGGATCAGCGATCGCATCATCATCACTGGCTACAGAATGGCTGAAAGGTAAAACAGTAGACCAAGCACTTGCTATAGACAATATGGATATAGTAGAGGAGCTGAACCTGCCCCCTGTAAAGATACACTGCTCTGTACTGGCAGAAGACGCAATAAAAGCGGCTATCAATGATTACCGTGTAAAGAACGGATTACCGGAATTAGTAGCTGAAAAGAAAGCACACTAATAAAACTTATTGTGTGATGGTTATATCTGTCAGCTTTTCAAAAGTTGACAGATATAACCAATAATAAAGAAACAATGATCTACGTAAGTGATAAAGCAAAAGAAAAAGTAACGAAGCTAAAGCAGGACTCCGGCCTTGGTGATGACTATTTTCTTCGTGTAAGTGTAGTAGGCGGCGGCTGTTCAGGCCTTTCTTACAAACTGGACTTTGATAACGAACCACAGCCTAAAGACCAGGTGTTTGAAGACCAGGGTGTAAAGGTTGTTACCGACCTGAAAAGCTTTTTATACCTCTGCGATACCACCCTCGATTTTTCCGACGGGCTTAATGGCAAAGGGTTCCACTTCAGCAATCCTAATGCAAGCCGCAGCTGCGGATGCGGAGAAAGCTTCGCTGTATAATTTCCTGCTTATTTATTGAAATGAAGTAATGACTACTGCTTTGTCATGGTCATATTGCAGCTATACCCCGCGCCTCCCACAGATGAAGCAGTTGTAAAGTGCAGCGAGATGACACCATTGGTGTAGGTGCCTGTAGCGTTGATGCCTGACGAACCTGAAGGGGGAGTAACCTTTATCTTATTAACCCCGCCAATAGCACTGTCAATCGTTCCCTCTACAGTAATATTATTGTTGTCAAAGTTTGTAATGTTGATAGTATAGCCTCCGTTTGTACCGCTTTTGACAACAGTGCTCACCCATGTAGTAGCACCTACTCTTGCAGGAGCACAATTTGACCTGACGCAATTATAGGTTCCTATAGATGCATCTGACCATCCTGTCTGACAACTGGTACCGGAATAGCCTGTAGGGCATACGCACTTATTATCAACACATACCCCACCGCTCTGGCAAGTAGTGCTGCCACATTTGTTCTTACAACTTGTATATACTACCGATCCGAAAGCAAACAGCGTGAGGAGTGTAGTGGTCAGAATATTACGGATAGTTTTCAATGTCTGTAAATTAAATTTTATTTATCGAATGATGTAAAATTAGGTATCTCACCCTGCCAAACAAATGTATGCAGAGAGTTTAACAATAACTTGGATAAAATTACAGTCTTTACATCCAATTATATACTTCTTATCAAATTAGGTACCTTAGCTATGGTTATTCATGCTATTTTAAATAAACGATGCCGGATATTACTCACAAATTGTCCCGTTACTGCTGGTTGCTGTGTGTTGTAATAATGTGTTATTCCAGTTTTTCAGTTTACCCCCGCTGGAAAAAGGAAGCAACAGAAGCTACGATCTCCTGGGACGTATCGGGTTATTACTGGTATCTGCCTTCCCTATTTATTTATCACGACCTTAAGCACCAGGGATTTGAAAGTGGCCTGCGGGCAAAATATACGCCCACTTATGATTTTCAGCAAGGCACGAAAACAGACAATGGCAACTACGTGATGAAGTATTCATCCGGTATGGCAGTAATGTACTCACCATTCTTTTTTGTGGCCCATCTACTTGCAGGACCATTGGGATATCCCCGGGATGGTCTTTCGACACCCTACCAGCTGGCCGTACAATTAGGTGGTCTGCTTATATCACTATTAGGATTGTGGTACCTGAGAAAATTGCTCTTGCTTTTTTATGATGACCGTACGGTAGCTATCTCACTATTACTACTTGTTGCCGCCAGTAATTATATAGAGCTGGCGACTATAGATGCCGGCATGTCGCATACCTGGCTGTTCACGGTGTATGTTTTCCTGCTGTGGAATACTTATCATTTTTACGAGTCGCCAAAACTAAAGTATGCAATAAGAATCGGCTTACTCATTGGGTTGGCAACTCTGACCCGGCCTACAGACATTATCTCCTGCCTGATACCATTGCTATGGGGCATGGAAAGTATTGGCATAGGAGCCATAAAAAAGAAACTATCATTTCTTGCAACGAATATAAAGAGGCTTGTTGCTGCCGGCGTATGTGCAGTGATGGTGATTTCTATACAGCTTGTATACTGGAAGTATGTATCCGGACACTGGCTGGTATATAGCTATGGCGACCAGGGGTTTTCATTCCGACATCCTAATTTTCAACTGTACACACTCAGCTACCGTACCGGCTGGCTGATATATACTCCATTGATGGCATTTGCATTTATTGGCATTATTCCTTTCCTGCTACGGCAAAAGAACAAAGTAGCGATAGTTACTTTCTTCCTGGTCAACTATTATATAGTATGCTCATGGAATGTATGGAACTATGGCGGACGGGCTATGGTGCAAAGCTACCCTATACTTATGTTTCCATTAGCGGCACTTGTAGCGGTAATACTTAGTAAACGGATATCGCAACTGATCTTTTTACCGGTGGCGCTTTTATTTGTGTATATGAATGCGTGGGCCATATACCAGCACCATATTGGTAAGCTATATAGTCCGGAATCGATGACAAAGGAATACTATTGGCGGGTGGCCGGCAGGTGGACAGCACCTGAGCAGACCATCTTCCTGAGAGACAATACTGACCTGTATGAAGGAACTCCACAAAACTTACGCCTTATTTATCAAAATGACTTTGAAGCAATGCCTGATAGTGCAGCTACCATACCTGTGATCAATGGCAAACATTCACTACAGATAAACGGCAGAGAACTGATACCAAGGATCACCATACCTTTTACCGGGGGAAACGGTATGCAGTGGATAAGGATCGAAGCCACATTTCATTGTACATCCAGGGAATGGGACGAATGGGCAATGACGCAATTTATAGCAAGACTTAAAGTAACGGGAGAACAAGATGATAGCAGAGTAGTGCCGTTCAATATGCTGCGCGTGCACAGGGTACTGCATGATGGGGAAACAAAAAACATAGCCCTTGACATGAAACTGCCCTCAGAACATTATGATTCGCTGCAAATATGGATAAATAATACCTACAGCGATAAAATCGTCATAATGGATGATCTAAAAGTATCCGGATTTAGCGAAGATCCGAAAGCACTAATTACCGTGCGCCATTAACCGGCTGATCAGCTCCTTTATAGTATCGTAAATATGCTGTAGCTCATCGTTGGTAATACAATAAGGTGGCAGTATGTAAATGATGCTGCCTAACGGACGCATCACAATTTTGCGCTCCCTGAAAAACAAGTACATCATATCCCGTATGTTGCTATGATATGCCGTTGAGCCTGTGTTTAGCTCAATAGCAATTATGGTACCCATCTGGCGAACATCTTTTATTACAGGATTCCCAGTTATACTCTGAGCAAATGCAGCATGAGCCGTTTCAATACGTTTCCTGCTATGTTCGCATTCCGGTGTTAATAACAGGTCGAGGCTGGCGAGCGCAGCCGCGCAGGTAGTGGGATTGGCGGTAAAGGAATGACCATGATACAACATCTTCATCCTGTCATCGTCGTAAAAGGCATCGTATATAGCCTGTGAACATGCGGTGATGCCCATAGGTATTGCACCACCCGTGAGACCTTTTGACAGGCATACCATGTCAGGCATTGTATCTATCTGGTCACATGCGAACAGGGGACCTGTACGGCCAAAGCCAGTCATTACCTCATCGGCTATGATCAGCGCGTCAAATTTTCTGCATAACCTGAAATACTGGTCGAGCACATCGGGTGTGTACATATACATGCCGGCAGAACCCTGTACCAATGGCTCTATAATAAATGCAGCTACGTCACCCTTCTGTAATATCTCTTTTAAGGTAGCTATGCTTTCTCCTTCTTTTCCTTTTGCAGGAAAGGGAACAAACTCCACATCGAAAAGAAACTCTGTAAAGGCTTCCGTAAAGATGCTTCTGCCGCTCACAGCCATTGCGCCAAACGTATCACCGTGATACGCGTTTTGCAACGCTACCAGTTTTTTCTTCTTAAAGCCTTTATTGTTCCAGTATTGTAATGCCATTTTGATAGCGACCTCCACAGCAGTAGAACCATTATCAGAATAGAATATCTTTTTCATATTGGCAGGCAATATTTCCAGCAATCGTTCTGCCAAACGAACAGCAGGCTCATGCGTGAAGCCTGCAAATATGCAATGCTCCAGCTCCATCATTTGGTCATGCACCTTTTGCGCAATGTAAGGATGCGAATGACCGTGCAGATTGACCCACCACGAGGATATTGCGTCCATGTAGCGATCACCATCTTCATCAATAAGATAAAGGCCCTCACCCTTTACAATGGCTATGGCTTCCGGCCATGCCTTCATGGGCGTGTATGGGTGCCATATTACTTTACTGTCACGCTCTTTTATTGTTGCCATTTGGTTGTGTTTTGGCTAAAGCTAATTGTTATACAATACCTGCTAATCTGCTCTTTATTTCATGAGCATGTTTTACTACAGTAGCATTATCCAATGTTTCAAGGTGTGGTATCCTGGCTATTACAGGAACCTTGCTATATTGCTCTATAAATGTTTCAGAGTCTGAATTCGGTGTTCCATTAATTACTATGCCGAGCAGGTTCACACCCCTGTTCTTTAGTACTTCAATACTTAGCAACGAGTGGTTGATACTACCCAGGTAGTTTTGAACAACCAATATGACGGGTAGCTGATAATGCAGTACAAAATCGGCCATGGTAGTCGTAGATGACATGGGCGACAGGATGCCGCCGGCAGTCTCAACCAGCAATGTTTTATTGGTAACCGGCCATTCAAATTTTGTAAAGTCAATGTCTACATTATCTATAGCAGCGGCGGCATGCGGCGACATAGGCTGCGACAATACTACTGCCTCGGGATGTACTCTTCCGAGTCCATCGGTCAACAAGCGGCTGACAAGGTCGATATCTCTTTCTTCGATACCTGCCTGAACAGGTTTCCAGTAGTCGGCACCTATGGCCTCAGCAATTACTGCAGAGGCAATGGTCTTGCCAATACCTGTATGAATACCGAGTATAGCTATGGAATTATGATGTGGCATGATGTTCTTGTATCGTTTCAAATAACAGGTCTACTTGTTCTTTCATATTAAAGATATGGAGGCATATTCTTAGTCTTTCCATTCCTAACGGCACTGTGGGATGTAGTATAGGATTTACCTGCAGGCCAGCCTCCTGTAACTTCGTAGCAAGAGACCTGCACTTATCGTTGCCGCCTATTACCAAGGCCTGTATAGCACTGTGGCTATCTTTCCAACCTTTACTATCCGCAGCATTGGCTCGCGCTCTGAAATATGCTACAAGATCATGAAGCGACTGGTTACTAAAAGAGGGCGCAGATAGATATTTATATGCATTTGCTGCCATCAATACAGAATGGCCGGGCAGTGCTGTAGTATATATGAATGAGCGGGCAAAGTTGATGAGGTATTGCTTCAATAATGCGCTGCCAACCACTGCTGCCCCATGACAACCCAGGGCTTTGCCAAAAGTATGAACACGGGCAAAAACGCGATCCTGCAAACCAAGCGCGCAAACAAGTCCTCTGCCGTGCTCACCAAATAAGCCGGTAGCATGTGCCTCATCTACTATAAGTTTTGCATTGTGCTGTTCACATAGCTTAACCATATCTGCAAGCGGGGCCGCATCACCATCCATAGAAAAGACCGACTCTGTAACAACTATTACAGGGCCTTCGTCTTTATATTTTTTCAATTGTGTCTCTAGTTCATTGAGGTCGTTATGACCGAACTTATACTTGCGGCTGCACTGGCTGAGCCTGATACCATCTATAATGCTGGCATGGCAAAGCTCATCCGATAAAATGGTAGTGCTGCGACTTGTAATGCAGGAGATAAGCCCCACATTGGCATCGTAGCCGGAGTTGAAGAGCAAGGCAGCCTCTGCCTGGTGAAAAGCGGCTATGGTATCTTCCAGCGCTTCTGCTTCATGACTATTGCCGGAGAGCAAACGGGAGCCGGTAGACCCTGTAAAATGAACAAGAGACGCACCGGAGTGCGTCTCTGTAAGTATCCCATTTGTTGCAATGCCCAGGTAATCATTTGAAAAAAGATCAACAGGGGCGTTGTATGTTTTTAAGTGTCGCAGATTACCTGCGAGTGTTCTTTCATCCAGTTTGCCGCTAAGGTATTGCTCCAAACGATCCATGTTATCCGAAGATTATGCAACAGTTTCAGCAACTTCCTTTACCCTGTCTTTAGGATGACCGTCTGCAAACGCTGCTTTCGGCTTCAGGCCCAGTACGCGGAACATCTCCATGTCTGAATTGAATTCGGGATTTGGCGTTGTGAGCAGCTTATCGCCTGCGAATATTGAATTGGCACCAGCCATAAAGCACATTGCCTGCTCTGATATAGACAATTCAAGACGACCTGCAGACAAACGCACAGCTGCACCCGGCATAACGAGACGGGCAGTAGCTATCATACGCACCAGCTCATCAAATGGTACACGGCTGTTCTCGCCCAGTGGTGTGCCCGCTACGGGAACCAGCACATTGATAGGCACCGACTCGGGATGCTGCGGCATATTTGCCAGTGTAAGCAGCATACCAATACGATCGGCATCAGTTTCGCCAAGGCCAATGATACCACCACTGCATACAGATATACCTGCTTTGCGCACGTTAGATATCGTGTCCAGGCGATCATCATAAGTGCGGGTAGTGATCACCTCGCTATAATGCTCTGCTGAAGTATCTATATTGTGATTGTAAGCATAAAGGCCGGCTTCTGCCAAGCGTTCTGCCTGGTAGTCTGTAAGCATGCCCAACGTACAGCATACTTCCATATCCAGTTTATTTACCTCCTTAACCATATCTATCACACGGTCAAAATCACGATTATCCCTTACCTCGCGCCATGCAGCACCCATACAGAAACGGGATGCGCCACCGGCTTTAGCATTCTCGGCCGATTTCACAACATCTTCCACTTTCATCAGTGCCTGCACTTTTATATCGGTATGGTAGCGCGCTGCCTGCGGGCAGTATGCGCAGTCTTCTGAGCACCCACCTGTCTTGATAGACAACAGGCTGCTTATCTGCACTTCACCATAGGTATGCATTTCCTTATGTACTATTGCTGCATCCAGCACCAATGAGAGGAGCGGGCGCTCGTATATTTCACGAATTTGCTCCCTTGTCCAGTCATGACGAATATCACCCATATAATATAGCAATTTAGTAGTGCGAAACTATTTGATTTTCGGGAGTAATTAAAATTTTGGCCTTGTTATAGTATATAATAAGGTTGTTAAAAGGCATCTTAGCGTTCCCTCTGATGTTTTATCTGTATATTTGGTCAATAGAAAATCGATATTAACTATGAGGAAAATATTATTATCATTAACCATTGTTGCGGTAACGCTTGGATTTACTGCATGTAAAAAGAAAAGCGATCCGGCACCTACCAATGCTAACGTAATGTTTGTGAACGGATGTGCAGGTGCAACAAATATAGATGCGCACGTAAGTGGCAAAACAGTAAACGGCGCAACCAATATAGCCTTTATGAAAAACTCAGGTTATAAGCAAGTTGCTGCGGGAGCAAGCCTACCTGTTGAGTTTTACCTTACCGGATTAGGTACACAGCTCAATACAAGTACTCAAACCCTGGCGATCGGCGCTTATTATTCTGTTTATTCAGCAGGTATTGTGACCAATACTTCCTTGGTATTTACTACTGACGACCTCACAGCACCTACTATGACCGGCAAGGCCAAAGTTCGTTTTATAAACCTGAGCTCTGATAACCTGAGTACAAGTTGCTATATAGGAAGTACAAAACTGGATTCCAATATAGCATCAAAAAGCTATACTTCATTCCATGAAGTAGCTGAAGGCACATCGTTAAAGGTGGCTATGATAGACCAGACAATATTGACCAATTCAGGACAGATCACAGGACAGACACTAAGCGCGGGTAAGATATACACGTTCATGCTGACCGGAGCTGCTTCAGGCACAGGCGCATCTGCCCTTACCCTGACCGTTATCAACAACAACTAAGAGCAATTCATTAATACTATTTATAGAAACAGGGACGCTATACTGCGTCCCTGTTTGTTTTATGCGAGCCACTCGTGTAAATCCCCCTTAATGGGTAGCAACAGGTAAATAAAAACGAACTACTTTTATAGCTAAATACGATCTTATGAACAAAAAGCTCATTGGCGCCATAGCTGCTGCGTCAATATTTGCTGCCTGCAACCAGCCTGCCCCTAAAGAAGAAACGGCAAAACAGGATTTTATTCGTAGCAATATGGATACTACAGTAAAGCCGAATGATGATTTTTTTGAGTACGCAAACGGGGGGTGGATAAAGACCCACCCAATACCGGGCGACGAAACAGCATATGGTATAGGAGAGCTGGTACAGAAAGAGCTATTCGTAAAACTGCAGACCATAAATGAAGAGGCACTGAAGAAAGGCGATAAAACAGGTGCAGGGCAACGCATAGGTGATTTCTGGTTCAGCGCCATGGACAGCAATACCATAGAAAAAAACGGTGCAGAGCCACTGCGTGAAGAGCTGGGCAGGATAGCCGCCATGAAAACCAAGGAAGACGTAATGACCCAGGCTGCGCATATGCACACCTATGGAGCAAATGTATTCTTTGGTGAAGGCGTATCGCAAGACCCCAAGCATAGTGATGTAGAGGCATATATGATGGAGCAGGGTGGACTGGGCATGCCTAACCGCGATTACTATTTCAACACTGATGCGAGGACAATGAAGGTGCGTAGTATGTACCCAGGCTTTGTAGCTACTATGTTCCGCCTGATGGGCACGGACAGTGTGCAGGCCAATCAAAAGGCTGCTGCGGTAATAGCGATGGAAACAACGCTGGCAAAGTCTTCGCGCAAACTGGAAGACCTGCGCGATCCGTACCTGAACTACAATAAATTCGCTATCTCGAAACTTTCCACTCTTTCTCCCGGCATAGCATGGCCTAAATACCTGGAACAAATGGGCGTAAAGCATGTCGACAGCGTAATCGTTGGTCAGCCTGAGTTCTACAAGGCACTGAACAAGGTAATTGCTACCACAGACATGCAGACGCTGAAAGACTATATGGCGTTTCAACTGGCGACCACTTTCGCGGGCTACCTGAGTACCCCATTTGTGAATGCAACATTCAACTTCTACGCTAAAACTATAAGGGGCGCTGAAGCACAGAAGCCACGCTGGCGCAGGGTACTTGAAGCTGAAGAAGGCGCAATAGGCGAAGAATTGGGCCAGCTTTTCGTAAAAGAATACTTTGACGCTACAGCCAAAAAACGCTATGAAGATATAGTAGAGAATGTGCGCAATGCCTACAAAGCACGTATCATGAAGCTGGACTGGATGACAGACAGCACCAAGCAGAAAGCGATACACAAGCTGATGGCCATACAGAAGAAGGTGGGCTATCCTGATAAGTGGAAAGATTTTTCTGCCCTGAAAATAGACAGGGGGCCATATGCATTGAATATGATGCGCTCTAACCAATGGTGGAACAACTACCAGATGAACAAGCTGGGCAAACCGGTAGACCGTGAAGAATGGGGCATGACCCCGCAGACCTACAATGCGTATTACAATGAATCGAACAACGAGATAGTGCTGCCTGCAGCAATGATGACCGTTCCGGGATTCAAGGATGCAGAGCTGGATGATGCACTTGTATATGGTTATACTGCTGCATCTACAGTAGGACATGAGATCACTCACGGCTTTGACGACCAGGGCCGCCAGTTTGACGAGCTGGGTAACCTGCGCAGCTGGTGGTCTGCTACTGATACAGCACAGTTTATGAAGCGGGCTAAAGTACTGACACTGCAATTCAACAATATGATACCTCTGGACACCATGCATATAAATGGTAAGGCTACACTGGGTGAGAACCTGGCTGATCTTGGGGGAATACTGATAGGCCTAGACGCATTCAAGCAGACGGATACCTATAAGAAAGGAGAGAAGATACACGGCATGACACCATTGCAACGTTTCTTCCAGGGGTATTCTTTAGGCTGGCTAATGGCTGAGCGCCCCGAAAGGATAGCAACACAGCTATTGACCGACGTACACTCACCAGCTAAATATCGCGTGAACGGGCCTTTCCCTAATGTACCTGAGTTTTATGAGGCATTCAATATAAAGCCGGGTGATAAAATGTATATAGCAGATAGCCTGAGGGTGCATCTTTGGTAATTGCCCACATTCAAATAGATTTTCCATAGCCCCGTCCGATAGGTCGGGGCTATTTGTTTTATAGGCGCTTAGTTTACCGACTTCTACCGAACATTAAAGACAGCATATGAGTGATTTCGGCTAAAGGCTATGTTCTTATTCACTGAGCCCAGACCTGAAGGTTGGAGCTACTGGTATATCCGGTGCATTTTTAATAACAGGGAGCAGCTATTGTACAAAGCAAAACGCCGGACAGTTGTCCGGCGTTTTGCTTTGTAAGTATGATATGTGTTATTCCCTGTTCAGTCTCAGATCCTGTAACATATAGTTACCGTCTTTCAGCCTCATGAGAATGTAAACATTGAATTTGACACCGTTGGTGGCAGTAAAACTGCCGATGATAAATTTGGAGTAGTTGTCAGGAGAACCGTTGTCCATAACTGTAAACTCTCTCGGGATATTTTTATCGAAAAAATCTTTCAGTATAACCTCTGCCTGGTTGTGACTGTAAATAGCCTGGTTGTTATTTATGGTCAGCGGCACAAAGTTGTCGAAGAACTTTACCATGTCCACTACACGGTCATTCCGTATCGCATTCACCATATCTTCCACCGGTGTGCGTGTACCTGACTGTGCCTGTCCGGTAGTAGAAAATACCAACAGGAAACTTAAGGACAATAATAATTTGTTAATGTAATGTTTCATTCCAATAGACACTTACCGTTTAGTCTCCGTAAAGATAAGGCAAAAACCAAGCCAAAAATCCAACGAAGCGCAATGAAAATTTAAAAATAATATAGGGCGAATAGAAGATAGGACGTTAGGTGAGTTATATGCAGCAAAAACCAAGCCAAACTTTAACTTTTACTTGGATAAACGTACAAACATGTATTATTTTTATGAAAACAGGGTTAAGAATAGATATATACAACCTGCTATATAAAAGTGAAAAACTAATGTCAGGTTAATAATTCACATGGCTTCATACCTGTAACACGCTTAAAAGCGGTGCTGAAGTGAGAAATACTGCTGTAGCCGAGGGTGTTTGCCACATCGGTAACGGAAAGTCCCTGTACCTGGAGCAATTCTTTTGCTTTTGTGATCCTCAATTCCTGCTGATATTCATGAATTGTTTTACCTACCAGGGATTTAAAGCCTTTTTTCAGGTAACATTCGTTCATGGCCACCTTACGGGAAAGCTCGCGGATGGTTTGCGGCTGGTCCAGGTTTTGCTCTATGATCAGGCGGGCCTCCTGAATCTTATCACGTTCGCTTTCATATGCAAGAAAACGACATGCGGGCACCTGGGAATCTGTAATTGGAACGGTGATAGAATCAAGCGCTTTGCGCAACAGGTGCATTGAGGACTCACTTTGTTGTAATGACCTGATAAAAGATGCCGTCGTATTGTTTTTTTCCAGCTGGGTAAGCAACATCCGGGTCTGGGAACAGATAACGAACTGCTGTTCCGTAACCTCATCGAAACGGAACGGCTGGTTAGCCATCAGTGTTTCTGCCGGATACTGGTCAAAAAATGACGGCAGAAAACGCAGGCAACAGATTATAGCGTTTGAAGAGGAGTTGTCTTCGTATTGTAAGTAGCAGAGCTGTAAACAAAATTTGTGATCATCAATAGGGAACAGGTATAACTTACCTTCATCCTCGGCTATTGTATCTTCCGACAGGGATACCTCTACCCATTCGGTCTCAATAAAATTATTGATCGCCGATATTTCCCTGTTAAGCACACGTGCATCCTCACCCATGAAGCTTTCGAGGGGATTAAGCACTTTTTTAGCTTTTACAGATACATTCGGCACAATGCAAAGTTAGGGAGTAACCGACATCAATTGTCAGCGCAGTATCAGTATTTGGACTATACAGATAGACAGTAATTATACCCGCAGGCGACACATAGCATTAAGCCATAGGTGGCTTATTGCCCATTATCTCATCTATTTGCGTCATGATTTCCAGCGTCAGCTTAGGATATATTTCCAGCGCCTTGAGGTTTTCTGTAAGCTGCTGCACCTTTGTAGCCCCAAGTATGGTAGTAGTCACATTAGGATTGCGGATGCACCATGCTATAGACAATGTGCCGACTGATGTACCAAGATCAATAGCGATATTATTGAGCTGACGCACCTTTTCCAGTTTATCGTCCTGCATAAGGCGGTCTTTCAACCAGCTGTAATTTTCCAGTGCCAGGCGTGAACCGTCAGGCACTCCGTGATTGTACTTGCCGGTAAGCAAGCCGGATGCGAGCGGGCTCCAGGTGGTGGTACCCATGCCTACGTTCCTGAAAATGGTATAATAGTCATGCTCCATTTTGGCACGCTCAAAAAGATTGTATTGCGGCTGCTCCATAGCCGGGCCTATAAGGCTCAGCTCTTTTGCTACTGCATGCGCTTCCATTATCTCAGCTGCACTCCACTCGCTGGTACCCCAATAAAGTATCTTGCCCTGCTGTATGAGTATGTTCATGCTCCATACTATCTCTTCCATTGAGCTGTCCCTGTCGGGGCGATGGCAAAAGAAAAGATCCAGGTAGTCTACCTGCAGGCGTTTTAATGCCTGATTACATGCCTCTGTTATATGTTTACGGCTAAGGCCGGACTGGTTAGGTTTATTTTCTTTGCCATGAATGCCAAAGAATACTTTGCTGGACACACAATAAGAAGTACGGTCCCAGTTTTTCTTACTCAGCACACGGCCCATCATTTCTTCTGAGCGGCCGCCTTCATACACTTCTGCATTATCAAAGAAGTTGATACCACTGTCATAGGCTACGCTCATGAGTCGCTCTGACCCGCTATCGTCTACCTGTTTGGAAAAAGTGACCCATGAACCATAAGAGAGCACACTGAGCTGCAATCCCGTCTTACCCATTCTCCTGTATTCCATAGTAAGTTGAAAGTTAAAAGTTAAAACCTAAAGGTGTATTCCAGTGTCATATCATGTACACTACCAAGCCGTCTCTGAGCTTAGGCTCGAACCATGTGCTTTTTGGTGGCATTACATTGCCGCTGTCTGCAATAGCAAATAGCTGCTGTATAGAGACCGGGTAGAGAGAAAATGCAACGGCCATTTCTTTGCTGTTCACTCTCTTTTCCAATGCTTCCATGCCACGTATACCGCCCACAAAGTCGATACGCTTATCTACACGCTGGTCTTTTATGCCCAGTATCTTATCCAGTATATTGTCGGAAAGAATGGTAACGTCCAGCACACCTATCGGATCTTCAGACCATGTACCGGCTTTTGACACAAGCTTGTACCATGCACCATCCAGGTACATACCAAACTCATGCGGCACTTCCGGCTTTACAGCTTTGTCCCCTATCCTGAATATATCGAAATCTTTCTCCAGTGCCTGTATAAATTCACCGGGCACCATGCCATGCAGATCTTTCACCACACGGTTATAGTCCATTATCTTCAGCTGGCTGGCCGGGAATATACATGTAACAAAGTAATTGAACGCTTCATCGCCATCTATAGAATATCCATTATCACGCAATTCCTTACACACCTTTGCTGCAGATGCTGCACGGTGGTGACCATCTGCAATATACGTACATGGAACATCCTGCGAGAAATGGTGAGAGATAGAGGCTACTTTAGAGTAGTCGTTGATGACCCAAAAAATATGGCGGATACCATCACCTGCTGTAAAGTCATTTACAGGCGCATGGTTCTTCTTCCATTCATCTATAATATGCTGCACACTATCACAGTCGTTGTAGGCGAGGAATACGATCCCTGTTTGCGCACCCGTAACAGTAATATGATTTATCCTGTCCTGTTCTTTTTCAGGACGGGTAAACTCATGCTTTTTAATGATGTCGTTGTTATAATCATCAATAGACGACCCACATACCAGGCCGGTCTGTGAGCGGCCATCCATGATGAGCTCGTAAATGTAATAACTTGGCTCATCATCCTGAACCAATATCTTATTCTGTACAAACAGGTCCAGGTTTTCTTTGGCCTTTTCATACACCAACTGGCTATGAACATCCACGTTTTCCGGAAGATCTATTTCAGACCTTGTAACGTGGTAGAAATTGAAATGGTCGTTCCTGAATTCACGTGCTTCGGCTACGCTGATCACATCGTAAGGTAAGGTGGCTACTTTAGCCGCTAATTGTTGTGTAGGCCTAAGGCCTTTGAATGGTGCTATCTTTGCCATAAAATGTTTAGTGCCATTGTCTGTTTACCAGACGGGCAATTAATAAATATCCGTTATGCATTAAGGGCTTCAAATTGTTTCATAATATCCACCAGGGTAGCTACCGACGAAACAGGTATTGCATTATACAACGACACCCTGAATCCGCCTACTGACCTGTGGCCTTTTATTCCCGTAATATTGTTCTCTTCGCACATGGCGACAAATGCTTTTTCCTGCTCCGGTGTCTTCGCCGTAAAGCAAACATTCATCATACTCCTGTGCGCTTTGGTCATTACGTATGGCGTAAATATACGGCTGTTGTCCAAAGCATCATATAGCATACCCGCTTTTTGCCTGTTTTCCTGTTCTATATTGACGATGCCTTTTTCCTTTGTCCAGCGGAGCATAAGCAAAGAAGTGTAGACACCAAAAACGTTAGCTGTATTTAGTATCGAATTTTGTTTGACCTGCTCATTATAATTGAGCATGGGAGCTACAGGGCGTACGATGCGTTTCAGCATATCCTTCCTAATCACAGCTAATGCGGTACCAGCAGCGCCAAGGTTCTTTT
This sequence comes from Flavipsychrobacter sp., assembly GCA_025963465.1. Taxonomy (GTDB): domain Bacteria; phylum Bacteroidota; class Bacteroidia; order Chitinophagales; family Chitinophagaceae; genus Nemorincola. The sequence goes on from JAOQAP010000116.1 coordinate 24,860, forward strand.
GTGCCGCCGCATAAAACATAGCATATTGCGTATAGTCGCGCTGCATGCTTAATATATCACTGCTCATGTCTGCTATAAGCGGAACACCGGCATTGGGCACCTTGTGCCATTGTGTACCGTAGATGGTATTGTTTGTGGTCAGATGCAGGTAAGCCAGCTGCTGAGATACGGTTTCGGGCCAGGCAGGCAGGCAATTATATTTCTGTTCTTTTGATGAAGCCAGAACCTGCACATCTCCATAATAAGCTGCGTATTCTGATGCTTCCTCTGCCCAATGACCGCTGTCAATATATCCGGCGGAAAGGAATTCTGAAGCAAAGTTCATAGGAACCATGCAGAACTGTAACCTGCCACCGCCCTGCAACCACAGTACTTCATAACTATCGTCCAGGCCGCAAAGTTCTTTTACAAGTTGTTTACTTTCAGCGACAATATCTGCAAATTCTTTGCTCCTGTGCGGCAGCTCCAGTATAGATAACCCTGTATTTTTATATTCATGAACGGCTGCTGCTGCTTCCTGTAAAACGGAACCAGGCAATGCCGCCGGACCTGCATTAAAGTTGAGCTTTCTTTCCATTGCCTTCTGCTTCTACTTCAGTTGTTATACCTCCGCTCACAGCGAACTTCATTGCCTCTCCCGCTGTCATATCCTGTACCGGTTTCACATTAGTTCCGTCCGTTACTATTACCCACCCTGATATAGCATAAGCGTGGGGCATATAAACGGCTACTTTGTTAATGAGGCCAAGATGCGACATATCGGTCTGTGTCATAAAACCGATACGCCAAATTTCAGGGGAATTATTCACACGGACCCATACAGGTTTGTTAAAACGTTTTTTATCGCCCACAAATGACTTGATCACATCCCTGATAGACGAATAGATGAACTTGACACCGGGTGTATGCTCCAGCAGGTTGGCAAATGAGTCAAATATCCACTTTCCGATGAAGAAACGGGTACCCAGTACACCTATAATTGTTACGGCACCTATAATTATGAGAAATCCTATTCCCGGCGGCATCTTAGCTACAGGCACCAGGCTGTCTACATTAATGAATACGGAATACAATAAATAGCCGGTAAGCGCTATTGGGCTTAACAATAGCAGCCCTTGCAGGAAAGACCGTAATAATAATGCAGGAATGCGACGCATGGCCCAAAGGTACATTTTAATGCTTAATCTAATTCTCAAAGGTTTAATTGCTCAATGGCTCAATTTATCCGGCAGTACGCTACATTTGTGACCGTTACGGCTCATGCACGGGAAATACATTAATTGTTTTTTGTTTTTTGCTTTTACTTGTTTCTTTCCGTTTGCCGGAAAAGCACAAGAGGTAAAGCCATGGTCGGGCTTTGGTATAGAAGCAGATGTGATGGTCGGGCGGGTGTTTAAGCAGGAAGTGAAATTCAAACTCCCCATTCCCCCGGTCAGTACTGCAATAGACATTAATTTAGTGCAACATACCTGCGGAAGAAAGGCATGGCACAAAGGCCGTAATTACCCAACACTAGGACTTGGCTTCTGCTACATCAACTATGGTATCGACTCCGTATATGGCAGGAATTTCTCGCTATACCCCAATATCAGCATACCGCTGATAGAAGGCAAAAAAATACGCTGGACCATAAGCCTGGGCGACGGACCGGCTTATGTAACCAATTTCTACCGCCGCACGGCACCTGTGAATACCGTTAATGTGGCTGTAGGCAGCCATTTCAACAATTTCGTAAAGCTGAGCAGCCAGCTGCAATATCAAATGAACCGCCACTGGGATCTAAGGCTGGGCGCCAACCTGGAACATATGTCCAACTCATCGTACCGCAAGCCAAACCTGGGCATTAATATGCCCGGCGGGCATATTGGGGTATGCTACTACCCTGTAACATCAAAACCCGAATGCGTTTTACGTAACCCCGTGCAACTGAAAAACAGGTGGCTGGCACAGGTAAGGCTTAGCATGGCCACCGTAGCCAACTACACATCGGGAGGACCATCTTATCCTGTGTATATTGCTACCGGGTACATGAGCAGGCGCTGGCAGAACCAAAACAAACTATTTGCCGGGCTGGACCATGCTTATTACGAGAACATCTATGCCTACCAGCGTAATAATGAAATAAACCCCGGGAATGAGCGGCGGCACTCCTTTAAAAGCACCGTGTTCGCAGGCAATGAGTTCCTGTTTGGCAGGCTGGGACTTGTAGTACAGGTGGGTGCTTACCTGCAACAGTCGGTACTGTTAACACCTGCTATTTATGAAAAACTGGGTGGGCACTATTACCTTGTACAGAAAGAGCACGGCCCAATAAAGGAGCTCTTTTTATCAGCCATGGTAAAGACCCACCTGAATGTGGCAGAATTGGGCGAAGTAGGGTTCGGATTCGGGTTCTAAAAAGAGGTAAATCGGGGTAATTATGGGATCCCGAATATTATATAATCAAACCTGTGCATATTTTTCTCAATATTTATCCACAAATGTGCATTTTAAAAGGGTTTTCAGCCACTTACTGAACTGCTTTTTAGTTGTTCAAAAGGTATATTTTGGCTATCTTTGTAAGGTTAAATTATCTATATTAATCATAGATAATTATTGTGGCTTTTGCCCTGACATTTTTTAATCAAATCTCATAAAGAAATAAACATTCCGGTTAGTAAATAATATGGATACTGAAAACGTAGTATTGCCCGTACCCGCCGATTATGGAGCGGATAGTATACAAGTATTAGAAGGCCTGGAAGCGGTGCGTAAACGCCCTTCCATGTACATAGGCGACATAGGCATTAAAGGATTGCATCACCTGGTGTATGAGGTGGTAGATAACTCAATAGATGAGGCGCTGGCGGGCTATTGCAAAAACATACAAGTCACCATTCTTGCAGACAACTCTATTAAAGTGATAGATGATGGCCGTGGTATACCTACAGGTATTAACGCCAAAGAAGGTGTTTCCGCCCTGCAAATGGTAATGACCCTGCTGCATGCCGGTGGTAAGTTTGACAAGGACAGCTACAAGGTATCAGGCGGATTGCATGGCGTGGGTGTAAGCTGCGTGAACGCATTGAGCTCTCACCTGCACGTAACTGTGCGCCGTGAAGGAAAAACCTTTGAGCAGGAATATAAAATGGGGGTGCCTTTGTACCTCGTGCGCGAAACAGGCACACCATCTGAGCATACCGGCACTACTGTTCATTTTCACCCGGATGGCACTATCTTCAAGGATACTGTATACCACCGCGAGATACTGGCCGGCCGCCTGCGTGAGCTTAGCTACCTGAATAAGGGTATCAGAATCATACTTATAGATGAACGTGAGCCAAATGAAGAAGGTGATATTCCTACTGAAACCTTCTACAGTGAAGGTGGTATAGTAGAGTTTGTGCAGATGCTGGATACAAAAGCAAAGCGCGAGCCATTGCTGACGACACCTATATTTGTAGAGGCACATGACGCTGCAACTAACGTAGCTGTGGATGTAGCCCTGTCTTACAACAGCTCTTACAGCGAGAATATCTTCTCTTACGTAAATAACATCAATACCATAGAAGGTGGTACGCACGTAGCCGGTTTCCGCCGCGCTATTACCCGCGTATTCAAATCTTATGGCGATAAGAACAAACTGTTTGAACGTGCGAAAGTAGAAATAACCGGCGATGACTTCCGTGAAGGATTGAGCGCTATCATTTCTGTAAAGGTGCCGGAACCACAGTTTGAAGGACAGACCAAAACAAAGCTGGGTAACAACGATGTGATGGGCGTGGTGGATGTATGCGTAAGCCGCGTACTGGAAGCCTTCCTCGAAGAGCATCCTAAAGATGCGAAGATGATCATAGATAAGGTGATCATAGCAGCACAGGCGCGCGCAGCGGCGCGTAAAGCACGCGAAATGGTACAGCGTAAAAGCGTACTGATGGGCGGCGGAATGCCCGGCAAGCTGGCTGACTGCTCTGAAAGAGACCCCTACAAATGTGAGCTATACCTTGTGGAAGGAGATTCGGCGGGTGGTACTGCCAAGCAGGGCCGCGACCGTAGCTACCAGGCGATATTGCCCCTGAGAGGTAAGATACTGAACGTAGAAAAAGCACAGGAGTACAGGATATATGAAAACGAGGAAATCAAGAATATGTTTACTGCCCTGGGCGTAAGCGTAGGTACTCCTGAAGATCCGAAAGCGCTGAACCTTACCAAACTGCGTTACCACAAGATCATCATCATGACGGATGCCGATGTGGATGGATCGCATATCGCTACACTGATACTTACCTTCTTCTACCGTTATATGAAGGAACTGGTTCTGCAGGGTTATGTATACCTGGCACAGCCGCCACTATACCTGGTAAAGAAAGGAAAGGAACAGATATATGCATGGACAGAAGAAAACCGCCTTGCAGCAGTAGCCAAACTGGCCAATGGTAAAGAAGACTCTGTGAACATACAACGCTATAAGGGTCTTGGAGAGATGAACGCAGAACAACTGTGGGATACGACCATGAACCCTGAAACACGTACGCTGAAAAGCGTGACCATAGAAAGCGATACTTACGCTAACGAGATATTCTCTATGCTGATGGGTGATGAAGTACCGCCACGCCGTGAGTTTATCGAGTCTCATGCCAAGTATGCGAAGATCGATATTTAAACAAATAACAATACCTGTAAAAAGCGCGGCCCAACAGCCGCGCTTTTTTTATCGTACCTTTGCCCGTTTCAAGCTCATATATAAGTAAAACAGTCTTACCATGCAGAACGCCGACATCAACCATATACTGACCAACCTGAAGATAGATGCCCTTAATGATATGCAGATAGCTGCCATGGAGGCAAACAAAACGCACAATGACGTGGTGCTGCTGTCTGCTACAGGTTCAGGCAAGACGCTGGCGTTCCTGCTGCCGATACTGGAGCTACTGGACAAGACTAACAAACAAACACAGGCACTCATCATCGTGCCATCACGTGAACTGGCACAGCAGATAGAGCAGGTGTTCCGCACCATGGGAACGGGGTTTAAAATAACGAGCTGCTATGGCGGTCACCTGAGAGAAACTGAAGAGAATAACCTTGTGCAGCCACCGGCATTACTGGTGGGCACACCAGGAAGGTTATGCGATCATATACGGAGAGGCAGCATAACAGTGGATGCCATTGAAACACTGGTACTGGACGAGTTTGACAAATCGCTGGAACTGGGATTCCAGGAAGAAATGGCATTTATAGTAAGCTCACTGCCATCTATCAAAAAGAAAATGCTCACCTCTGCCACGGAGGCACAGGAGATACCAACCTTCATCAACCTGAAAAGCCCGCAGACGCTCAATTTCCTGACCGAGAAAGACAAGGATGATGTAAGCCTGGCCATAAAGACAGTACTGGCTGATGAAAAAGATAAGTCCGATACACTTTTCCGCCTTATCTGCTACCTGGGTAACAGGTCAACCATTGTGTTTTGCAATCACAGGGAATCTGTAGAGCGCACTAGTACTTTGCTTTCACAAAAGGGCATTATCAATGAATTTTATCATGGTGCACTGGAACAGCAGGAGCGCGATAGTGCATTATGCAAATTCAGGAACGGCACGGTGAATGTACTGGTAACTACAGACCTTGCAGCGCGCGGACTGGATATACCGGGCATACGCTATATCGTTCACTACCACCTGCCACTGACACAGGATGCGTATATACACCGCAACGGAAGGACTGCGAGAATGGATGCCAGCGGAACAGCGATATTGATATTATCATCAGAGGAATCATTACCCGCTTATATTGATGCCGCTACCACAGAACAAATAGAACTGCCGGAAACAGCTGAACTGCCGGAGAAACCAAAATGGTCTACCCTGTTTATAGCTGCGGGTAAAAAAGACAAGGTGAACAAAATAGATATCGTTGGCTTCCTGGGCAATAAAGGGGAACTGAAAAAAGAAGATATCGGCCTGATAGAAGTAAAAGACTTCTTTTCATTTGTGGCAGTAAGAAAAAATAAAGTAGGTGGTGTGCTGCAGCTGATCAAGAACGAAAAGATCAAGAATAAAAAAGTAAGGATAGATAT
>JAOQAP010000120.1 GCA_025963465.1 Flavipsychrobacter sp.
TCTATAAAAAAAAGACCTTGATTACTCAAAGTCTTGTCTGTATTGAAGTGGGACCACCAGGACTTGAACCTGGGACCACCTAATGATGCTTGGCTCATTCTGAATCAGGAGATTCCCTGCTTCTACGACGTAGTGAAACACCACGCTGAGCAATGGACGCGTCGCGAACATGTAACCTTACAAACTCTTTATTTTACTTATTATGTATGGCATATCTTGTAATGTTGGATGTGCATTTAAATACACGTCTTCTTTAGTAGTTTTCCCTGTAGTATCGAAATAATAATATTTATCATTTACATTGGCGATCATTACTATTTTAAAATCCATACCTACCGGAACATTACTACCATCATCTCCAAACTTAAAAGTATTTGTAGCTTCATCAAACGACCTTATGCGGTTTTGCACAAAACTATTTATTGCCGGCAGCACAAGATATATCTGCGTATTAATGACCTTAAAAGAGGGATCAGGCGCTTTAAGGAAAATATGTGTTGTGCCCGAATCTTTTGGCAGTCTGTCGCAATTTATATAGCCGAAGCTGGTACAGGTGTCAAAAATGTATTGAAAGTTATCATACCTGGCAGTTGTTCCTATATTACTACGGTCTGCATCTTTCCAGGAAAGCACGGAATCTTCATTCTTACTACCATAATAAAGCGACATAGGATACTTTGTACTATCCTTCATCTTGAAGCTGATACTGTATTTGTTTGCATACACCGGTTTGCCATTCGACGAAGCAGAGATATTCACCTGGCCGCCGCTTTGCAGAAAATATCCGTCACCAGTAACTGTACTTGCTATATTAGATACCATATCTGCCGGCTTGTACATTTCCGTTATCTCCAGATTTACCGAACCTTTGGAAATGACATTACCGTCTTTATCCCTAAAAGAATTGGCTGCAATGTCAAGCGTTGTGCCATTATTGCATTTCACAGTTTGGGGTGTGCCGGCATTTATGGTAAATTTTTGCGGAGCAATTTTCATAGCTTCACGGAATGGCTGCATATTTTTCTGCAACTCAACCATTGTTTCTTCATGTGGACGCAAGGGATTGTAATCGGGCTGTTTGCATGAATGCATAATCCCGCAACAGAATGCTAAAGCAATTGATAGTGTGACTGGTTTCATAAGTTATTTTTATAGTGCAATATACATTAAATAATTAAAATCATAAATATTTGCTGTGTTGCCCTAGTGGAATTAATATATCCACGTACACTCATCAGAGTCATCAACCAACAATTTTTACTAGTAGCAATACTAATAATTTTAAGAATTCTGATATGGATAAAAATTTCGGAACTAACAGGCAAAAAAAAGAGCCGCATCGCTGCGACTCTTTATGTGGGCCCACCAGGACTTGAACCTGGGACCACCTGATTATGAGTCAGGTGCTCTAACCAACTGAGCTATAGGCCCAAGACGTTTGACCGTCGAACCCGATGGTTAATCGGGGCTGCAAATGTAGCCGTTTTTTTGAAAAAACAAAAAAATATCCTTTTTTATCCGCCCTACAGCTACAATTGTTCAACAACCCTGCTTTTTTTAATCAGCCCATTCTTTATACCTTGCGGTATACGGTAGAAATATCTGTATCTGTTGTAATCTTAATTGCTCATGTTCCTATACCTATACGCTGGCATTCATTCATTTTTTGTTCATCTCCGTTCAGCAGGTAATAATCGTTGGCTTCTTGTACTTTTAATAGGAGCACTCTCGTCCCATTCATACGCACAGATCACTCCTGCAGAAGGCAGCCGGCTGAATTACAGGATCATTGGTTTTTCATTTCCTGCGGGGCAAAGCGTTCCGGGCTATAACCTTGAGATAGCTGAGGGAAACTGGAATAACTCCGTTGATTTTAGAGCACATGCCTCCATAAAGATAGCGTCTAAGAAAAACAGGCTGATCGCCGAAGTACCGGCATTTGGCAAGCAGTATACCTGGCGCGTGGTGTACAATAGCCCGGCAACCGCCAGTCAACTGTATCATTTTACAACAGACACGCTGCGGGCAGCCAGTACAGACAGGGCAAGAGTTATCGTAAAAAGCAATAGTAATAAATACCCTCACTCCTATATACTCATGGGCAGTTGCAATACCATGTTCGACATGAACGGAAACCCTGTCTGGTTTCTGCCTGCCGACTCGATACATGGTTTAGATATGAAGGTATCACCAACCGGTACACTCACTTTCATTAACGGGGGAGATGCCTACGAAGTGAATTATGCAGGCAAAAAACTATGGACAGCAGACAATAAAACAGATACCGCTGTTGATTCTGCTTCTGGTTTCGATTTTCATCATGAGTTCACAAAACTCAGCCATGGCCGTTACTTCGGCCTGGTAACACGAAAATTTAATGATAAACCACTACCGGTAATCGGGGAAAAAAGATTACGTTTTTTTCCTCCTTTCGATAACACTTCTATTGCAGAACTAGATAGTAATGGCAACATCACCTGGGCATGGGACTGCACAGAATATATTCACCGGTCAGACGTTAACAAGCTGCTGCTCCGATATCCTAAACTGCGTATAGAGACCCACGAGAACGCCTGCTTTTTTAATGAAAAAGATAGCATCATATACCTGGGCACGTCTGGCATCAGCCGCATAGTAAAAATAAAGTATCCTTCAGGAAAAGTATTGAACGAATATGGCAACAAATATGTAGCCCCTTCATCTGCATCCGATTCTTCTGCAGAAAGCCTTATGAAGGAATTTCAGCAGCTGGCAAATGGCAGCCAGTTTTGCTTTCAGCATACACTGCAGCACTCAGCCGACGGCTTTTTATACATCTATGACAACAACAGGACATCAGATAAGTTGAAACCCCGTCAAACCCCTGCGGTATTGAAGATGAAGGAATCACATGGTCATCTCGAAAAAATATGGGATTTCGATTGTGCACACGTTATTGAAAATACGGGTAAGCAAGGAAATGGAGGAGGTGGGAACATTGTTCTGTTACCGGATAATTCTGTGTTCGTTTCCACGAATAACCCATACAATTACTTGTTCATTATCAACGATAAAAAGGCGATACTGTGGAAAGCTATAGCAGAGCAATATGACCCTGCCACCGGTGAATGGAAACCGCGGGCTACATACAGGGCCAGTATTATTACACAACAGCAGTTGGAACAACTGATATGGCATAAATAATCCGAAGAAAGCAATATCTTTAGCTCAGTTAATCTTTGATATACTAACTATGGCAACTGTAAGAATTGTTCGCAGCAGTGAGTTTATGAACAGGCGTCGCGATTATCACCTGTTCGTTGACGGTACAAAAGTAGGAACTGTGGCAAACGGCGAGACCAAAGACTTCCAGGTAAGTGAAGGGCAACATACTGTATATGCCAAAATAGACTGGTGCTACAGCCCTGAGCACACCTTTACTGCCGGCAATGCTGCTGTTACAACGCTTAATGTCAGCGCATTTAAATATGCGCAGGTATATTTTACAGTAACGATCATTGCAGTATTTATTGCCAGTGCTGCTCACCGTGCTATTGGAGATGTTCCGGCATATACCATATACGGTCTTTGCATTCTCCCTATGCTCCTGATCTATACTGCCGGCCGGAAGAAGTACCTGCGCCTTACAGAAGAAACGACTGAGGATGCATATGTGCCGCCGGCAAGAATAGGCAGCCACTAGCATGTAGTTTATTGCTGTATTTTTGCACTTATGATAAAGGGTATCAGGCACATCATTTTCGATCTTGGTGGTGTGCTCATCAATATAGATTATAAGCTTACAGAACAGGCATTCATTGATGTCGGCATCACCAATTTTGCTGAGTTGTATTCACAAATGCAGCAGTCCGCTATTTTCGATAAGTTCGAAATGGGGCAGATAACCAGGGAGGAGTTCATCAGCAGTATGATGAAGATGTCACCCACACCGCTTACAGAGGCACAGGTGCTCAAAGCCTGGAATGCTATGCTGCTTGACTTTCCTGTCCGCAGGCTGCAGATACTGCAGCAGCTCCGTCTTTACTACGACCTGTTCCTGCTGAGCAACACTAATGAGCTGCATGAAGAGTCTTTTAATAACATATTGATGCAGGCACATGGTATGCCCAACATTGGTGTGTTTTTCGATAAAGTGTATTTTTCACATAGGGTAGGCATGCGTAAGCCTATGAAGGAGATCTTTCAGCGGGTGCTGGACGATAACGGGCTGAAACCCGAGCATACCCTGTTTATTGATGATAGCCTCCAGCATATAGAGGCCGCAAAAGCACTGGGTATTCAAACCATATACCTGGAAAAAGGAATGACGATAGAAGATAATGTGTTTAAAAATCAAGCTCCAAATCCTTAAAGAGAGCTATCCGACGTCCTCATATTCAATATAATCGCCCTCTTTGGGTTTGGTATCATTATTTACCCGGCGGGCCTTCTGGTGTTCTTGTTGCTGCTGTTGTTTTTGCATATCGGCCATCTGTTGCTGCATGCGATTCATCTGGTCGTTGGCCACATTGGTAAGGCGCACTATAGGCAGTATGAACCTGCTGAACAGCTTGTAGAGCAGATAACTTATTAACAAAAGAATTATTATATCCTTTATCATAGATACAAAGGTATTAAATCAGGATGCTTTCCGCGTTAATGAAAACATAATTGTATATATCAGTTTATTATCGTTGCAGAAATAGAAAAAAGTAGTACATTTGCAGCAGATACACGCAAAAGAGAGGGGACACTGGTTGTCCCCTCGTTTATTAAATATGGCCGAAATAACCGAAAAAATTCATGCAATGATAGAGCCGTTGATCGATGGCACTGATGTGTTCCTCGTGAACATAAAAGTGAAACCGGTCAATAACATCAAGGTATTTCTTGATGCGGACAGTGGCATGTCTATTGAAAAATGTACCGCAGTCAACCGCAAGCTGTATGCCCAGATAGAGCTGGAGCAGATGTTCCCGGATGGCGATTTTTCACTGGAAGTATCAAGCCCCGGCGTAGATGAGCCCTTGCTGAACCAGCGCCAGTACAAAAAGAACATTGGCCGTAAGGTTGCGGTCACAGACAACGAAGGTGTAGAGCGCATAGGCATGATGACAGATGCAACCGAAGAGCACATAACACTGGAGATAAAGGGAATTAAAGCAAAAGATCCCCTTGTAACAATGGAAATACCATTTTCAAATATTAAAAAGACAGTAGTACAAATCATTTTTTAATTAAGATTCCCGATGCTTCGGGAGTGAAAAAGAGAGCATATGCCAAGTATCAACCTCATTGACTCCTTCCAGGAGTTTAAAGACGCCGAAAACATTGACAGGCCCACCCTTATGAAGGTGCTCGAAGATGTTTTCAAAACGTTGCTGCGCAAAAAGTATGTAACCGATGAGAACTTTGACGTTATCGTCAATGACCAGACGGGTGACCTTGAGATCTTCCGCCGTCGCGAGATAGTGGAAGATGGTATGATCGAAGACGACAACCTGCAGATAGCGTATTCTGACGCTATCAAAATAGAGCCGGATTACAGTGTGGGTGAGGAGTTATATGAAGAAGTAGATGTAAGCAATTTCGGCCGCCGTGCCATACTTGCTGCCAAGCAAACGCTTGCTGCACGTATAGGTGACCTGAAAAAGAATAACCTGCTAAAAAAGTATGCAGACCGCATTGGTGACATCATCAGTGGCGAAGTATACCAGATATGGAAGAAAGAAATTTTGCTGCTTGATGATGAAGGCAATGAGCTGATCATGCCTAAGTCTGAACAGATACCTACCGACTTTTTCAAGAAAGGCGAAAGTGTACGTGCAGTAGTAAAGAAAGTAGAAATGCGCAACAACTCTCCTATCATCATCCTGAGCCGCACCCATCCTTCATTCCTGGAAAAACTGCTGGAAATAGAAGTGCCTGAGATCATGGATGGCCTGATAGTTGTGAAGAAAATAGTTCGTGAACCGGGCGAGCGTGCCAAGGTAGCTGTAGAAAGCTATGATGACCGCATAGATCCGGTAGGCGCGTGTGTAGGTATGAAGGGTAGCCGTATCCACGGTATTGTTCGTGAGCTGCGCAATGAGAATATCGATATCATCAATTATACAAGCAATATACAGCTGTTGCTGCAGCGTTCTCTTACTCCGGCGCGTATCAACAAGATGGAGCTGAACAATGAGGACAACAGCGCCGATGTTTACCTTGACCCGGACCAGGTATCCCTGGCCATTGGTAAGAAAGGTGTGAACATTAAACTGGCACAGGAATTAACGGGTTACAGCATAGATGTATACCGCGACGTGAAAGAAGAAGTTGAATACGATATCGACCTCGATGAATTTGCAGATGAAATTGAGCCATGGGTTATCGACGAGTTCAAGCGTATTGGTTGCGATACCGCGTTAAGCGTGTTGGCACTGTCAGCTGAAGAACTGATACGCCGTACAGATCTTGAAGAAGAAACTGTGAATGATGTACGTAAGGTACTTGAGGCTGAGTTTAGCAACGAATAGTAGGGTTAACACCTTATTATTTTTAGGAATTGTGGATGAGATTTAGACGTTTTAGAGCGCCATTTTCAGTTAAAATGACGTAGGTTTGTAATATATAGCTCAGGCTGAAGGCAACTTTGGCAAAATTATTTGACAAGGAAATAGAAGAATGACTACAGAAACATCAAAAACACCCAGGTTACTGGCAGCTGCCAAAGAATTTAATATCGGTAAAGAAACACTCGTAGAGTTTCTTGCTGATAAAGGCTTTGAAGTAAACAGTAGCCCAAGCACCAAGCTTACGGAGCCAATGTATAACGCCTTGCAGGTAGAGTTCGCACAGGACAAAGCCGCAAAGAAGAAGAGCGAGGCAATTGCATTGCCTAAAGGCCCCATGCTTGATAATATCAAAAAGAACAAAGAAGACCTTGACATTACCGCAAAAGACAAGAAAGAAGAACCAAAAGCAGTAGAGCCAAAGAAAGAAGAAAAACCAAAAGCACCGGAACCACCAAAGGTAGTAGCAGCGCCGGTTGCATCAGAAGAGCCAGCTAAAAAAGCAGCAGCTCCGAAGGCAGCAAAAGAAGAAGAACCTGCGAAAAAGGCCGAAGTAACAGAAGCTAAAAAAGAAACGCCGGAAGCGCCGGCCAAAGCAGAAGCACCAACAGAAGCGGCTCCTGTGAAAGCACCGGCTAAAACTAAGGCTAAAGAGCCTGAAGCGGAAGTACCGGAACACCTGGACGTAAAAGCACCAAAAATAGAAGGGCCAAACATACTGGGTAAAATAAACCTGGATGATATGAACCTTACTTCGCGCCCTAAAAAGGGAGCTGCAGGAGCTACTGCCGCTGCGAAGAAAAAGGAAGCCCCTAAAAAAGAAACAAAGCCAACAGCTGCAGAAACCAAGGCTGCAAAAACAACAGCTCCTGTAGCTGAACCGGAAACTGAAGCTCCTGTAGCTGCAGTACCTGCACCAACCGTAACCGCACCTGATACAACACAAGATGACGAGGCCGCAAAGCCGGAGCACATAGAAATGCGCGCTCCGAGGCTGGAAGGCCCTAAGATAATAGGCAGAATAGAACTCCCTGTATCTCAACCCGCTGGCAACCGGCCCGATAACAGGGGCGGAGCAGCAGACAGGAACGGAGAAAAACGCAAGCGCAAACGCATACCCGTAGAGAAGAAGCCGGAAACACACAAGCCGGGAGAACAGAGGGGCACACCACGCCCACCGGGAAGTGGTGGTGGTGGTGTAGGCACTCCACGTACGCCGGGTGCAGCACCATTTAACCGTGAACGTCGTCCCCCGGGCAGCGGACAAGCGGGGCCTAATGGTACACCAAGGCAAGGTGGTGGTGGTCCTTTCAGGCCGGGTGGCGCTGGCGGCGATCGCCGTGGCGCACCACGCAATGCACCTGTGAGCGCACAACAGCAGGAAATAGATACAAAAGCAATACAGGATAAGATACGCGAAACACAGGCCAAGCTTACCGGCTCTACCCGCAGCAAGAACCTGAAGGCTAAATACCGCCGTAACAAGCGTGATGACATGGCCGATAAGAGAGCTGCTGCTGAGAATTCAGAACAAGGCAACCTGATACAGGTTACTGAGTTCATATCAGTAAGTGAGCTGGCAAGCCTGCTCAATGTGAGCTTTGCAGATGTTATCAGCAAGTGTATGAGCCTTGGTATCATGGTGTCTATCAACCAGCGTCTTGATGCAGAGGTGATTGAGCTGGTATCAAGTGAGTTCGGCTTCGATGTTGAGTTCATCAACCTGGAGCAGGAATCAGAAGAAATAGTTGAAGACATAGACGATGAAGTTGACCTGCTGCCGCGTGCACCTATTGTTACCATAATGGGTCACGTAGATCACGGTAAGACCTCGTTGCTTGACTACATACGCAGTGAGAATGTGGTGGCAGGTGAAGCCGGTGGTATCACACAGCACATTGGTGCATACCAGGTAACTACAGCTACGGGCAAAAAGATCACCTTCCTCGATACCCCGGGTCACGAAGCGTTTACCGCGATGCGTGCACGTGGTGCCAAGGTTGCGGATATAGCCATTATCGTTGTAGCAGCGGATGATGCCATCATGCCGCAGACAAAGGAAGCAATATCACACGCACAGGCCGCAAACCTGCCAATGATATTTGCTATCAATAAAATAGATAAAGAAGGAGCAAATCCTGAAAAGATAAAAGAACAGCTGGCGCAGCAGAATATACTTGTGGAAGACTGGGGCGGTAAGTTCCAGAGCCAGGAGATATCTGCCAAGAAGGGCCTGAATATAGACCTGCTGCTGGAAAAAATAGGACTTGAAGCAGAACTGCTGGAACTGAAAGCCAACCCTGACCGTAATGCTACAGGTAGCGTTATCGAGGCATCGCTGGACAAGGGCCGTGGCTACCAGTCTACTATACTGGTACAGAACGGTACGTTGAACCAGGGCGATATGATCGCCTGCGGACAGCACTATGGTAAGATCAAGGCTATGTTCAACGAACGTGGACAGCGTGTTAAGTCGGCGGGCCCATCGGCACCGGTACAGGTACTGGGTCTGAATGGCGCACCACAGGCTGGTGAAAAATTCCGTGTATTTGAAAATGAAGATGAGGCTAAAGACCTCGCTAACCACCGTGCTCAGATCATGCGTGAGCAGGGTATACGTGCCCGCAAGCACATTACGCTCGATGAGATCGGTCGTCGTCTGGCACTGGGTAGCTTTAAGGAACTTGGTGTTATCATTAAGGGTGACTTCGATGGTTCTGTAGAAGCATTAAGTGACTCATTGCAGAAACTGTCTACTGAAGAAGTAGCGATCAATGTGGTACACAAAGGCGTTGGACAGATCACAGAAAGTGATGTGTTGCTCGCAACTGCATCAGATGCTATCATCATCGGCTTCCAGGTTCGCCCATCTATACAGGCAGGCAAACTGGCAGAGCAGGAAAATATCGAGATCCGTACTTACTCTATCATCTACGATGCTATCGAGGAGATCAAGAGCGCTATGGAAGGCCTCCTGGAACCTAAGGTGGAAAAGAAGATCGTATGTAACATTGAAGTACGTGACGTATTCAAGATCAGCGGCGTAGGTACCATAGCAGGTTGTTATGTACTTGATGGCAAAATGACCCGCCAGACCAAGCTGAACATCATACGCGACGGTATAGTCGTACACAACGGTGAGCTTGCTTCGCTGAAACGTTTCAAGGATGATGTGAAGGAAGTGAACTTCGGCTACGAGTGCGGTCTTTCTATAAAGAATTACAACGATATTCGTACAGGTGATATCATAGAAGGTTACGAAGAAGTAGAAGTAAAGCGTACTTTATAATACGTTCATCAATACAAATTTTACAAAGCCCACCAAAAGGTGGGCTTTTTTTTGCAATTTTATATGCGCATACCGACGCTATGCAATAATCATTGAGCACCGCGACCACCATAACATTACTTTCCGACCTCGGCACAAGGGATGCCTCGGTAACTGTTGCCAAAGCGACTTTGATGAGACTTGTACCCGGCACTACGGTCATAGACCTATCTCACAACGTAAAACCATACGACCTTCAGCAGGCCGCATATTTCCTGCTGTCTGCATACAGCCACTTTATGCCCGGCACCATACATGTATCCATGGTAGACATTTTCGGAGGACATGCGCCGCGTATGGTACTGGCCGGTAAGGATGGGCATTACTTCATTGCTCCCGACAACGGGCTGCTATCTCTTGCCTTTGGCAGTGCATTAGAGGGCACCTGGGCCTGTTTCGACCTGGAAAGGCCATTCCTGTTCAGCGAATGGGTTACCAGGGCAGGAAAGGTCATAGAAACGATCAGGGCAACGGATGGACATCTCCCCTTCACATCCTGTGATGTCAGAACGACTACCAAGCTGTTGCAACCAAAGGTCACACAGGATAGCGTAGAGTGCAACATCCTTTATATAGATCGCTATGAGAACATAGTACTGGATATTACCCGTTCTCAATTCCGGGAGATAGTCCAGGACAGGCCGTTCAGGATCATGCTCCGCAAGGTACAGGACATTACCTCTATCAGCAATAACTATAGTGACGTGCCTCATGGCGATGCACTGTGCCGCTTCAATAATTCAGGCTTCCTGGAAATAGCCCTGAACCATGACCATGCTGCCTCATTACTTGGCTTTGGCGCCCATAATATGGGAGTTCGCTACCCCACTATCAATATCTTTTTCTAGCCGCATTTTCATTTTAGTTGTCTAAGCTGTTTTTAACCCATTAAAAAAGGGCCGGTGTTATACACCGGCCCTTTCACTTATTACTTAGTTACTATTATTGTTCTATTACAACGTGGAACACTTTGCTTGCAGCTTCAGAACGCACGTTCAACAGGTACATGCCGTTGGCAAGTGTGTTGCTGATCTTTATGCGTTCTTCAATGTTTCCACCCTGTGCTGTTACATTGTTCTTATAAACTACCTGGCCCAGCATGTTGGTCAGTTCCAGTGTTACAGCTACATCATCGCTTACACCAAATGAACCTTTCACCATGAACTCACCCTTGTTCGGGTTAGGGAGTACATTGATATCGATAGCACTTGCAGACACCTGCAGAACGCTCACACCACCTACGTGCATTTTAATACCGTTGAATGTTGCTTTACCGCATGCATCTGTACGCTGTACCATTACGCTTACTGAATCAAGGTTGCTCAGGTTGCTCTTAGTGAACACAGTTGTTGTTGCGCCGCTTACAGCTACTTTGTTTACATACCACTGGTATAACGGAGCATCACCGCCATCTACTGCTACAGCTGTAAATGTAACCTTGGTTCCAGTTGCTATGTTTGCACCCGGATCAGCCATTACTGTTACAGAAGGTATGATCACAGAATCAACTGTCATGAAGATGTTGTTACTGAATACCCTGTTCGTATCGCGGCAACGGTAGTTGCTGAACATTGTATTGTAGATGATATCACCTTGCTTTGGTATGTAAGAATAAGTAGCTCCTGAATCAACTGCAGTACCATTCAGTACCCATGTCAGTTTCTCAGCGCTTCCACCAAACTTGGTAGTCGCAGTATAAGTGATCAGGTTACCGCCGCATACTGTATCACCATGGTCAGATGATATGGTAACCACCGGTGATGATATAGGTATGATCGGCATTATCACTGATCCTATAGCCGTATCAGGAGATGGGCAAACCGCATTGCTCTTCAGTATTGCAGCAACCTTATCGGCGTTAGCAGGTACGTAAGTATAACTGTTTGTTGTACCCTTGTTCACACCGTTCACCTGCCATACATAAGTAGGAGCTGTTCCACCGTTCACCGGTGTTGCAGTGAAGGTTATTGGTGTACCAGCACAAATTGTATCGTGGTAAGGATAGCTAACGGTAACAGATGGTGTCAGCAATGCGTTGATCTTCACCGTCGCTTTACCTATCATCATGTTCGTACAAGTTGTTGTCAGATCAGTAGCTACTACAGTATAAGTATCCGCAACTGTCTTCAGACCAAAGTCAAGCGGAGTACCGGCGCCGTTTATCGTGCTACCTGTTGCAACACCACCTACATATAGCTGGTATTTAACACCACCATCAGCAAGAGTAAGTCCTACATGTACACCTGTATCACCTGCGCAATAGCTGCCGCCGCCGCTCACTGTATGAGGTGTTGGCAATGGATACAGCGATACTGTTGCTGTTGAAGTCATGTTGCTTGTGCATGATGTCAATGGATCTTTTGCAACTACAGTGTAAACACCCGGAATTGTCTGAGTTCCAAAGTCAAGCGCTAAGCCCGTGCCAATTGTAGGTGAGCTGCCTATCGGAGTTGTACCATTGTACAACTGGTAAGTAAATGTTGCTACAGAACCGCTAAGCAGTACGTGTACACCAAGGCCCATTGGGCAGAAGCTACCGCCGCCTGTTACCGCGAAT
>JAOQAP010000148.1 GCA_025963465.1 Flavipsychrobacter sp.
GCTAGTATGTTCATCAGGCGATGATAATAAGATGAAGATTAGGAATGATAAATTTCGTCTTCCAGTTCCTGCTGTTTCTTGGCAAATTTGCCCTTCAGCCCGTTCAGACTTTTCTTCAGTTTGTCCATGTCTTCCTGGCGTGTTTCTTTATCAGTTGCCAGTACATAGCCCACAGCCACACCTGCTGCTGCGCCTATCAATAATGTTGCGATGGTGTTACCTAACTTTGCCATACCATTTAAGTTTTTGAATGATTACGATGATTTTTCAGAATAGCTAAAATATCATGCCAAAGGTACGAAAAGACATAGAAGCCAAAAAGTTAAAGTAAAAAAACACCCGACATATAATACATTATCTCTACCCTTCAACACATTAGTTACAAAGGCAGGTAACAATATACCCATCAATAAACAACCTGGAACCAACATACAAGCCAAATTCGAAGAAACCTAAGTCCCATGACCATGTAGCGCCTTTTTTATGCCGGCATAACCTTGATGCAGCTAAATATAACGAACCAGCAGCGGCATAAAAACCAGCGCAATTGACAATAGCATTCCCCCACAACCACAGCGCAGAGCTATTTTTTGTTCCGCGGAGCGATTGAACAACTAGCGAAGCGACTCATGAACACCATTGAAAAGACAAATAGACTTGAATAAAAATCGCCTTTCTTTGTTACTTTTCGGCGCCTGTCCCGATGCATATCGGGAGCGAAGCAAAGAAAGTAAGGATAGCATGGGCAGAACAACACCCACACAACGATCCAAATTCCCAATTCCATAAAAAGACTACTTAGCATAATACCCGCTCCCCAAAATATACTCCTCCACCGCATCAGGCACTATATACTTTATAGACTTCTTTTCCTTTATCTGCTTGCGGATGAACGTGCTGGAGATATGCAGCAACGGCGCATCAAGTATCGTCACATCAGCGCCAAAAGTATCCTCTATCTCAAAACCGGGGCGGTTATACACCACAAAGGCATAATGCTCCACCAGCTGTTCAAAATTCTTCCACCTGTGTATGTTCTGGAAACTGTCAGCACCCATGATCACAGTGAATTTTTCCAGCGGGAATTTCTCCGTCAGGTAGGTAAGCGTATCTATGGTGTAGCTTGGTTTGGGTAGACTAAATTCCACATTACTCGCCCTGAACTTCGGATTGTCCTCAATGGCCAGGTTCACCAGGTGCAGGCGGTCGTGTTCATTCAGTAAAGAGTGGGAATCCTTCAGCGGATTGTGTGGCGACACTACGAACCATATCTTATCTATATCAGTATGACTGATCACATGATTCGCCACTATCAAATGCCCCGTATGAACAGGATTAAAACTACCAAAATAAAGCCCGATATGCATGGGCGCAAAATTAAGACATTCACCCCAAAGTCCTCGGTGAAAAATGGCAATACAGATTACCAAACTCTTAAAAGCAAATGGAAAAAGTCAAATCGGGAAACAAAGCCTTATGACCATGTAGCGCCTTTTTTTATGCCGTAATTACCTTGATGCAGCTAAATGCAAGTTACCCTCAGCGGCATAAA
Source organism: Flavipsychrobacter sp. (assembly GCA_025963465.1). Lineage (GTDB taxonomy): Bacteria > Bacteroidota > Bacteroidia > Chitinophagales > Chitinophagaceae > Nemorincola. Next base: position 1,553 of record JAOQAP010000148.1, read on the forward strand.
AAGCCAGCGCAATTGACAATAGCATTCCCCCACAACCACAGCGTAAAGCTATTTTTTGTTCCGCGGAGCGATTGAACAAAAATCGCCTTTCTTTGTTACTTTCGGCGCCTGTCCCGATGCCTATCGGGAGCGAAGCAAAGAAAGTAAAAGATAGCACGAGGCATACTCGCCCCTACTCCATCGCAGTAATGCACGTATCATAGCCATACTTATTGGCCAGCTCTATGTTTTTGGTAAGCGTCACATTAGCACACTCGCCCTTATCCAGTTTATAATCCTGCCCGCCGCCGCCGGCATTAGAGCAATGCGCCACACAGGTATCGTTAGAGCGTGTGCACGACGAGATACACACACCACCCGCAACAACCAATACAGCAATAAGTAAACGTTTCATAATTTATCTTTTATTACCCTCAAATATAATCAAAAGAATATCAAACACAAAGCTATCGCAAGCCCACCCGCCGAAGACCCTCGATAGCAAATTCCAAATTCCAAATTCCAAAGCCCCTTTCGCCCGCCATAGCCCCTCCATAGCAAATTCCAAATCAGAAATTCCAAATTCCAAAGCCCCTTTCGCCCGCCATAGCTTTTTTCAACCGCCATAGTTTTAACGTATGAGGTAGCGAATGTGTAAATCCCCATCGCCCGCCATAGCTTCTTCAGCGAAGGAGGGAATCCCTAATCCAAAGCCCAATGACCATGTAGCGCCTTTTTTTATGCCGTCATTACCTCGATGCAGCCAAATGAAGCATTACAGCAGCGGCATAAAAAGCCAGCGCAATTGACAATAGCATTCTTTCAGCTGCCATAGCTCTTCGTCCGCCATAGCGTTAGCGAAGGAGGAATAGCGAAGGCATGCCCCCCACACCAACAGCGCAGAGCCCCTTTTTTTCAGCGGAGCAATTGAAAAAAAGTGCTCTTTTCTTTTGTTACTTTTCTGGCGCCTGTCCCGATGGCTATCGGGAGACAAGCAAAGAAAAGTAAACTCGCACAGGGTAAGTAACAAACAAGAGCGCCACCCACCGGGCAGCGCTCTCTATATTCTTGTCATCCTGAGCTTTTGCCGAAGGATCCAATTCCAATTAATTACCCGCCACAGCCTTCTGAACCAACTCCGCCGCTTCGCTCAGCAAAATAGCGCTCTGCACCTTCAGACCACTTTCCTTCAGCAGCTGCTGCGCAGCCTCAGCATTAGTACCCTGCAGACGCACTATGATCGGGATAGTGATATTGCCCATCTTCTGGTAAGCCTCTATCACACCTGCAGCCACACGGTCGCAACGCACGATACCACCAAATATGTTCACCAGTATCGCCTTTACATTAGGGTCCTTCATAATGATGCGGAAACCAGCCTCTACAGTCTGTGCATTAGCAGTACCACCCACGTCCAGGAAGTTAGCAGGCTCACCGCCGGCCAGCTTTATCATATCCATCGTAGCCATAGCCAGACCCGCGCCATTCACCATGCAGCCCACGTTACCGTCCAGCTTCACATAGTTCAGGTTAAACTCGCCCGCCTCTACTTCCGTAGGATCTTCTTCGCTCTTATCGCGCATATCTGCCAGGTCCGGGTGACGCATCAGTGCGTTATCATCCAGGTTCATCTTGCAGTCTACCGCCAGTATCTTATCATCCGCACTTTTGAACAACGGGTTTATTTCCAGCATCGCACAGTCCAGGCCCACATAAGCATCATACAGGTTGGTCACAAACTTCACCATGTTCTTCAGTGCCACACCGCTCAGCCCCAGCTTAAAGGCAATGTTCCTTGCCTGGAACGCCTGTAGCGGGAAGCCCGGCTTCACCCACTCCTTAAATATCAAATGCGGAGTATCATGCGCTACTGTCTCAATGTCCATACCACCTTCGGTGCTGTACATGATCACGTTCTGCTTTGTAGCACGGTCCAGCAATATGCTCAGGTAAAACTCCTTGCGCTCGCTTGGTCCATCATAATACATATCCTGTGCTATCAGTATCTTGCTTACCTTCTTGCCTGCATCACCCGTCTGTATGGTTACCAGCGTATGACCCAGTATGTTTGTTGCTACCCTTTCTACGTCTTCAGCGCTCTTTATCACCTGCACACCACTCTGCTCCGGCACCTCAACCATACGGCCCTTACCACGACCACCTGCGTGTATCTGCGCTTTTATCACGGCAAACTTTGTACCGTTCGTAGTGCTCATCTGTTTGTATGCGTTTACCGCATCTTCCACCTTACTTACCGCTATCCCCTCTTGTGTAGGTACATTATAGCGTTTCAATAGTTCTTTAGCCTGGTATTCATGCAAGTTCATGTAGCAAAATATTTTTGTGCCGCGAAGGTAATAATTTAATGTGGAAACTTAAACTGTCAATAACTGTCATAGTGAGCTAAGCCGAACTATGCACAATTGCGTAATGGCTCAATTGTATGGAATCTATAATTAGGTATTGGGAATTAGGATTGTTATCTAGTTCATTACGTTGAATTAACATATAACGCTTGTCATCTTGAGGAACGAAAGATCTCTACTCGCCGCAGACAATGCCCCAACAGAGCTGTCACCCTGAGGCCCCTCGAAGGGTTGCTGATGACCTTGATGCCGCTTAATAGCATTCCTTTACTTCTTCTGCTTACTTCCGGAAACTGCGGGATCTGCGTACTTTTTGTTGCAAATATTATTGCTCACATTAGTGCTGTCATTCAACGCTTTATGTGAATTTAAAACAAAATTGTTGCTCACTTTTTTGCTCAATTCTTGCCTACTTTTTCGCAGCGGGGCAGGAACTTTAATTGCAGTACGACTTCTGGTTTTTTCCGGTGTATTTGCTCGCGTTTGTCATCCTGAGGAACGTGTTTGCTAAAACACGAGCGTAGCTCATCTCTACTGATCTGGATAATGCTCAATGGCCCTGTCACCCTGAGGCACCTCGAAGGGTTGCTGATGACCTTGATGCTGCTCAATAGCATTCCTGCACTCTGCTGTCTACTTCCGGAAACTGCGGGATCTGCTTACTTTTTCTTGCAAATATTATTGCTCAGATTAGCTTTGATATTCAACGTTTTATGTTGATTTCAGGCAAAATTGTTGCTCACGTCTATCCAGCCGAGCAGGCACTTTTTTGCTCAATTTCAGCTTCCGTTTTGCTGCGGGACAGCAACTTTAATTGCGGGACGACTTCCGGTTTTTTCCAGTGCATGAACCACGGATTTGCCGGATTCCGGGAGTTACACGGAATAATTATCTTATTATACAGCGGCCTCTACTCACTAACCCGGCTGCGAAAACTACCACTTGGCTTAAAAAAACTATTGTGCAGACCTAACTTATTGAAATACAAAAAACTAACACTGAAAAAGGTTACAAAAAGGTTACAAAAGTACCCAAAAAGGTTACACTTGTTATCATTTGCTTTTTTGATATACAGCCAGGTAACAGCCGTGCTACAAAGATCGCATACAAACGTGAAAATGGCAAAAGAAAAATCTATGATAGAGCACTTTTTGTACTACCATAGATTTTTTTTGATTAGAGGATCAGCTATAAGTGATACGTTTCCAATGCTATTCCGTAAGGTCCTCGTTGTAAATGAGAACCAGTTAGGGGACGAGCGCGGTAAATATGAATTAAGCGATAGTCTGATTTAACTTTTGTATCTTCAGTTTAAGAAAACCATTCTTTGTAATAAATTACCTATTGTATCTTTTAAGATAAAAACCATGAATAGATCTCTATACATAAACAAGATAAACACATATGCAGCTAGATTTGTTTTAGAGGTAGAAAGCTTTAATAAATCAAATTTATATGATATAAATATACATGCGGAAAGTTTTCTTATACCAATTTTAAATGAAGTATTTGGTTTGCGTTTAGAGAATCTCAATTCAACACAAAAGAAAAACTTTCCAGCAATTGATTTGGCCGATTTTAAAAGCAGGGTTGCATTCCAAATAACAGCCACTAATGATTTTGACAAAATAAAAGCCACTATTCAAAAATTTAATGAGAATAAGTTGAATAATGCATTTGATGTATTATATATTTACATAATAACTCATAAAAAAGAAAAATACAATGACGATAAATTAACCAGTCTTTTACCTGTCGATTTTCGATTCTCTACAACAGAAAACGTTATCGATAAAGATGATCTTATTCAAAAAATAACTACACTAAGCTCGACACCTAAAATTGAAGCAATATCAAAAATATACGAGCATGAGTTTTCGGATTTTCAAATTCAAATGAGGGAAAAAACATTCATTAACGGGTGTTTAAATACAGATCCAGAACCCATAGTTCCAAACCTTTTGAAAGTATCTTTCCCTGAATATTTTTTTCAAGCAGAACTAAATATCGATGAGGAGGCAATCACTAGTGATGTTAATGATTACCTCATTTCAATTGATAGGAAACCTGTAAAGAAACTCAAACCTAATACACTTGTAAAAAAGGCACTGAGAGCAAATCACGTAAAAACGCAAGAATGGATTCTTCACGAAAAATATATCTACACATTTAGAGATTTGGGCAACCCATTGGAACCATTCAGAAAAATAATAGATGTTGGTACAATCACACAGATTGAATGTAAAGACTATTATGATAATGAAAATACGCTTAGAGTGTTTAAAAATCTCCTTCGCAATACCCTAATGGAATTTTGTAAACTAAAAGGAATTGAATGGTTTGGGGAACAGGACATATTTAGGTTTGCCAATAATAGTGCAATGCCAAATCAAAAACAGATAAGATGGAAAGGTAAAAATGAAGCTACAAAAACTGTGATTTTTGAAATGCACAATAAAAAAGAAGGGCATATTGTGTGTTTTCGCAGCCTTGCATTCAGAAGTTCATTTTTGAATATTGAACATGATTGGTATCTGGTATTAAATCCTACATGGAGTTTTACTAATCCGGGAGGATATAAAACAAGTAGGTTTGAATCAGCTTATATGTCCGGAATGAAGCGATTAGAAGCTAACGGGTCCGTCTACAATTATTTTCGATTTTTTAGCTACTACCTTTCTCTCAAAGATTTGTTTACAACTCCCTATCCATTTTTGGAAATTCAGCCAATTGAAAAACTAAGTATTGTTCCAAAATTAGAAGAAAAGGCATGGAAACCATTAAAAGCTATTGAAGGTAGAGCGAACGACATCGATATTGAAATTAAGATTGATAATGAACTAACCGATAACACTTTATTTTAATTATGAAAGTTAGATATATAGAAGAACCGTCTTTACAATTTGGTTACAATCAGCATATATGCCCCAAATATGGCATTTTTAATTACAGCCCTTTTGATATTAATCAAGTCAGACCAGAAAAAATAACAATTGGAATAATTGGCAAAGGAGAAAGTGTAGATAAGGTCTTAGGATGGATTGACTCTTGTAAAAATCACATTGATGGGAAGAAGAGTAAAAACCCACATCCGAATTTGTTTTTGAACTTTTGTGGTTTTAATAAAACAACCGGCTTCCAAAGTGAGATTGTTTATGATGACACTTACCTAAGACGACTTAATAATTCGGACTTTGATAATATAATAAGAAAGAACGAGAATCTTGAAGAACGCATCATTGATATTGCAGAGCTATACTTATCTGAAATCAAATTTCTGGCCAAAAATAAAAATCCTGACGTGATACTTTGTGCTTTGAGCGAGAAATTTATTACTTATATACAGGAAAAAGAAGTTGCAGAAGAAAATGACGAAGATGACGAAGATGAGAATGAGGTTGATAAGGCAGAAATTGATTCTGAAGATATATCAGCTAAGGAACAAAATTTCAGAAGATATTTAAAAGCACAGGCAATGCAGTATAACATTCCGATACAAATAGTTAGGGATAGAATTGCAAAACCAACAGCAGAAATGCAAGACGAAGCGACAATAGCTTGGAACTTCTTTACCGCTCTTTATTATAAAGCAGGAGGTACGCCATGGGCACTAATTCGTAAAGATGCAGCCGAAACAACTTGCTACGCTGGTATTAGTTTCTTTAAAAGTAGAGATAAATCAACAACAGAAACAAGCATTGCCCAAATTTTCAATGAGTTAGGTAAAGGAGTTATTTTAAGAGGTGAAGAAGTTACTCTCAAAAAAAACGACAGAGTGCCACATTTAGCAGAAGAACAGGCTTTTAATTTGCTGACATCATCACTTAAAGAATATTATGACGCCGTGAAAATATATCCTAAACGCTTGGTATTACACAAAACTTCAAATTTTAGTGAAGGAGAAATTTACGGGTTTACACAAGCCGCACGACAATTGAATATTAATCAAATTGACTTAGTATCAATTCAAAGATCAGAGATACGTTTATATCGGGAAGGCAATTACCCACCAATGAGAGGGACTCACTTAGCGTTAACTGAACAGCATCATATTTTATATCCACGTGGTTCCGTTCCTTATTATGAAACTTATCCAGGTAAATACATACCAAGCCCAATTGAGATCAAACTTGCATACTATGATGAGTCTCCAAATTTGATTTGTGACGAGATTCTCGCATTAACTAAAATGAATTGGAACAATACTCAATTTGATAGAAAGTATCCAATCACAATTGAGTGCGCACGAAATGTAGGCGAAATTTTGAAGTATCTTGGATCGGACGACGAGATGCAGCTAAAGTATGCCTTCTACATGTAATTTTATATAGTTATGTTGTTCGCCAAAGAATATTAAGTATGCCGGAAGCTAAAAATTTAATACAAAGACTAAATGATATTGGCATTGTACGTCATGATCATAATCAAGTGATTTATAAATATATGCCGATCGAAACTGCACTGCTAATGTTACAAAATAGAACATTAATGTTTCAACGACCTGATAACTTCAACGACCCTTTTGAGCTTCACTTAAGTTTAATGGATTTTGAATTTGAGGCAGATCAAGCGGTTAAGATTTACGAAAGATATTTTAATAATGGGACCGCTGTGTCAGATCCACTAAGAGTTGAATTGGAAAAGCATGGACGAGATATTATTAGTAATTCAGTAAAGGAAACATTTGAAAAATATAGAGGCAATATTGGAATTACTTGTTTCTCTAAAAATCCATCCAATGCATTAATGTGGTCTCATTACGCGAGTAGCCATAAAGGTGTTTGTATTGGGTTTATTATTCAGGGTTGGGATAACGTAAAAAGTACCTTCAGTGTTAATTACGCACAGTCAATTACACCAATAAAGTTCTTTGACGAAAATGAAAAAGACCTCATTTTCTGGTATTGGACTTTTACCAAATCACACGTGTGGAGTTACGAGGAGGAAGTTAGAAGCGTAAATATGTTTAGTAACGGCATTCAGCCGTTTGAAGACATCATAATTCAGGAAATTTATTACGGTGTTGGTATGTCGGTCGAAGATATTCGGGCTATTGAGGGTTTATTACCAGGCAGCATAATCAAAAAAGCAAAAATGGAAATTAACGCAGGGACTTTTGACTTAGTACAAACAAATTTTCCCTGAACATAGTAAAAATTACACTCTAGTTCTGGAGCCTTCCGTTCGGGTAGGACTTCGCCGCGCAGTAAAGAGCAACAATTTTGGCAAGAAAGTGAGCAATTAGGAATGCTATTCAGCAACATCAAGGCAACCCGGCATGTCATGGATTCGAGGGGTAGTTCGGCAAGAGCTCACTATGACAATCCTTATCATGACAGGAATAATATTTAGCTATTTTCCAACGTGAGACCAAAACGAGAAAATGCTCAGCAAGAAAAAATCTGTGTGGTTCCGGAAATCCGGCTAATCCGCGATTCAGACTAATCTACCGCGGGTAATACTGGTACTCCTGTGCTACCCCACGGCGCACGATATAAGTACTTGCCGGCCTCGGCTGCACCGCACTCAGCGGGAACGCGCCACGGTCTTTCACCCTGTAGTGTATAGAGCGGTGACCACCGCCATGGCCTTTTCCATGCCCGCAGTGCCCGCCTTTGGCAGATGCAGCTATGCTAACTAAGAGGAACTGGAGGAGGAAGAGGGAGCGCATATTTAGTGTGTGGTAATATAGTAGTGAGTAGATAGTAATTATTATATAGTATATAGTAGATAGACGGGTGTGGAGGTGTGAGGTTTAATGTTCATATAATAAAAAAGATGTCCCTCCCCTACCGAACTGCAGGCCCACCGGAAAAAACCGGAAGGTATAACTACCGAACTGACGCACGGAATCTTGTAGCCATATCATAAGTGTCGTAAGTAGAATAACCGGAAGATAATTTTACGCTCAGACTGCAAATGGTTATTTCTATGACACGGGCATCTATCTGCTGCACATATACTGCGCAGTCACTTGAAAACCTCATATGATCAACGGATATCAGCACCGTTTTATCTGATGGTTCTGAGGCCCCGCTATTCTGATATATGCCCGATGTAGGCACTTTTCCAAAGTCCAGGTCTATGGTATGATTGCCGGTAGATGCACTTACCTTATAGCCGGTAAGCGCAGAAGAGGTTAAATTTTGTATATAGCTGTATTGCTCATCTATGTGGGCCGTGCTGTTTGTGAGCAGTAAATGCTGCAGTGGCGGGCGGCAGGGAATCATAGAGGTATCAAACCTGATACTGTCTGCATACACATCTGACCCGATGGCATAGCCTGCACCATTGGCCACCCATGCCCGGAAATAATACTTCCGGGGAAATGCCAAACCGGTATAAATAAAGGAGAAGGTATCAGCGTTTACTACGTCGGCCATTTCCTGGTGACTGAGCATAGCCGGGTTGGGCATCGTATCCATACAAAAACCTGCATACTGCACAGGCGTGCTACCCGCAGATACAACCAGCCCGGTAATCTTTACAGTTCCGTCCATCAGTTTCTCCACAGATAAGGTTTTCACCTTTGGATAATAGTTCTGGACGTACTTTTCCGTTTTGAGCGTTTTATGACAGGCAGAGAACGACAGTGCCACCAGTACCAACAAAGTAATCAGTCCTTTTCTCATTTGCGATTGCGTATATAATAGTTAACCCCAATGCCGGATTTGTTACTCGTGTAAGATGTAGTATAGTCGGTAGCAGTGATGAAATTTTTGCTTACATCAAAAAATACATCAAAATGTTTATTGACCTGGTAATTCAGCATGGCATTAAACTTTAAGCCTGCGATCCATGAATCGATATCGCCTACTTCATTGCTGACCGTTTCTATATGCTCCACATAATTCACGTGAGATTGTCCCGCGATGATACCAACACCTAAATAAATACTAAACCCATGAGTTTTTACAACAAGACGGTTCAGGTCAATGCCTAAATAGTTGACAGTAAAGTTCTTATTGACAAGGTATCCCGGGAGCACTGTGTTGCCCATCACGCCATAGACGGGTACAGTATCTATGCGGCTTGAAAGGGCCGTGTGGAAAAAGCCCCAGCGGTACAACCATTTATAATCATTCGACTGAACATTGATATAAATATCTATTGATGCTCCTTTTTTGAAGTACTGGCCTATATCGCCTTTAGGCGCAAAGCTGGAAAGCTGTGCGCCAAATTGAGCGTCTGATCTGTTGCATAGCATAAGGAACAGCAGGAAAAAGAGCGAACTTATAACTCGCCGGCAGCAACAGGAATATTTCATAATGGACCAGTGTTTAAAAAAATGACGTGGGATAAACTATTCGAATGTGATCCAGGCTATGTTGCTTTTTGCATGTTTTTTATCAGATTCTGTAATGATGGTAGCGTACACTCCCGTTGCTTTATTATAATCAGACGATGACATAGTAATATATGCTCCCGCATCTTTACCAGGATCTCCGAACATTAACGACTTGTCTGTTTTTTCATCGCCAAGCTTATAACATACTGCATTTGATTGCTTAAATGAGCTCATTTCTTTGCACTCGTACTGGTGCTCAGGTCTTGAAAAATTTTCCGGAGCATCGTTAAAGAATACATAGCTTCCCTTTTCAGTATTTACATACTCGTACGACAGATGTTCGGTTGTGGTGCCATAGCTGGGATTGTACCTTTTGAATATGTTGAAAATAGTATAGAAATCAGGTTCTTTTGATTTCTGTTGTTTGTCTATAACATATCCTTTCTGTTCTACCCCATCGCCTGACAGCACATCAATACCCACAGCGCCCAACGCGCCTTCTTTCGGCATATTTTGTTCTGTAAGAATTGCTATAGTATTGTCTTTATTTATTACCATTTGCTGCCCGATACCACCAAAGTCAAATTTTTCATCAATGTGTTTCTTTGCATATTCTACCATTTTTTTCCCATCGATCTGGCTTTTCTTTGTCATTGTCAATGTCTCAGGATCAATAGACAACAGCACAGTAGAATAATACAAAGTGGTTATCCCATAAAACCCATCATGTTCACGGTCCAATTCGTATGTGGTCATTAAATAGATCTTATTGTCATTATGCGCATAAATCATAGTTGCATTGATCTTTCTATAGTCTACACCAGGATCTATTATGTGACCGGAAAATGTTTTCTCTCCGGGCTTCAGCTTACTCATGAACAATTTATAGTTAGGATCCAGTTTTGCCTGTTTAGTAGCTGAGGTTAAAAGATATACAGACTTATCGCCGTCTACTGTGGCGGTCACATTTATAACATACTTATAACCGGCAGGTGGTATTAAACGGGCTTCACCTAGTTTTTCGTGCACACCATTAAAATGCTTTACGGTGATAACATCATGCGGATTGTCAAGCGGACTTACCAATTCGCAAAAGGTAACGGCATAGCAATCGGAATAAGGATCTTTATCTACAGATATACACGAGCGGGGCGTGGAGCCAAGGGTGTATTTCCAATATGACATACCTACTTTTGGGATGTTATAATGCCCAAGGTCATCTTCTGCTATTACTGTACCATTGTCTCCGTTTATCCTTATACGGTATAACACAGGTTCTTTGATAAATTCGTAAAAAAACAACACTGCTTCACCATTTATCTCATGTAAGCCGCATATCCTTGCTTCACCCAGCTCACCTGCATCCCACTTTTTGCCGGTAATTATTTTTTTTACCGTTTGCTTCCTGTTCTTGTCAAAAATGGTCAGCTCAAAACCTTCTTTATTTTTTGCATTAAAGAGCAGGGTATTGCCGTTTTTTAGTTGCAATATTTTTGTCCATCCACTTTCCGATTCTTCAAAAGCTTCACTTTTTTCTACACGGAAAGGCTGGGCGATAAGCGTTGTAATATTGACCACGCATAACAACAAACATAGCGATATGTTCTTCATAATAATATATAAATCGTTTAAAAATTTCAACTGGCCTGCAATATACAAGCTACCAGTCAAAAATTTAAACGGTTAAAAATGTAATTTGAATAGTTGTTTATACCAAGGTCCATACCATCGAAAAACCGGAAGTAATCCGGCAATTAAAGTTATCGTTCTGTTTTAAGTTTTTCACCGCTAGGTAATAAGGCGGGCGAATTGTACTTTACCACCGGTATTCAAAATAAACACCACACCTGATGAAACACACCATAAAAATATCTGCCGCAGTAGCTATACTGGGGCTCACAGGCATGCAACCACTATATGCCCAGAGCGACGCACTGTTTGTAAACAAAGACGGCCTGGTGGGCATGGGCACTTCCGAGCCTGCATATAACCTTACCATCAGCAACAAGGACAGGAGAGATATAAACAGCAACCTGGCATTTGGCGTAGATAACAGCGCCATCTTTGCCGCTAAGAACAGCAGTGGCAGCTATGAGTACTACATGTGGCCCCGTGGCAGTGATAATAAAATGTACATCAACTTTGGCAGTGCGGGACTGAACATACGCAACAACACGAGCGATACAAAGCTGACCATACTGGACAACGGCAATGTGGGCATAGGCAGCACTAACCCGGAAAACAAACTGCAGCTGGGCGGCAACATGCATATGATGGGCAATGCCATATACTTTAAAAACACCGCAACTGATAAAAATGCAGTAGTGCACCTGGGAGATGGCGACAAAATGGAGATGGGCGGATATAAGGGAGTGACACTGGGCTACACTGACGGCCAGGATGGTAAAGTAAAGCAGGTACTGGACATACATACCGACAACAATGTGAATATAATGGGCAATGTGCTGACCAGGCTAAACCATGGCGTGCTGAGGGGTAAAACAAGGATAGGCATGAGCACAGGCGACTTTACAGGTATGGAAATAGAGGTGAGGCCGCACAATACACAGATACACAGGGACGGCAGCGGCGGCATTATAAAGTTCTATACATGGGGCTATAGCACAAAAGTCTCTGACCCATCTATGACCATAACAGAGGATGGCAGAGTAGGCATAGGCACCCAGACACCGAAAGTAGCGCTGGAAGTGACGAAAGCGGTAAGCTATAATACCCTTGGCGGTTTCCAGTATATGAAAAACGGCACAACAGCCAACCACAATGGTGTGCAGGACAGGCAGGGCTCTATAATGGCATCGGAAGACATCTGCACCAAGAGCCACTTTGTAGCCTACTCCGACAGTCGTATAAAAAAAGACCTGCACCACTCCAGCCCCGCTGACGACCTGGCCACACTGAACAAACTGAAGGTGACCGACTATAAATACATAGACAGCTTTGACCACGGCACAGAGACCGTAAAAGGCCTCATAGCGCAGGAAGTGGAAGCAGTATACCCCGAGGCGGTAAGCACAGGCGGGGACTTTATTCCCAGCGTATTTGCCAACCCTGTATGCACTGCGCAGCAGGGCGATGTTGTGAGTTTTACTATGGCGCAGCCGCACCACCTTGCAAATGGTAATGTGGTAAAGTTGGTAACCACGGACCATGGCACCAAAGAATTACCTGTAACGGTAACCGATGCCAACACATTCACAGTAGCAGGCACTGCCGGCGAGTACACGGAAACCTTCGTTTTTGGTAAATATGTGGATGATTTCCGCCGCGTAGATTATGATCGTGTGTTTACCCTGAATGTGAGCGCCACACAGCAGCTAAGCAAAGAAGTAGCCGCACTGAAAGCAGAAGTGGCCGCGCTGAAGCAAAAGAACAATGAGCTGGAGAACACCATAATGGCCAGGCTGCAAAAACTGGAAGTTGCCAGTAAAACAGCGGGAAGGTAGCTTTTGTGGAATTGGTAATTTGTAATTGGGAATTGGGATTGTTTCGTTAGTGGTTATCCTGGAAAATCTGATTCTGACAAGCAGACACAACCAGCCTTCGCTAAAGCTACGGCGGGCGAAACCCTCCTTCGCTGAAAAAGCTATGGCGGGCGAAGAAAAAAAGCGCACTATTTGCATAGTGCGCTTCAGTATATAAAATGATCGGTGTGGCTTACCTGCCTACTACGAACTTGTGGCTCTGAATACCATCGGCCGTTTGCAGGCGGGCAATGTACATACCCGGGGTGAGCTGGCTCACGGGGAATGTGATATTGTTGGCGCCCTGCTTCATACTGGCAGCAGGTATAGTGCCCACGGTGCGGCCCGTAACATCAGAGATGGTCAATGAAGCTGCAGCAGCATTGCCCAACTGGAAGCTGAAGTCCACCTCGCTGGTAGCCGGGTTTGGCGATACAGTAAATGATGAGTTTATATGTGCATCGTTAAAGCTGAGTGCCGGTATATTAGGGCTATAGCCTGTGCCGGTGTAGTACACAACGTCTGATACATAAGGCACCGTTGGGCTACCCATGGTATCGTAAGCTATAGTCAGCAGCGGGCTGTGGAAACCGGCCACGAACCAACTATAAGAATCGGTGTTATTCAGGGTTGAGAAAGGAAAACCAAAGAAAAGACCGGTGCTCTCTGTAATAGTGTTAAGGTGCAGGCGCACTGCATTTTTAAATACGCCTGTAGGCAGCTTCAGTGTACCATAGCCATCATACGTGATCGTATTGTACATGTACAGATCTACATAGTCGCCCCCGCCCAGGTCGGCATGGGTATAAGCGGTGTCTTTAAGCGAGTTGGTGTAGGCAAATGGGTAACTGATCATGGTCATACTATCCAGGTAACGCACCAGGCCACCAGTGGTATAATAGCCAAGCGTGTAATAGCCACCGGAACCGGAATTGTAATACGAAGTATCGCCGTTCGGGGTGGCGGATATCAGGTTTGCCCCTGCAAATGAATCGCATGATGGCATGCAGGACAGGTAGTAGGTGGTATCACTGTCATGGCGCACGAGGCTGGCCATATCCCACAGCACATTAGCGCCGGAGGCGCCTTTGCTCACCATGTTGGTGTCGCAAAAGTGACCATGAAATACATCTCCGGCTACCGGGCTGAAGGTAGCTGCAGTAAGTGTGGGCTGCGCAATGGCAGTAACTGATGCCGCGATAAGAGCGGTGGCAAACAGGAAGAGTTTCTTCATAGAAAATGTTTTTTTGCTTTAACGTGTTGATATGAATGATATTGTGCAAACTTAGTACCGACTTTATAATAGAAATGTTAAAACAGAATACATGAGTTACAGACAAGCAGCATTTAAGAAAACGCTAACAGTTAGGGTAAGTAGAAATTATAATCAAATGAGGAACAAGTATCTATATCAACAACCGCTCTACGTTATTGTTACCGTAGTCATATGGTATATATGCAAGTGATGAGATCGGTTTGGTAATGATGAGACTTGCCTTCTTTCCCACCCTTATAGATCCTATAGTGTCCTGTAGTTCAAGAGCGACGGCGGCATTTACGGTCACGGCATTAATGGCCTCTTCAGGTGTCATCTTCAGCTGGGTACAGGCTATGGAGAGCAGCAACTGCATATTACCCGATGGGCAGGAGCCGGGATTGTAATCGCTGGCGAGGCACACGGGCAGGCCTGCATCTATAATGCGGCGGGCAGGCTGGTACTGTATACCCAGAAAGAATGCAGCGCCCGGCAGCAGCACCGGCATGGTATTACTGCCTTTCAACGACTCTATTTCTGCTTCAGCTACACACTCTAAATGATCCACACTCAATGCATTATGCTGCACACCTACCTGCACCCCACCCGAGTGGTGCAGCTGGTTGGCATGTATCTTGGGTTTTAGGCCATACTTCCATCCTGCATCCAACAGCCGGGCAGTTTCATCCACCCCGAAGAAGCCTTCTTCGCAGAAAACGTCCATATAATCGGCCAGACCCTCACCTGCTACGCGTGGCAGCATCTCGTCTATTATCAACTTTATATAACCGTCTTTATCTTGTTTATATTCAACAGGATATGCATGAGCTGCCAGAAAAGAAGCCTTTACCGGTATGGGCGCATTTTCCCTCAGCCTGCGAATGACACGAAGCATTTTAAGCTCCCCTTCCAGGCACAGCCCGTAGCCGCTCTTTATCTCAATAGCGCCGGTACCCTGCTCCATTACCCTATGCAAACGGGCCAGGCTTTGATCATAAAGCTCCTCTTCGCTCATGGCATTGAGCATGCGGGCAGAGTTGAGTATACCACCACCACGCCGGGCGATCTCTTCATAAGAGAGCCCCTTTATCCGGTCCACGAACTCACCATCGCGCGGAGCGGCAAATACCAGGTGGGTATGGCTATCAACAAATGCAGGCAATACTATGCGGCCGGTAGCGTCTATAACCTCGTCGGCGACCAACCCGGGCAGTGCGTCCATCACCCCAAAACTATGGATCAACCCATCCTGAACCACCAGCCATGCATCACTGATATATGGTATTGTTGCCATAGATTTGCCGACAATTGCCTTAGTAACATCAGTAGGAAACTCGACCTGATATAGCTGTTTTATATTTATTAGGAGTTGACGCATGAGAATAATTGCTTAATGGCGCAATAGCTTAATTGCTTAATTACGGTACCCAAAGATAGTAAAAACCCCAAACCCCTAAAGGGGCTTCTCCTCAATATTAATTAAACCTGCATGATAAGTAATAACAAGAGCAAGTCCCTTCAGGGGTTTGGGGTATCTTTAGCTGATGAAAGCAATACCAAACGGCAATGCTACCGGACCACAATGGAATAATAGCCTATTGGACGATCTTGTATTCATAAAGAAGCACCTGCGCTATCCTATGAGCAAGAAGACCCTGCCGGCCACCGCTTTCATAGCGCTCAGCCTTTTTTTCATTTTCCGTACGCTATGGCTTACAGTGCTCATAGAACAAAGAGGAAATATATGGACGGGAGTATTCCTGGCCGCAATGATGGTAATCGCCTTCGCATCAGGAGTAATGAGGTACTGGCGCACACTCAAATTCAGGAGTATACCCACTCCATACTTTGCTAATGAAAACATCAAGCTCATAGACTCGTTCCTGAGGGTGCAGCAACTGAACCTGTACCGCCATCCCAAAGCGCCTGAAGTGTTCCAGATACTGAGCCGCGCCATGGGCAATTCAGCCCAACGGGAGGTAATGATATTTATTGCAGATGATAAACGTATCCTCATTAATAGCCATTTCACAAACCAGAAATGGCTGATATCACCAGCCTCGAAAAATGCCGGACAGATGGCAGGACAGCTAAAGGAGTGGATAAAAACCCAGGCGATCTCTAACCCCAAACCCCTAAAGGGGCTTACCCACGTTGACTAACTCGCGAGATTAAGTAATAATTAAGAGTAAGCCCCTTTAGGGGTTTGGGGTTAGATTTTCTTTTGGCTTACCTTTGCACCATGCAAACAGAGGAATTAGCAGGCCTTATCCCCCAGGATTTTCCGGATAATGCCCGTGTATGGGTATACCAGAGCAGCAGGGCCTTTATAGAAAAAGAAGCAACAGAGATCAACGAACAGCTATACCAGTTCTACTCACAATGGCAATCGCACGGCACACCGGTAAGGGGCTGGGCAAAATTGCTATTCAGGCAATTTGTAGTGGTAATAGCAGATGAAACAGAAGATATGGTAAGCGGTTGCAGCACAGACAGCTCTGTACGTGTCATTAAGAGCATAGAGCGCCAGTACGATGTCAACTTCTTCGACCGGATGATGATCACGTTCCTCATTAAAAGCAAGGCAGAAATGCTTCCATTTAACCAGGTACAGTATGCTATTGACAAGGGTTATATCAATAAAGACACCCTCCTGTTCAACAATGTAGCTGTACATAGCAAGCAAGACCTGAATGATAAATGGCTGGTGCCGCTCAGGGAAAGCTGGCTCGGCAACAGGGTAACAATAACTGATCAAACTTCCAGCTAATAAAAAAGACCGGCATTAAGCCGGTCTTTTACTTTGTAGTATGTTGTCCTTATTTTTTAACAGGAGTACATTTCTTTTTAAGTTTTCCTCCGTCTATTAATTTGTTTATTTCACTCGTTTTCAGCTTGCCCCTGGGACCGCAGTTATACAATTCGGTCATCGGATCCTTCTCGAGTATCATTTTATATAGCTCTTCAGCCGATGGAGCTGCAGGTAGTTTGCTGTATTGAACATTGGTCACTTTCAGAAACGCTGTATTCCAGCTTACTCCTCTTTTGTCGAGCAGGTAGCCTTTACGAAGCTTTACCGGTGCGGGACCATCACCACCTTTCAGATCAGACGGATCCGGGTATGACGCAATGGTTTTCTTATCTGCCGATAATTGTACCGAAACATTATTCCTGAAATCACCTTTGGTCTTGTATACCAAAACTGATGGCATTGCAGCATTACCTGCCTGTGCTGAAACTATACTTGTATTGCAAAACGAAACTAATAATGCTATTGCCAGTTTCCTCATTTTGCTACTACGATTTTTTTAGTTACAACCTCTGAATCAGTGTACAGGTTAATAAAATAGATACCTGCAGCATAGTTATTTACAGGCACTGTTACTGCTGTCTGAGTAGCATCAGGAGCAAGTTCCTGCACCTGGCGTCCCTGAACATCTGTTATAGTGATACGGGAAACATTAATACCTGCCATATCTACGTTTACCACATCATTAGCCGGGTTAGGGAATACATGAATGTTCTGCTCAGCAAAAGATGGCGTATTAACACCAGCAAGGCCATAACCTACAGACACGATTATCGGGTTATAATAGTCACCACATCCTGTATAAGTAAATGACGATGCAGAAGCGGCTTTATGCTGTATAGCCAGTGTGTATGTACCAGGTGTAACGGAAACGCTTGATGTTGTAAAAGCATATAAAGAACTTGGAGATCCGCCCAAAAGTGATTCAGAAACGGTAGCGCCAACAGGCGTCTGAGTTCCGGTAGTAACGTTTGTCAACACAGCCCTTACAGTACCGTTAAAAGTAGCATTTGCCTTTATCTTCGCATTAACTGTAAGAGAGGAGCCTACCTTAATACTGGAGGTGCTGCCCGGAGTAGTGATAACAGTAGCCAATTCTACCGACTGATCGTTACCTATCGCAAGTCCGTTCTCATTAATAAATGTACCATTGTCAGCTACCAGTGTCCATGTAGAACCACCAGTCGGGCGGTACAATACACGAAGCTTATAATTTCCGGGAACTAACTGATACAACGGAGTAGAGCTTGAGAAAGAAAGTGGTAAACTATCATTTACTGCTATACTTTTACCCGTAACAGGAGGCAAAGTAAGCAAATAATGAAGCGAATTATCAAATACCTGCAGAGCAAAATCGCCAGAATAAGCTGCAGTGTTTGAATTAAGTATCTTGGTGTTCACGGTTATTGAAGAAACAGGATACTGAACAGGCATGTTTATCGTATGGTCGATATGAGCTAACATTTTGATATTACCTGATACAGCATTGAAGCTATCCGGCTCTATACCCATAATAACACCCTGATGGTTGTTAAAATTACCACCGCCGCCACCTACACCTAAAGCAGGAGGATTAAGATTATCTACAGAATAAAAGCCATCCGGGCCATTACCACCCCAGCCCCAGTTAAAATGGAAAAAATTACTAACATCGTAACCATCGCACACCCACGCATGACCACCGGAAACACCCTGGCCTGAATACAAAATCGGTTTGCCTGCATCAATATCAACTTTTAATATAGCTCCCCATGCCGGTGCTGTCACATTGCTTACCCAGCCACCTGCGCCAGTTGGATCATAACGCTGTACACCATGTATTGTGCTCTTGTAATGGAAGTATGTTTTCAAAGCATATTCAGAACAGTTAACAACAGGACTTTCAGCTATGAGTGTATATGCTCCGCTTTCTCCGGGTGCATAGTTCATATCTACTGCTATACCTACATGAGACATAAGTGTAGCTACATATGTATTGCTACTGGTATTAGGCATTGCGGTCCAGTTATATACTGTATTACCGAAATCAGCAAACCTTGCAGTGGGCGCGTATGTAGGGGGAACATATGAATGGTATCCTACACCTACTGTAGGCCATTTCCAGTATTTCATTACCTGAGCGATGGCTGTAGCTACGCAACCCGTAGGTGTAGCGCTGGCACCACCACCCGGAACAGGAGTGTAATTATTGTATCCCGGTTCCTGATCCCAGGTAGACATTACCAATTTAGGTACCGTTGTTTTTTTGGCAGCAGAATGTTTTGCCACACCGGACATAAGCGCAGCCCACTTTTCAGCAGTACCTTCCTGTGCAGGATAATTAACAGCAATAGACGCGGCGATCTCGTTCTTATACCCATCAACCCAATCTCTTGCTGCAGGCGCCATGCTTGCGTAGTCAAAAGACGACTCCGTAGAATATGCCAGTATAGGTATGATAATATCATCAGCAGACACCATTACAAAACCAATACCATCCTGGATGTTAAACACATAATAATCAACAGTAACGCCCAAAACACCTTGTGTTGTAGCTACGTAGGCTGTAGTAAGATTATCAGGGGTTGTTACACCTTTTGCACCGGATGCAATAAGCTGGTTGCAACCTACAATCTTAGCCATACTCTCATTTACTCCTTTACCATGAGCAACTGTACCCGTAAGGGCCGATAGGAGAAGGACATTAAAACCTTTAAGAATTTTGTTCATAAAATCGATTAAAAATGTTGTAGTTTTTGATTGTTATTTTGTCTTTAATAAAATGTTAGAATTCAGAACTCGCAATATACTTAATAAATTAATACTCAGGTCACACCACACGACTAGTTTCTAACATTTTTCTTTTTGAAAAAATGACTGTTATTTCGTTTGCAAACTTGATTTACTTATTGATTATCAATAACTTAAAACAAAAAATCGTCTTACGAAGCTACAAGAAGGTGTGAATAAAAATTACATTCTTATGAGAATAAATGCGCGCAAAGGACCATTAATTTAACCGAGTGCGATATCCTGATGTAATGCGGGAATGAAAACATCTGCAAATCCTTTCCTAAGCAACCTATCGCGAAATGCCACTTGTGTCTCATATTCACCATGCACAACGAATACTTTAAGAACTGCTGTTGCATCCTGGCAGGACAGCCACTGAAGCAGGTCTTCGTAATCGCCATGAGCACTCATACTTTCGATAACACCTACCCTGGCTACAACTTTATGAGGTTCTCCATAAATATTCACCTCTTTACTACCCCTCATCAATTCTCCACCTAATGAATGCGGTTCACAATACCCTACTATCAGTATTGTATTCTTAGCCTTGTCTATATTACGTTCTATATGATGCTTTACCCTACCCGCCTCAGCCATACCAGATGCTGCAATAATAACACAAGGCTCTTTTGTGGTGCTCAAAGCAATAGACTCTTCTGTATTTTTTGTAAAGTGCAAGCCTTTAAAGGCGAAGACATCGTCGTCTTTTTTCAATAACTGCTCTACCTGCTTATTAAAACATTCGGGATGATGCCTGATGATATCTGTAGCAGCGATAGACAAAGGACTATCTACATAGTAGTTTATCGGTGGCAACCGGTGTTCTGTCTCCAGCCTATTGAGCAGGTATAGTATTTCCTGTGTGCGGCCAATACTAAATGCAGGAATTATCAGCTTCCCTTTCTTTTTAATACAGGTCTCAACAATATAGCGGAGCAACAAGTCGGTGGGTGCAGAAATGTGGTCATGGAGCTTATTGCCGTATGTTGATTCGATAATAATATAGTCAGCCTGTGGAAATGTGTCAGGCGCTCGTAGTATAAGATCATTGTAACGACCTATGTCGCCGCTAAATGTGAGCCCGACCACCTTTCCATGCGCCTTTATTTTTAAACTAACAGCTGCACTACCAAGTATATGGCCACAATCTGTGTATAGCAGCTCAACGTCGTTGTCAATCTTGTATGGTTTATGATATGGTACATGCACCATGAGCGGAAATACTTTTTTAGCATCCTCTTCGTCATATAGTGCTTCAACGGGAGGCCTGCCCTGCCTGCTCCTGATATTATTGATACGCTCCACATCAAACTCCTGGATGTGTGCAGAGTCGAGTATAAGTATCTGTGCCAGTTCAGCAGTCTGAGGAGTGCAGAATATCTTTCCCTTAAATCCATCTTTTACAAGCTTGGGCAGCAGGCCCACATGATCGATGTGTGCATGAGATATTATCACATAAGTTACCTCTGCCGGATCGAAGCCCCAACTGCTGTTCAGTTCCAGCGTTTGCCTGCCAAGCCCCTGGAACATGCCACAATCCAAAAGTATCTTCTTACCAGAATCTAAATGCAATAAATGTTTAGAGCCTGTAACTGTTCTTGCTGCACCATGGAAAGATATCTTCATTTATAGGTATTTTTATGAATCGTATGCTTTACTAAAAGTATGCCATCTGCTACAGCAAGCAAAAAGCAAATATTAAACATTGAAAATCATAGCATATTTTATCAAGTAATTATTTAACATATTATTCGGCAGCTGCAGATAGCCGCTATATGGTTTTTAGCCTAATTACCTTACCTTTGCGCCTCTAAAACAAGTTCTTTACTTATATGATCAGCCGAAGAAATATCCGGGTAAAAGTGATGCAGACGCTATATACGCTTGCGTCGCTGGAGCATGGGGCACAGGGGAATAAAGAAGCAGCAGCCAGGATACTTAATGACAAGTTGGACCATGTACTGGATATTTTTACCGTTTGCGTGCTGTATACATTGCGTATAGCACAGTATGCGGAAACAGATGCCGCAACAAGATCATCGAAGTACCTGCCGAGCAGCGATGACATGAACGTGAACACCGGTATAGCCACCAACGGATTTGTGCTGAAAATGCTGGGCAATACTTCCTTTACTGAAAAAATAAAGAAAGATAAGCTGGAGCGTTTTGTAGACGCAGACTGGATAAAGAAAATATACCAGGAACTGGCAAAAACTGAAACATACACGCAGTACATATCAACGACCACGCATACCCCGGTTGAAGAAAAGGATATTATCAAGTACATCTGGGAACAACTGATACTTACAAACGAAGGACTACTCAGCCATTTTACAGATGAATTGCCGGGATGGGAGGATGACAGCGAGCTGATAGCGATGCTGATGCAGAATTTTTTCAAAGGAACAGCAAAGGTCAACTTTGGCAACCTGCTATCCGGTGAGAAAAAAGAATATGCACAAGATCTGCTGCTGGCTGTAATAGAAAAAGAGGCTTACTGTGTGGAACTGGTGACACCAAAACTGGTAAACTGGGACAAAGAGCGTGTAGCACTTATAGATATGCTGTTGCTAAGGATGGGGATATGTGAACTTTTATTCTTCCCTACTATACCTACCAAAGTGACCATAAACGAGTATATAGATGTAGCAAAACAATACAGCACACCACAAAGCGGACAGTTTGTGAATGGTGTACTGGACAACATACTAAAAGACCTGGTGAAAGAAGATAAGATCAGGAAACAAGACAGAGCAGGAAAATAAAAACAACTCATGAAACGTATTCTTATTATCTCATTGCTAGCATTAGCTGCCTGTAATAATACAGACACTAAAAAAGATGAAAGTAATGACCCGAACAAGATCCCGGCCAACATCGTGAACAACCCGCATACTGCAGAAGGCATGGACACCGTAACTGCTGCGATGAAGCCGGTAATGACATTTAAAGACACGCTTCATAACTTTGGCGCAATGCATGAAGATGAAGTAGTGCAGTATGATTTTGCTTTTACCAATACAGGTAAAAGCCCGCTTATCATCTCTAATGCACAAGCATCATGCGGATGTACAGTGCCTCAATATCCACATGACCCTATAGCACCGGGAGAAAGCGGCATAATGAAAGTATCGTTTAACTCAGCAGGGAAGTTTGGCCACCAGGAAAAATCAGTTGCTGTGCATACCAATTCGACACAAGGTGTACTGATGCTGTATATACAGGCAGATGTAGCGAAAAAGAAATAAACGACCGGAACAATAATTTAATCCTTTTTTTAATCATAACAATTCAACAAAATGCAATTAACACTGAGTTCAGTAATGTTACAAGCCGCACAGCCAGGCGGTGGAATGATGCCTATCTTCCTGATGGTAGGTATGTTCGTAGTGATGTATTTCTTCATGATACGCCCACAGGCCAAAAAAGCAAAAGAGCAAAAAGCATTTGCTGACAGCATGAATGCAGGTGAACAAATAGTAACTACTGCAGGAATACATGCACGCATAAACCGTGCTAACGAAGACGGTACATTGCAGGTAGAAATAAGCCGTGGTACATTTATGACCATTGAGCGATCTGCAGTATCTATGGAACTTACTGCAGCATTCCGCAAGAAAGCTGATGCAGCTGCAGGTATTGCTACTACCGCTACAAAATAAAACCGCCACCCGATGCTAAAAGTAGGAATTACAGGAGGCATAGGTTCGGGCAAGTCAATCGTATGCCAGGTGTTCACTACACTTGGCATACCTGTTTTTAATGCAGATGATGCGGCACGCTACCTGATGGAAAACGATGCGGCACTTATAAGTCAGATATCAGAGCTGCTGGGCGATGATGTATACACGGACGGTAAGCTTAACAGAAGCAGGGTATCTGAGCTCATCTTCCAGGAACGAAATAAACTACAGGCACTTAACTCACTGGTACACCCTGCAACTATCCGATATGGCAAACGATGGATGGACAGCCAAGATGCGCCTTACTCCATTAAGGAGGCTGCGATCTTCTTTGAAAGCGGCAGCAATAAAGATATGGACATGATGGTAGGTATATTTGCACCAAAGGAAGTACGTTTGCAGCGCGCTATGAAAAGAGGCGAATCATCGCAGGGGCAGGTGCTGGCCATTATGAACAAACAGATGGACGAAGAGGAGAAAATGAAACTCTGCGACCATGTGATCACCAATGATGATAAGAAAGCTATAATACCACAGGTATTACAACTACACCAACTACTGCTTTCCCGCCATGCCGCAACCCGATAATGCACCGGTATATGATATAGTCATAATAGGCGCAGGGCCTGCTGGCTGTGCATGTGCACTGGCGCTGAAGGATGCAGGATTGAGAGTGGCGATACTGGACAAGCAAAATTTTCCACGTGATAAAGTGTGCGGAGACGCGATACCCGGCCGGGCGATAAAAACCCTGAGAAATATAGACCCTGCTTACGAAGCCTCATTCAGACAGTTCTCTAAAAAATTTGCAACTAAAAAAACATCTCTTTTTTATAAAGGACAGGCCATTACATTTAACTGGGTAGGTGAAGCGTATACCTGTGCCAGGATGGACTTTGATAACTTCCTGTTTTCGCTGGTGAAAGAAAATACAGGAACGGAAATATTTACCGATACAACGCCCGGAACCCTAATAATCAGTAATGACCATGTAACAATTCCGGTTAAGAACAGCGACAGAACTATAACTGCAAAAATGATCATTGGCGCTGACGGAGCACAGTCGGCAGTTGCGAAACAACTAACCAACAGAACTGTAGACAGGGACCACTATGTAGGCTCTGTAAGGGCGTACTACGAGAATGTAGCCGACCTGAACAACGACACTACTGATATATATTTTGACAAACGTTTCCTGCCAAGTTACCTCTGGGTATTCCCTTTACCGGGTAATATGGCTAATGTGGGATTCGGCATGCTATCGAGCGAAATAGCTAAACGGAAGATCAATATCAAGAAAGCATTTTACGAGTTCATAGAACAAACACCAGAGCTGAAACTAAAATTTAAAGATGCTGTATTGTATGGAGATCTTGAAGGCTTCGGGCTACCTCTTGGCTCTAAAATAGGTGTGCTATCCGGAGCGCGATATATGCTGACAGGTGATGCTGCTTCACTTATAGACCCAATATCCGGCGATGGTATAGGCAATGCGATGCTGAGCGGCAGATTAGCTGCTTTGCAGGCTATACAGTGTTTTCAGCAAAATAATTTTACAGCCCCATTCATGCAAGGATATGATAGTGCTCTAACGGGAGCTTTAGGTAAGGAATTAAAAGCACGCTATCGCGCGCAACGCATTTTATCAAAAGTGCCTGCGTTGCTGGATGTTGTATTCTTTGCGGGTAAGAATAAAATATTGAAGAAGGTTATACAAAAGGGATTGTAACCCCTAAAGCGCCTTACTCTTGCTATTAGGACATTCTATCTGCCGCCATTACTAATAAAGGTATTCAAAGATTCTTTGCTGGAGCTGAAGCTAAAAACGTTACTTACCTTGAAATAGTTATTCTGATCAACGGTTCTGCTGTATGCATACTTTGCAAAGTCCAGCTTACTATCATCGAAAGAGAACATGCGGCATATTTCCATTACCTGGTCTGCACATATATAGTTAGTGGTCAGTATGGTCTTTGCAGTAGATATTTTAGTGCTTTCAAAAGAGCTTGCTGCTATGCTTTGTTTTGCTTCCCTGAATGTATTTGCATCCATAGCGCGCGGAGCGGGAGGCGAGGGCGGAGGTGGCGGAACATTATTAACCTGGCGAACAACGTCACGACCGTAATGCATCACATACTCGCCCTGCTCCGGACGGTAATCTCTCATCAGCTGGCTGCATTTATGAAAGGTCAGCACAGGATAACCACCCTGCATTCTTTCAATTTTCAGCACCATGTTAATGGCCTTGTCATCAACAGGATTTGCAAAAGTTATCTTCTTTTGTATGGCCTGTGTCCTGTTGTCGTTGAAGATGATCTGTATATCATTAGTTACCTGGGGAAGGTCTTCTACCCTCACTCTTGTTTGCGGATAGGTGTTTTGCTTTACGCCATTGATGATGAGGAAGAACTGGTCGCCATTCTCTGAAAATATGGTCAATGCACTACCATTCTCGGTGTAACTAACCTGTCTTTCATGCCCACGATCATACCTCCTGTCTTGTGCTATAGACACTACCGGGAGCGACAAAGTAACTAACAAAAGAATAGATGCGGCTTTCATAAACAGTTGATTTAAGTGCGAAAATAATAAAAAGTATTATAGGAAAGAATCAATTGCCATGCCAAAAAATGTGGTGAACGCTACAATTAATCAACTTAAATCACTTTACATTTTGTTTAACACGCCCAGGTCATTACCTTTTTCGATTAGCAGGATAAACAGTATAACTAAATGAACATGCTATGTCTCCAAAGAAATTATTATGGGTACTGCCAGTGCTACTTACTGCATGCGGAAGAGGCAACAATACTTCTGAACATAACAGTAACCCCGCTGCTACAAGCGCCAACAGTAGTATCTCTGACACTGTTGCGGAGAAAAGCTTAGCGCTTAATTCCCCTGAACGTAAAGTGATACGAACAGCAGACCTGCGCTGCAAGGTGCAGAATGTATATACAGCAACCACAAAGCTGGAGCAAATGGTAAAAGCTACGGGAGGTATAGTACAAGAGAGCCACATATTCAATGATGCCACAGCAACAAAGACAGCATGGTATACACAAGACTCTGTGCGCGAACTGCAAACCTACACTTGCAATGCCACCCTTACCCTACGCATACCAACCCAATATCTTGATTCTGTTATTAACGCCATACCGGGCATGGTAAGCTTTATAGATAACCGTACGGTAAAGCAAAGTGATGTTACCTATCAATACCTGAATAATGAGCTAAAGAACCTTGCGGTGAATATGCACATTATTGCACCTATAAAAGGCAAACAGCAACTCGCCGCACGACAATATGAAGATAGTAAGGAGGAGCAACAGATAGACCGAAAAGTAGAGAACTTATTGCTAATGGACAATGTGTCCTATGCTACGCTTACTGTGGCGCTATCGCAACCTGAACAGGTATTTGCACAGACAATAGTAAACGTAGCCCACGCTACCCGAACACCTTTAATCTTGCAATGCAAGGCTGCACTATATAATGGCTGGGAAATGACGATGTCGTTCATTATAGTACTGGTGAACATATGGCCGCTATTGATACTGCTCGCTTTATGGATAGTGTATAGAAAAAGATGGAGCCGGTTGCTTGTAATAAGAAAGTAACAAGCGCTAACGATAACGCATTGCTCTTACGATCCGGTCTGCACGGCGCTCTGCGCGGCGGTTTTGCAAATCAGCTACAGCCCATATGGCTGCAGGAAGCCAGCCAATGAGTGTACACTGTAATAAGAGACAAATAACAGCCCGGAATATTCTGCCCCTGAGCAGAAATGATAAGGCCGGAAATAATATTGCTATCAGTATCATGATGTCAACAGTTAAATACGATGATAAAGTTAGGAGTATTTTTTGAGATAGATAACAAGGCTTAAGAACGCGTATAGATGACTTTACCATAACTGTCTATCTGCTCTTTCAACTGCAGGTGTTTCAGCGTGTCGTAGTGTAGTACGTCATAGCCGAGTATAGCTGGAGCTTCGTTTTCCAGCAGGTCGCGAATCGCGGCCACTTCGCGTGCCGTGATCTTAGTGCCAATTAACGCCAGATCCACATCTGATCCCGGCTGGAAATTGCCCATGGTACGGCTGCCGAAAAGAATCACTTTTTCTACCGATGAAATACCAGAAAAAAGACGGTGCATGTAATCCATGTCCTGCTGACGTAATCCATACTGATTGGTATTGTAAGTGATCATAGCAGATTTTGCATTTGCTGATTAAACGCCTGGAATACAGGGTAAAAATCATTGACAATCTTATCTAAAAAATCCCTGCTTTTATCTTCATTATAAATATGGCTTAACTCATTTCGTGCTATCAGTATCTCTCCCCATACAAATGCATCAATAAGATTATCGTGCGCCATTTGCTTTATGCAACTACGCGGACCTTTTATATCATTATACCCGGAAAATTGCAAATAATCCTGCATTACTTTCCATGCAAGATCAAAAGTAAATTCAAACCGTTGTATCAAACCATCTTTTTCAAGCTCCGACAGGTTATCGTAAACAGGAATTACTTCTGCTATTGTCTGCAGCGCCTCTTTATAATTATCAAACCGCTGAGCCCAACGCTTGTCTTTGTTTTCCATCAGGAAATAAAATTACAAAAATGATTTATAATGTAGCTACTTTATTGGTAGTAGCCAGATTTCGCATGGTAGCGGTAACGCCTAGCTTTTTCTCTATAACATTGAGCGTGAGCTTTGAATTGCCTATGCCGCCGGTGAGTATGTATAATTCGCTGCCAAT
>JAOQAP010000152.1 GCA_025963465.1 Flavipsychrobacter sp.
TATATGCACATTCTTTCTTTAACAGTAAGGATATTCCTTTCATGTGCATGATCACTATTACGTTTGCATATGCCCATGTAGCATTTACCAGGAATAAGCCTAAGCTTTTCCTGTTCCTTGGCTTACTGGCCGGCTACGCTACCAGTATCAGGATAATGGGGGTAATGATATGCGGCATTATTCTTTTCTTCCTTGCCATAGACCTTATATCAGCTGTTATAAAAAAAGAAAAGCCTCAAAAACAACTACTGAACATGCTATTGTTCTTTGTTGGTTTTTGCATCACATTATATCTGGGCTGGCCTTACCTATGGCCACACCCTATTCAATATTTCATGGAGTCATTTAGCGCTATGGCGCATTTTAATCTCTGGAAAGGAAGTGTGCTGCTCAATGGTGTGTATATACCTGCTACAAAGCTCCCCTGGACCTATTTCCCGCAATGGTTCCTTATCAGCAATCCTGAGCTGTGGCTGATAATGGGCTTTACGGGGATTATCTGGCTGATCATTGATATCGCTCGCAGGCCGGCTACTTTCTTCCGCAATACCAATGAGCGCCAGTTCCTGATGTACCTCATTTGTTTCTTTGCCCCTATTATGGCTGTTTTAGCCCTTCACTCTGTTATCTACGACGACTGGCGCCATCTGTATTTCGTTTACCCGCCGTTTGTACTTATGGGCCTTTACTTCATCAACAAAATGATACATACCCCGTACAAAAAAATTGTGCAGGGTATATGCCTTGCGGAAGTAGGCCTTACAGGCTTGTTCATGTTCCAGAACAATCCGCATAGCCAGGTTTATTTCAACTACTTTGTATCGCATGACACTGAATACCTGCGCAAGAACTTCGAAATGGAATACTGGGGTTGCAGCTATAAACAGGGACTGGAATACCTACTCGCAAATTCACCACAGGGGCCAATAAAAATCAATTGCGAAAATCAGGTATTATTGAGTAATAATATGTTGATACTGCACCCGGACGATCGCGCACGCATACAGTTTTCCGATCCGGAACGGGCAGATTACTTCATCAGCAACTTCAGGAACCATCCTTATGATTACCCGGGCAATAAACCGGACTATGCTATCACTGTCCTCAACAGCACAATACTGGCGGTATACAAGCAGGAAAAAGACCCAACAAAACTAAAACAGGTAAGAGAAGCTTCTATTATCAATTTAAACCGGTCATTGACAACCAATCCGAACGACCCTTATGCTCATGCACAGATAGGCGACGCCTATTTCCGTAATGCACAATACGACTCTGCTGTTACACATCACCTGAAAGCACTCGAACTCAATGCATCATCCGTGGTCATTAACGATCTTGCTGGAGAGTATTTTGGCAAGCAGCTATACAGGGAGGCCATAGATCTGTGCAAGAAAGCTGTAGAGCTAAACCCTGCTGACGTGAATACACTTGGCAACATGGGCCTTGTATATATGCGTATCAAACAGTTTGATTCTGCAATATACTGCCTGCACAGGGCCACAGCAGTTGACCCAAAGTACACTACCGCGTATATCAACCTTGCCATTACTTACAAAGCAATGGGCAACATGGATTCTGCAAAAAGATATGAGGCAGAAGCACAGAAAACAAACCCTCAATATAAATTGCAATAATTGACAAAAAGTAAATAAATGGCAAACAAACAGCCCCAAAGGCCGGCACAAAAACCGATACAAAAACCAGCAACCGCACCACCACCGGCAAAAACCGTCCCACAGCCTAAAGCAACGGGTGCCGGTTATTCGCTCAAAACCAAACTGGCGCTACTGCTGGGCATCTTCGCATTCCTGCTCTATGTCAATACACTAAAAAATGGCTATGTGCTGGATGACTCTTCTGTCATTACAGAAAATACAATAGTTGTAAAAGGCATATCTGCAATACCTGAAATACTGACCACCCCATATCGCCGCGGCTTCTTTGTCACCTCTAATGACCTGTATCGTCCTTTATCATTAGTAATGATGGCCATAGAATACCAGTTCTTTGGCATGAATCCTATGCCCAGCCATCTTATCAATGTATTGTTGTTTGCAGGCTGCGTTGTCCTGCTGTTCTTCTTCCTTGACAAACTGTTTGACGAGAAAAAGACCGCCGTTGCTTTTATAGCATCGCTTCTGTTTGCAGCCCACCCCATACATACCGAGGTGGTTGCTAATATAAAAAGTGGTGACGAGTTGCTTTGTTTTTTGTTTGTCTTCCTGAGTATGAACATCTTTGTCAAATATATTGAGACCGGAAAGATGAAGCAGCTAATACTGGGTTGCGCCTGCTTTTTTCTTTCTTTCCTTTCCAAGGAAACGGTCGTTACATTTCTTGCAGTTATCCCCATGACCTTCTTTTTCTATCGGAACGAGAACAAAAAACGCAGTATCCACATTACTGTAGGCATTGTCATCATGACGGCATTAGCGCTGATGTTAAGGGTATCGGTACTTAGCGCCTATAATGCCAATGGCATAGCAGACATAGACTTTGCAGACAATGGCCTTGCGCTCAAAACACTGCCATATGCGTCGCGCATAGCTACCGCAGTGTTGATTCTCGGCTACTATATTAAACTGCTCTTTATCCCCTACCCCCTGGTGTGCGATTATGCATATAATACTATTCCTTTCACCACATTCTCCGATCCTCGTGTGCTGGCGTCATTAGCTATCTATTTGTTCCTTGGCATATTTGGTGCTATACGCCTGTTCAAAAACAACAAAGACCCTTACGCATACGCTATCCTGTTCTTCCTCATTACTATCTCCCTTTTCTCTAATATTCCATTCCTTATCGGCTCTACCATGGGAGAGCGTTTTATGTTCTTTGGTTTATTAGGCTTATGCATGGTCATTGCATTGCTTTTAGAAAAGTGGGTATCCAAAACAGCAACTGACACACTTGCTATTATCAAAAGCCCTAAAGTCCTTGCAGTCATCATTCCTGTTTGCCTGGCATACTCTGCCATAGCCATAGACCGTAATGGTGACTGGTACAGCAATTTTACACTCTACCACACAGATATTGCCAACTCACCAAACTCCAGCAAGCTCAACTACTTCCTTGGACTAGAGTATGAAAAAGTGGTGGCAGAGCAGGAAAAAGACCCTGTAAAACAAAAACAGATAAGGCTGTTAGGTATGGAATATCTTAAAAAATCATTGGCAATTGACCCCGATCTGGCGAATGCACAATCCGACCTCGGCAATGCATACTCTATTTTCCAGCAGCTGGATTCAGCAGAGGTTCATGAAAAACGCGCGCTGGAACTGATGCCAAACAGCACCATGACAGCGGGCAACCTTGCAGGCGTATACTACTTCAATAAAAAGTACAGGGAGTCTATCGATCTGTCTCTTAAAACAATAGCAATGAAACCTGATTTCATCAGCGCTTATGGTAATTTAGGGCGCTGCTATCTCGCTTTAGGCAAAGTAGATTCCACTATATTCATACTGAATAAAGCAATAACGATAGACCCAAACTATAACTTTGCTTACGAAGTATTGGCTATTT
>JAOQAP010000191.1 GCA_025963465.1 Flavipsychrobacter sp.
ATGTGCCACCTGATATAGAATTGGTCAAAGATACACTGGCTGATACACAAACGGATGAAGCTCCTGTGATAGGCACTGTGGCCGGTACATCGTCTACAGTAATTGATGTTGTAGCAACATCCTGACCGCACTTGCCAAGCACTGTGTATGAAATGGTAACAGGGCCAACAGATGCACCTGTAATAACTCCAGTGTTAGCATCTACGCTAACATGTGCATTGCTTGCAGACCAGATACCGTTGGCTGTTGCGTCTGTTGCTGTCACAGTTGCGCTCACACAAACAGTAGCAGCACATGTTATAGGTGTTGTTCCGCCAGGAACAAGACATGGTGCTACTCTTCTTACACGGCTATTATTATCATCAGTGAGATAGATAACGTTATCGTCAGTTGTATAAACAGATGAAGGGCCTGAGCATTGAGCTGCATTGGCAGGGCCACCATCTCCGAAAAATCCAAAGAATGTACCAGTACCTGCAAAAGTAGAAATGATGCCGGTGCCAGCTGTAACGAGCCTGATGCATGAGTTGTTATTATCTGCTATGTAGATATTATCGCCTGACGGATCGGTATGGACATCAGTAGGGAAATTTAATTCGGCTGCAATTGCCGGACCGCCGTCGCCGGAAAAACTGCCAAATGGTGAACTTCCTGCAACTGTGCTAATAATACCAAGAGCATTGATCATTCTTATTCTTTGATTGTTAGCGTCAGCAAAATATACTCTGTCAAAAGTATCAGCCGCAATACCAATAGGATTATCGATCAGCGCTGCTACAGCCGGGCCACCATCGCCGGAAAAACCGGATGTAAACAAAGTGCCTGCAATAGTGGTGATGATACCTGCAGCATCGATCTTTCGGATGGTGCTGTTGCCATTATCTGATATATATAGATTACCCTTGCGATCACCGCCTATGCCTGCAGGGAAACTAAGTTCTGCCGCTATTGCCGGGCCGCCATCGCCGGATGAACCTGAAAATCCTGTACCGCAAATTGTTGAAATGATGCCGGCAGGAGTTACTTTGCGGATAGCGCTGTTGTTATTGTCGCTGATGTATACATTATTAGATGTATCGACGAAAAGGTCATTTGGGAAGCCAAGTGACGCATTTGTTGCTGGTCCGCCATCACCTGTGTAACCAAAACTGCCATCTCCTGCAATTGTCCTGGTAATACCGTCAGGAGTTACTTTCTTTACTTTATTGTCGTTTTGATCAATGAAGTAGACATTGCGTGCTTTGTCTACAAATACTCCGACAGGGTTTGTAATAGAAGTGCTTGTTGCCGGCACATTCTCGGCCCCACCACCCCATGTTCCATCGCCAGCCATAGTGTTGATCAACTGCGCATGCAACATTTGCGGATTGCTAAATACTGCTATTAACAGGAATAAACAGTAAGAAAACTTTAGAGTTCTTTTCATAAAAAAAATTAACTAGTGCAATAATATTATTAATAAGACCGACTGCGGCAGGTGTGAACACTTGCCCAGCCTCCAAATCGGGCATAAAGATAACTGTTTTCTTACACAGGTAACGGAATTACATAGAAAATACAGCTAATATTTACACGCGGTTAATATTTTATCTTACTTAAGACATAAAATCAGCAAAATGTGCTTTGTCAATTGCGGCTTGCTGAGTTCTGACAGACAGGTCATTGATCTGCCTTTTGAGAATGAGGCTACGATTGGTAATGTTTTGCTTCAAATAATTCACTGCCTGGTATTCTTTACGAATGAGTTGTTCCAGCCGGACTCTTATTTGGGCAATATCATGGGTTACCCGTTCCATACCGATAGCTATTTTGTAATTATCGGGGATGTAAACAAACTGCGTGGAGAGCTGCCGCTGCCAGCTAAGCAGTACTTGTATGTTTTTAGGACCTATGCCGGGCACTTTTGTTGTTTGTAGCTTATGTATGTCAGCAGCATTGCGGATGCCGCTATTGTATAGCGCAGTTTTTTTTGCTGCGCCGAACGACGGGATCTGATGTCCTTCGATATCGAACCGGAACAAGAAATAGTCGAGCTGTTCATTGTAGACGCTTTCTTCCATTATTTTTTTGCGTCGTTCCAGTTCATCAGGCAATCGCCTGAAATCGTGGACATACTTATTGAGGTTGTTGAGCCCTGCACTATAATTATTGCTATCTGCAGGGGTATCATGTTCAAGGATCAATTTGTTAAGTTGTTCCTGCATTTTGATGTGCGTATCTGTAAGTCGGCTTAGCTCTGCTTTTAATTTTACGCTCCAGGGAGAAAACTTATAGATAAGAATGGGTAAAAAGATGGCACAGGATAGCATCCAGCGATGCGATGCAGATGAAGTAAAATAGAAAAGTATACAGGCAATAAAAGCTGTAATGCTTACTCCTATATTCCATGCTTTGTAGTTGCGATACTTTTTTTCAACTGGTGTAGGTATTAATGATTGGAACGCAGGAGCATCACTCCATTTCTCCAGCTCCAACTTCTCGAGATGGAATCCGTTTACAAAGCTTTCTATATCGGCAAGTATAGTGTGTGCCTGCAGGTAGCTATCGTCAATGAAATATAATATGCCTCTTGTTTTTTTGAACCAGCACCATGGGCACTCCTGCATTTGTGCAGGGTAAGTGTGCAGGCGGGACTCTGAACAGGTGATCATATCTGCGAGCAGACTATCGAGTGCCTTTATCCAGTCGGCAGGTGCCGGTCGTTTATCATGTTCGAAAGCCTGATGGAATAAGGAGACAACTGGTGCCGGAAGATTGGTGATGCTGAAACTATCATTAGGCGGAGAAAGTCTCTTCTTCTTATTTTCTAATGAGTAGGCAAACTCATGTTTGCGAATGGCTGTTTCTTCGTCAATGTCCGCGGCCGACCTGTTCTTACCTGCAAACGGATGCCTGCCGAGAAACAGTAGCTGGAATACCAGGACCGCTAATGAAAAGCTATCGGTATTTACGGTGCGGATTATATGCTCAAAAGAACCTTCTTTCAGTAGCTCCGGTGGAGTGTAACGCGGTACCCCTACTTCACAGAAGAAGTAGTTCTTATTGCCTTTTACCTGGAATGAATCACAGTCAATAAAAGCTATAATGCCGGAAGAGCTAATAAGTATATTCCCCTCATTGACATCGCCTACAACAAGGCCCGCCTCGTGCAATTTGTAAAAGGCTGTTGCAAGATTACGGGCTACGTGTACGAGAAAATTGTAGCCTTTATCCGGGAAAAGCTTTTTGCGATCCATAGGACTGAAGATCATATGCAGTGGTACATAACCAGTAAGCTTTTTCATAATGAAGCCGCATATTTTGTCGGCATTGTCCAGTACAAGATCGGTGGGCCATGCGGCGAAGGCTTCAATGTCCTTGCTGCGCATAGCTACCATGAGTTGCAGCTTACTTATTTTTTCTGCAGTAAGTGGTTCATTATATTTTTTCAGAACAAGTGCGCTATGGTTCTGCAACTCATACACTGTTCCCTCACCACCTCTGCCCAGTTCGCGGCCGGTCACATATTGTTCGTTATGTAGCCCGTGAAACGTCATGCGGTTAGCCTTGTAGCGAGAAATAGTGTTTTATCATCGTCTGTGCGAGCATTGATCTGCGGGCCGTTGAGGTCTTCAGCCAGTTTGGTGTTCAGTACCTATATTTTATCAGTATCATCCGCCCTGCGCAGGAAACGTAAGAGATCGGTAAAGAAGGGCTGGTGAGCGGTCTGGCTTTCGGTATTGAGCGCCAATAGCTGTAGCCCGTCAGATAATATGGCGACCTCGCTTACAGACTCTTCCAGTATAAGCACATTCAGGTTACTGAATGTTTTATCGTCAACAATGAACGAGGTGGTGTTTTGGTATTCGCCATTATCCGGCCACCAGACAGGTATATAAAAATTATTGCCATCATTGCGCACTATGGCGCCATCACCTACCTGGAAGAAAGCTGCCATTGTAGTTGTAATATAGCAACCGAGCAATGTGCAGGAATATTCATTCAGTTCTGTTTGCCGGATCGCTGCTTCGTTTACCAGTCCGTCATAAATATCTTCTACCAGGGCGTATATGTCACCTTCAGTTACCGGCTGGCCGGATGAGGCTACAAGTTGCAGCCCGCTTACCATAGTGTTTGTTGTATAATCAGATGCCCATGCTGCATACTGCGCGCTGCCAGCCCCATCGCTTACACAGCATATGAGTGCTTCATTGCCATTTGCGTCTGTTAGTGTTGTGTAATGAATAGCATCTTCACATGTCTTATCAGCGGCTACATGAGATGTACCTATAACACTGCCGCCTATTGCTTTCCATATCATAATTCAGACCAGCCGCTGGGTGGTAATAAATTGATAGCGCTGCCGGGGTTTTTTCCAGATACCATTTTCATAGATGCCGACAACCACATGAAAAATTCACGGAACATAAGCCC
>JAOQAP010000252.1 GCA_025963465.1 Flavipsychrobacter sp.
ACTTCTTACACCACTTCACCCAGAACTCTACCAGTTCATCACTGCTCATCTTCTTGCCATCGCTCTTGTGGAAATGGTATTTCTTGTCCTTGTCATTATACAGTTCACTGTTAGCTGCGTCCATAGCTATGCTCACCTGTGAGCCCGGCTTGTAGCCTGCTTTTTCTATAGCCATCAGCACTGTTTCTATCGCTTCTTCATTGCTTTGTATGTTGGGTGCAAAACCACCTTCATCCCCTACGTTAGTGCTGTATCCTTTGTTCTTCAATACTGTTTTCAGCGAGTGGAATATTTCCACACCCCAGCGCAATCCTTCGCTAAAGCTGGATGCACCGATCGGCATTACCATGAACTCCTGGAAATCGATCTTATTATCAGCATGTGCACCACCATTCAATATGTTCATCATCGGAACAGGTAATGTCTTTGCATTTGCACCACCTATGTAGCGGTATAGTGGCAGACCTACTGTTTGTGCAGCAGCTTTTGCTGCAGCCATACTTACAGCCAGTATCGCATTAGCGCCCAGCTTGCTCTTATTATCAGTACCGTCTATGTCCAGCATCGCCTGGTCCAGGCCGCGCTGGTCTGTTACGTCCCAGCCGTTCAATTCTTCTGCTAATACATCATTTACATTGCTCACAGCTTTCAGTACACCTTTGCCCAGGTACTTTTTCTTATCACCGTCCCTCAGTTCTACCGCCTCATGCTTACCGGTGCTGGCACCGCTTGGCACTGCAGCACGGCCCATAGCGCCCTGGTTCGTATATACATCTACCTCTACTGTAGGATTGCCGCGGCTATCAAGTATCTGGCGGGCAACGATCTCTGTAATAAAACTCATCGGAATGTTTTTTTTGATTTGCAGAGCAAAAATATATCTTATTGGTCAAAATAGTACTACTGCTTAACCATTCTTAACCTAACGATCGGTTTACCTGTGTTTTTTATAAAAGGAATGGCGGGCCATATAGCCCGCCATTCCCTTTTATTATGTTTTTCCAGTCTTATTTCGACACTACGATAGTTGCATCATACTTACCTGAAGCATTGCTTGCAGATAAGAAATAAACGCCTGCCGGCTGATCGAGCCTGATGTTATATGCTTTGTTGGTAGTTATTTTCATTTCCCTCACTTTAGCACCAAGTACGTTAGTGATCACAACATCAGCATCTTCTGCAACATCAGAGTTAAGGCTGATAGTAACAGCACCATCTGTAGGGTTAGGGAATACATTCAATGAATTATTAGTACCGTTTACCTGTGGAACAGCTACAGTGCTAAGGAATATCCTGTAGCTTGCCTTAGAAGTACCGCATGAATTCTTAACTGTGTAAGTGATATTATCAGTACCACCATGGAATACTATATAAGAAGCGAGGTTTGTACGGTGTAAACCCGAAGAGTCCATTACTGCAATGAAATCACCCATGTGCTTATTACTGTCTGTAAACACGCCTATTGTAACATCGCTCTTATCTGTAGGATAGTCTATAGAACCCGGAGTATGTGTCCAATCCTGGTATGGAGTAGCCCTGAATATCAGGTCAGCACCAACTTTCACAGTTGAAGGACCCGTAAGTTTTATTACCGGAGGAATATTAATATAAATAGGTATGATCGCTTTTGAAGTACCAAGTGCATTTGTAAACGTGTACACGATGGTATCCAATCCCGGTTTAACTCCGGTAACTACACCTGTATACATATCGACAGTAGCCAGAGTATCCTGAGTGCTGCTCCATGTTCCTGTACCATTCTTTGCAGTATCAAATAATGCCAGGGTAGCGCCCTTACAAACTGAAGAGTCAAAATTAGAACCCGCGCCATATATATTACCAGGGAAAGGTGGAGGACCTACAGTAAGAGTAAGGTAGCTGCTGCTTGTACCGCAAAGATTAGTAACCGTATAAGTAATGGTTGTAAAACCGGTGTCTTTACCGGTAACAACACCTGTAAATGTATCGATAGTAGCGATAGAGGTATCGCTGCTGTACCATTTACCACCTACAGTAGAATCTGTCAGTGTACGTGTAAGATGGATACCTACGCTATCAATACCACCTATCATTGCTGCATTAGCGTATACTGTTATTGTATCTGTAGCAGCACTTACGCCACATGCATTAGAGAAGATGTAAGATATTACTGCAGTACCCTGTGCCACGCCTGTAACATTTCCTGAACCATCAACCACCGCGATATCAGAAGAACCCGTGATCCAGATACCACCGCCTTTAGATGCAGTAAGACTTATCCATGAACCATAACAAACATCGTTGGTAGCACCTGAAATCGTGCCAGGATCAAGTACAGTATCTACAGAAACTGTTTTGTTAGAGCTAACTGAGTTACAGGCATTTGTGAATGTGTAGTTGATAACGTCTGTACCCTGTGCTACACCAACTACTGAACCTATAGAAGATACGGTAGTATTACCTGTGCTTTCGCTCCATACACCTGTTCCAAACATTGTATTTTTATTGGTAAGGGAAATAAAATTTCCTTTACAAACAACGTTTGGACCTAAGATAG
The DNA here is from genome assembly GCA_025963465.1 of Flavipsychrobacter sp. Classification (GTDB taxonomy): domain Bacteria; phylum Bacteroidota; class Bacteroidia; order Chitinophagales; family Chitinophagaceae; genus Nemorincola. The sequence continues at coordinate 2,537 of JAOQAP010000252.1, forward strand.
GCGCAACGATCAGAGTTGTATCTACATGTATAACGAACATAGCTGTATCAGGACCGCATGTATTGGTAACAGCATACTTTATTGTATCGAAACCAAAGGCAACACCGGTAACAACACCAGTAGAGCTACCAATAGTTGCAATGCTATTGTTCATGCTCATCCATACACCGCCAAGTACTGTAGAACCTAAAGTAGTCGTACCGGCTTTACATACGTTTGAACCTGATATAGTGCCGGCTGTAGGATAAAGTACAGTAAGCATTGCACCTGCAGAAGTATCTGCACCATCAGTGTTAGTAGCTATAGCACGATACAGATTACCACTTACGCTTGTATCTGTCATTACAACCAGTGAATCAGAACCCACAAGTTTATATTCCAATGTATCTTTTGTAAGGGTCATCCAGTTAACACCGCCATCTTCAGATACCTGCCATGAGTAGGTAATAGCCAAAGCACCGGGAGTATCAATAGCTGCAGTAGTAAAATACGTAGTATCCGGACGGCAAACTGTTTTGTTGACAGGATTTTTTGTTATTGTCGGTAAGGTAGCATTTGCCACCGCCGAAAACAACACAAAACATAGAACAAGCAAACTTTGTAAGTAAAAACCTTTTTTCATATTCTGTTTTTTATTTTTTTATTAACAGCAATTTTAAGACCAGAAACTTTCAACCGGCTAAAAATGACAATATAATGAGCCTGGATCGATGATATTACGTTCAAAAAACTACAAGGCAGCAAATTTAATCAATTCCTGATGATTTTCTGCATCACAACGCACAAATGCGTATATAATTTATTTGGTTATACAATCTTATTTTAAGGTTATATTTCTGACTGAAAAGCATAGAAAACCACCAGGTCACCCTACATCTAACCCCTCCTACCCCTATAGACGTAATAACGAATGGTAATCTTGGGTCAGAAGTAAAAAAATAACCTGCTTCTTAAAATATATCATTTGCGCTCATCTGTCTTTTTGATTATTGTACCTTGATTAACCGGACGGGCTAAAATTTCTTGCCCATATTCGTAACTTAGTCGGCTCAAATAAGCAAGTAAATGGCTCAACTGATCAGGAAAGAGGATGCACTGGAATATCACTCGAAAGGGCGTCCGGGTAAAATAGAAGTTGTTCCTACAAAGGAAACCAAGACCCAGCGCGACCTGGCACTCGCCTACTCGCCCGGTGTTGCGGAGCCTTGTATGGAGATACATGCCAATGTAGAGAACGTATATAAATACACCGCCAAAGGCAACCTTGTAGCTGTTATCAGCAATGGTACGGCCGTACTGGGTCTGGGCGATATAGGTCCTGAAGCGTCTAAGCCTGTAATGGAAGGTAAAGGCCTGCTGTTCAAGATATATGCCGATATAGATGTGTTTGATATAGAGCTGAATGCGCGTGGTATAGACGAGTTTATAAATGTAGTAAAGGCACTGGAGCCTACATTCGGCGGTATTAACCTGGAAGATATAAAAGCGCCGGAATGCTTTGAAATAGAGCGCAGGCTGAAGGAAGAGCTCAGCATTCCTATTATGCACGATGACCAGCACGGCACTGCCATCATATCTGGTGCGGCACTGCTGAACGCACTGGACATTGTGAACAAGAACATAGATGATGTGAAATTTGTGATCAGCGGTGCAGGGGCTTCGGCCATATCCTGCTGCAAGATATACCTGGCCCTGGGTGCCAATGTAAAGAACATGTACATGTTCGACAGCAAGGGCCTCATTACTAAAAGCCGCACTGACCTGGAAGAATACAAACTTCAGTTTGCACAGGATGTACCGCACATGGGCCTGCAGGATGCAATGATTGGTGCAGATGTGTTCATCGGCCTGTCTAAAGGTAATGTGGTATCTAAGGATATGGTAAAAGGTATGGCGCCTAAGCCTATCGTTTTCGCCCTGGCCAACCCGGACCCGGAGATCACCTACGACGATGCGCTGGAAGCACGCCCAGATGTGGTAATGGCAACCGGCCGCAGCGACTACCCTAACCAGGTGAATAATGTACTGGGCTTCCCTTATATATTCCGCGGAGCGCTGGATGTGCGCGCCGGCAGTATCAACGAGGAAATGAAGCTGGCCGCTGTAAAAGCACTGGCCGCACTGGCAAAAGAACCTGTGCCGGACATAGTGAATGTAGCCTATAATGATATAAGCCTGCAATATGGCCCTACTTATATTATACCCAAACCCATGGACCCGCGACTGCTGGTAAGCGTATCTACCGCTGTAGCAAAGGCAGCCATGGACAGCAGCGTAGCCAAAAAGCCGATCACCGACTGGACCGCCTACGAGAACGAGCTATATAGCAGGTTGGGTTCAGATGATAACCTGCTGAAGTACATTATTAATAAAGCCAAACAAAATCCTAAGCGGGTTGTATTTGCAGAATCCGAGAACATCAAGGTGCTCAAGGCAGCACAGATAGCCAAGGACGATGGCATAGCCATACCTATACTACTGGGTAACAGGGCCAAGATCGAAGCAATGATCTCTGAAAATGGCCTGCACCTGGAAGATGTTGAGATCATAGATCCTAAAGACGACTCCAGCGAACAAAAGCGCAACGAGTATGGCGAAATATTCTTTGAAAAACGCCAGCGTAAGGGGTATAACCTGTATGAGGCCAAGAAGGCCATGCGCGAGCGGGTACACTTTGGCTGTATGATGGTGAACGGCGGCGAGGCCGATGCCATGATATCGGGCCTTACCCGCAAATACCCGGACACTATACGTCCGGCACTGGAAATAATAGGCATGACCGAAGGCACCAAGCGCGTAGCAGGCATGTATATCATGCTGACCAAGAAAGGCCCTCTGTTCTTTGCCGATACTACCCTCAACTTCAACCCGACCGAAGATGAGCTGGTAGATATAACCCTGCTGACCGAAAAAGCATTGAACATTTTCAATATAAAGCCCCGCGTGGCCATGCTGTCTTACTCCAACTTTGGCAGCAGCCTTTCACCGGAAGCACATACGGTGCGCAATGCCGTGGCTAAAATAAAAGCCGCCCGTCCGGACCTGGTGATAGATGGCGAAGTGCAGGCAGGTGTGGCGTTCAACAAAGACCTGTTGAAAGAGAACTATCCCTTCTCTGACCTGGTGAACGAAGCGCCCAATGTGCTGATATTCCCAAATCTTGCCGCAGGCAATATAGCCTACCACCTGCTGCAGGAGGTAGGTGGCGCAGAAGCCGTTGGACCTATACTACTGGGGCTGCGTAAACCAGTATACGTACTGCAACTGGGTAGCAGCGTAAGGCAGATAGTGAATATTATTGCTCTTTCGGTAGTGGAAGCACAGATAAAAGGGCATTAAAAATGCATAAAAGACGATTTTCAGGGCGCTACCCAACCAAAAAGCCGCGGGAATATGTCTTAAGCAGGAACGGGTATAATAAAAGTATATCCTGAAATTTAGAAAAATTAAAATAATAACATATCTTTACTTACCTAAAAAAAGAAATTTCATGAAAAAATATCTAGTTATTGCCATGGTATGCTTAGGCGCATTTACTAAAGTATCGGCACAGTCTATGACCATTGTCAACAATTCAGCTTCGTCTATAGGAGTAAATCTTGGTGCCAGCAATGGTACAACTCCGGGTGGTTGTTCTGCTATGAATTCATCAGTCGTACAGATGAAGCCTGCCAGCACCGTAACTTTTACAAGCATCAATGACCTGTGCTCACATGGCAACGTGTGGCTTGGTTCAGGTTGCCCTACTACTTTTACCGTTCCGGGCAGTCACTGGGATATGGCAAAAGTGTTCGTGGCTTGTGGTATAGCAAAAGTTGGTTCAGGTTGTGATCCTTCCATCCTTACTACTGCTAGCTTATGCACAGGTAGTACTGTAAAATGGACTACTTCAGGCGGTAATGTTACCGTTACTATTAACTAAGACAAGACAACAAGAAGAATATTTCAAAGCTGCATCGCATGGTGCAGCTTTTTTTATGATAGTACCAGTCCGTCCGTGAGCGTGCGGTGGTGTGCATCTATATGTTCAAGCTTTTCGCGCAGGTCCTTCATGTTCACGGGTTTGTACAGGTAGTCGTCAAAGCCGCTTTCTGTTATCTTCTGCTGCTCCGTTACCGAGGCTGTAAAGGCAATAATATACACTTTCGATTTTGCCGCATCTTCAATAGCCCGTATCAGCCTGGTGGTTTCATACCCGTCGCGCACCGGCATGTGCAGGTCTATAAAAATAGCATGATACTGATCTGCAAGGTGCGCCTCATATGCCAGTTCCCCGTTATCCACTATCACGGGTTCTATATTCAGCATATCGAACTGCTTTTTGATGATCAGCCTGTTGAAGTTGTTATCTTCTGCTACCAGTATTTTCAGGTGGCTCAGGTCTCCACCTGCGGCCTGTGCCTGTTGCCGCATGGTGGTCGCCACGGCCGCTGTGGTTGTAAATGGTATTGTGAATGAAAAGCGCGTGCCTATGTTGAGGCTGCTCTCCATGCATATCTCGCTGTGGAACAAGGTAAGCACCTGCTTCACTATTGCCAGGCCCAGGCCTGTGCCGCCATACTTACGTGTCGTATCAGATTCTGCCTGCGTAAAGAGGTCGAATATCGTGTGGTGCCTGTCGGGGTGAATACCTATACCGGTATCTGTTACCGAAAACGATACATTCACAACCTTGCCCGTCTTGCCTGCATGTTCCAGCTTCACGGTCACGCTACCTTTTTCTGTAAACTTTATTGCATTGCTCACCAGGTTATATACCAGTTGCGATAAGCGGGTAGTATCGCTCATCACATTCACGTCTACCAGCTGCTCATCTATCTCCAGCCTGAAATCCAGGCCCTTGTCCTCCGCCTTTACCTTCAGCCCCAGGCATATGTTCTCCATAAACTCAGCCAGGCGGAACGGCACCTTTTCCAGCACTACATTATCAGAGTCTACCTTGTTGAAGTCGAGCACATTATTAATTAGCGACAGCAGGTCCTGTGCAGCATATTGCAGTATGGTAAGGTTCTCCTTCTGCCTCGGTTCGGGCTTGTCGCTGATCAGCAACTCAGAGATACCTATCACCGAGTTGAGCGGCGTGCGCAGCTCATGCGATATGGTAGAAAGGAAATTGGTCTTCGACTCGGCCATCTTCCGTGCCTCTACCACAGCAAGCTGCAGTTCCAGGTTCAACCGTTCCTTCTCTTTTATGTTCAGGCTGAAAGCCTGGTAAAAAAGATAGTGCGACAAAACGATAGATACAAAATTGAGCAGCACTATGATCTCATAGCCGGGCGATGCAAACTCCTGCAGCGTACCCGCAAAGGAAATGTCTGTATTGCCATGCAGGAAGAGCATCAGTAATACGGGGAGACTGCTTATAGTAGAATATATTATCGCCCACCTGTTGCCAAGTGTATAAAAGCTGCTCAGCATGATCATGAACACGAACTGGACCGTTACCAGGTTTATCTTATGGGCATAGACGAATATGTTTGTCCACACAAAGAACATACCTATTACTATCATTATGTGCGCCAGCTTCATGATATGCACGGGGCGGTACAGCAGTATCTTTCCCAGCACGGCATATATGGCAAACGCCACACCAGCCCTTACAACCTGCAGCCACTGCTCATGCGCAACGCCCACACCTATAACAATGCACGCCTTAAATAAAGAAAAGAGTACTACGGTATATACAATGCTGATACGCGCTTTAAGAAAACTGTCAGGCTCGGTTTCCAGGGTCTTTTTTAAAGAGAAATTGAGAAAGGGTAATTGTTCACTCATGGTTGCAGGCACAGTAATTATGATGCTAAAGTATGCCAATTTTGGTAAATCGTCAATACACGCCATGCAAAGATAGGCCTGTAGCAGCTCTGCATTGGTTAACTTTACATCAATCCACATCCGCCATGAAAAACAAACTACTCCTTGCATGCTGCCTGTCAGCACTTATGCTATGCAGCGCCTGCCATAAAAGCTATACCTGCCATTGCGATGGCGGCGCACTAAGCAATGGCAGGACCATAACCATAGAAAACAAAACAAAGTCTGAAGCACAAAAGGAATGTGATTCCTACAACAGCAGCGCCCTGTTTAGTTATCATAATTGTGTGTTGAAGTAATACACTCACCTATTCGCCACACATGTTGTCATTACTTTTTTTGCAAAAATTGTTGCTCACATGGGATTTGGTTTCCAGGGAGTTAAGCTGTTTTTAAGCGGAATTGTTGCTCACTATTCAAGGGCTGCAAAATCTTTTATGCTGCCCGTGTGTGTTTGGTATTTAACGGGAACAGATGTTTCAGGGTTTCGTCCTGCTTTTGCATATCTGCTATAAACTGCTCGTAGGTAGGTTTTGCTTGCCTGTGATGAAGTGCGGCAGCGTGCGCATCACCTGGAGAACGGAAGTTGCTTCTGCGGCGCATGTCTGCTACGGATGCCGTTGGTTTTTCGTCAGCATCTTCGGGCATTTTATTTTCCTGCTGCCAAGCTGCTATGTCATCGAGATCTTGTTGCTTTTCTGTATTAGTGGGACGAAATAGTAATACCTCTGACGGTTTTGCCTGGCGGGCCTTGCGGGCAGCTATTGCGTTTTCCGCAATGAACTGGTCAGCAAACGGCAATATACAGTCGGTCATGGTGGGTGCGATCTTCTCCACGCTTTCCATAAAGTTGCCCATGACCTGCATGCTTTCGTTGAGTGAAATACGGCCTTTCAGTTTATTGAGCGTCATGGCCAGCTTATATAGTGTGTCTGCTTCCTTATAAGTAACAGGTGTTTCTGCACGGTCGCCGGACATGAGCTGTTCTGTGTAGCGGGCTATGACATGATAACAGTTCTCCACTATTAATGCCGGCATATGTGCCGCATTCTCTTTCTGAATGTCCCAACTGTTCTGCCTGATCCAGTAATGAACGGTGCGGCGCGGA
>JAOQAP010000021.1 GCA_025963465.1 Flavipsychrobacter sp.
TTTGTCAGCTGCAAAAATAAAACCGCAGAAGGCAACCACATGTCCCCTAAAATAATGCAAAAGCTCTTGCTGGATATAAATATGGCGGAAACGCTCAGCTCCTTTCAGAAAGACAGCTTACATAAACAGGGCGGCACTAAAAACAATGATTCCCTCGCTGTTTACTACAAAGACATTTTTGCCCACTACAATATCACAGCAGCACAGTTTACAGAGGACCTCGAATGGTATAAAGAACACCCCGAAGAACTGGATTCTATATACACTGATATGATACCCATAGCTACAGGTATACAGGCAGCTACTACACCTGCTCCTGTGGCACAACCACCAGCCGTAATACCCATTGCGTCCCCGGCCAAAAAATAATTGTCTTAAAAATATTAAAGCCACCTGTTCGTCTGAGCAGGTGGCTTTTGCAATATGTCTATTACTGGTTTTAGTTTAGCTGAGCAAATGCGGCAGCCATCTGCTCCATCGCAGCCATAAGATTGGTCATAGAGGTGGCAAACGAAAGGCGTATACAACTATCTGCACCAAACGCGCTGCCACATACCGTAGCTACATGCGCTTCATTGAGCAGGTACATGCTCATGTCCAGGTCATTGTTGATGACGTGATCTCCATATTTTTTACCAAAGAAAGAACTGATATCCGGGAACGCATAAAATGCCCCTTCAGGGTCATTGCATTTTACCCCCGGCATTTTTTTCAATGCGCCTATTACATATTCCTTACGCTGTTTGAACGCATCTACCATTTTATAAGTAGGCGCCAGGTCACTAAGCAATGCTACTACAGCTGCTTTTTGTGTTATGCTGTTTGCACCGCTTGTGCTTTGTGCCTGCAGTCTTTCACACGCCTGTATTATCTCCCTTGGCCCGGCCATATAGCCCAGGCGCCAGCCCGTCATTGCATATGCTTTCGACATACCATTGATCACAACTACCCTGTCTTTCACATCATCAAACTGCGCAATGCTCACATGATGACCTACGTAATTGATGTACTCGTATATCTCATCGCTGATAATAACTACCTGCGGGTATTTTTTGAAGATAGCTACAAGGCCTTCCAGTTCTTCCTTTGAGTACACGCTACCCGTCGGGTTGCATGGCGATGAGAACATGAACAGCTTTGTCTTGGAGCTGATAGCAGCTTCCAGCTGTTCCGGCTTTAGTTTAAAGTCATTTTCTATACCACAGCTGATGTATTTCACCACCCCGCCTGCAAGCTGCACCTGCGATGCATAAGTGACCCAGAACGGTGTAGGAATGATCACCTCATCTCCCGGGTCTACTATCGCCATCACGGCATTATCAAGGCTTTGTTTGGCACCGGTCGATACCATAATCTCATTCGTGGCATAGTCCAGGTTATTATCTCTTTTCAGCTTTATGCTTATCGCTTCCAGCAGGTCAGGAAAGCCGGCTACCGGTGGATATTTGGTAAAACCATCTGCCATTGCTTTTGTGGCTGCGGCTATAATATGATCGGGTGTTTTGAAGTCAGGTTCTCCGAGGCTTAGGTCTATAATGTTGATACCCTTTGCTTTCAATTCGCGGCTCATCTTGGCCATCTTTATCGTCTGCGGCTCTGTAACAGAATTCAATCGTTGTGCTAATTGCATTTCTTATTTAGGATATTGGCTGTTACAAATATACACAAGAAATTTTTATAGGGTAATAACATCAATTTTCTGCATTTTGCTCCTTACAACGCTTCATCCCCTATACATATGAGGATATATTGATTGATTTCAGCGCAAAAAAATAAGTGAAGCTATTAAGCCTCACTTATTTTGTTTTCGTAACCTATTTGTAGGTTGCACTCATAAGAACGAAAAATGAATCTGAAGAAAATTACAGTCTTTCCTGTTGTATTATTTTATGTATCAGCCATTCCATTTCACCAAACACAAGTACAGGTTGTATCAGTTTAGTGATCGGGTCATATTTACACCGGCTTTTTATGCTTGTAGTTGCTATACGCTCTTCCGGCACTAATGAATCAAGAACTACCTCGCGCGATAGCTGTATGTATTCGTAAGGCTTGTATCTGTTGATCGGTATTGTTAGCATGGTGGTGAGTTGAGGGTTGTGCGCTATTTTAACATGGTTTGTTTATCACTTACAAAACTGCATTATATTATTGAACTGTCATACCGTTAAAAAACGGTATTTTCTTAAACGTTTGTTATTAGCAATCCGTTAATTAATGCTCCATAAATTAAAACCTGCCTGCGGCCAACTAACAAACCACAGGCAGGAAATTAAAAACACACACTTTTAAGACACGCTATCGCATCATACTATTATCGTACGTCCATACTGATGAATTTTCCTGAAAGCGACGTCAATCCTGCACCGGTACCTGTAGAGGTAAAGGAACCATACATCTTGGCACCTACTACAGAATCTATGACCACACTGCCTGTAGCAGCTACATAAGTAGTGCTTTGTCCTGTAGCTATATATGATATCGCATTACCACTACCTACTGTATAAGTAGCTGCTGTACCGCCTGTCAGGTTTATCTCAATGAATTTAGCAGTACCGTTCTTGAATGCTTTGATAGTTTTATACGCCGATGCGTAATAGGCTGAATCAGCCACAACAGTATCTGTCGTATTTCCCACCCATTTAAAACCCGGCACAACAGTAGGTGTAGGAGTAACTGTAGTAGTGGTAACAGGCGTAGGAGTAACCGAGGTCGTAGTGGTGGTAGTGGGTGTAGTAGTACTGGTCGTACTGCTTTTCTTAGTGCAGGACACTGCGGCTATCACACAAACCGCCATCATCGTAGTAAACAGGTTTTTCGTTCTCATTTTGCTATTTTTATTTATAGCAAAATTAGCTTCGTGGCAAACCTGCCCTATACCCTTCTTACGGTATATTCATTACCAACTACCGCCAGTAATACTTCATCAGATCACTCACCCATTCGGGCTGCGTTACTTCTTTAGCTGTCTGAAACTCTTTGAATACAGGTTTTATGTCCAGCACAGGCGTGCCATCTATGGCATCAAGGCCCTTTACAGTTATTGTCCGGCCTTCATGGCTAACCAGCTCAACCGTACATAGACCTATCTTATTAGGCCTGTCCTTTTTGCGTTGCGCCAGTATACCCATTACAGGGTAATCAGGATTACCTCTTGGTCGTCCTGAGAAAATAACTGCATCATCCCCTACTTTATCAAAATAAAAAATGATCTCCAGGTGAGAGAATAGCTCAATGCTGTCAAACGCTTCCGTTGGTATGTGATCAGCCAGGGTAATATTGGTGACCACCTCACCCCAGGAGTCATCAGTGACTTCCGTACGAACATTATGAGTAGTAGCTACCGGCTCTAATACGATCTCCATAAAAACAACTTGATCAAAACCCGTTAACCAAATAACTTATCAACCTATCAACCTTTCGGCGCTTCTTCCGGCAATACAAATTCCTGGTTCAATTCATCTATATAAGCAATGATCTCTTTACGCCCAAGGAATTTTACAGCGCTGGTCATAAAGCTGCGGGGTATGAATTCCCATTCCTTCTTCATGGCCTCTACAAAGTAGCGGGCATTCTTTGCCGCATCACGTTGCGAGCTTTTATCTGCTTTCGTAAATATCACATTGAACGGCACACCCCACTCGCCCAGCTTGCGCAGGAATTCAAGGTCTATCTTTTGCGGTTCATGGCGACTGTCTATAAGTACAAATACAGTAACAAGATTGGTACGCTCCTTAAGGTAATCCTCTATCATCTTTTCCCATGTCGCCCTGGTCTTTTGAGATACCTTGGCAAATCCATATCCCGGGAGATCCACGATATAGAAAGAGTTGTTGATGAGAAAATGGTTAATAAGCTGTGTTTTGCCCGGCGTATTAGATGTTTTTGCCAGTTTGCTCTGGTTGGTCAGCATATTGATGAGCGACGACTTACCCACGTTAGAACGCCCGATAAAAGCATACTCCGCCCTGTCGGGCTTAGGGCATCCGCCTACCGTAGGGCTGCTGATTATATATTTTGCTGTAGTTATATCCATTTTAAAACCTGTAATACCTGCCTGCGTTTAAATCTTACCGCTTGCTTTTTATACTTAAAACGTACTTTTGCGCCAATGCAATCAGTACCAGAAACAAACCCGGCTGCCAAAATAGTACCGGATAATGCGTCAAATTTAAGCAAGAAAGCGCAAGTAGCGGACATGTTCAATAATATAGCCGTGCGTTACGACTTTTTGAACCACTTTTTATCTATGGGAATAGACAAGGGCTGGCGCAAAAAAGCGATAGCCGAGGTGGCCGCTATAAAACCGCAAAATATACTGGATGTAGCCACAGGTACGGGCGATATGGCAATAGCCGCCGCCGCATTGCAACCAAAAAAGATAACAGGCGTAGATATTGCCGACGGAATGCTGGAAGTAGGCAGGAAAAAATTAATTGACAAAAATTTGCAGCAGCTCATCACCCTGCAGACCGGCGACAGCGAATCTATGCCCTTTGCCACCGGCGAATACGATGCAGTAATGTGTGCCTACGGCGTCCGCAACTTTGAGCACCTGGAAAAAGGTCTTACCGAGATGAACCGCGTCATTCGCCCCGGCGGCAAAGTAGTGATACTGGAATTCTCGCACCCCTCTTCCTTCCCAGTAAAGCAGCTATACCAGTTCTATTTCAAGTACATACTGCCTACCCTCGGCAAGATGGTATCCAAACACGACACGGCCTACACCTACCTCCCGGAATCAGTAATGGCCTTCCCCGAAGGAAAAAGGTTCGTTGACATACTCACAAAATGCGGCTTTAAAGATGCAAAAGCACAACCGCTCACCTTCGGCATAACGACACTATACACAGCCTTTAAGTAAACTATAGATATTATACACCTCATTCGACCTCACCCTCTCCTTCGGAGAGGGCCGGGGTGAGGCCTCTAATTCATCCTATACAGCTTCCCCGGTAAGGACCTCACTAATCCCTGCATCTCCAGTTGCAGCAATGTAGCAGCCAGTATCGAGCTTGGAAAACCCGTATGGTGAAACAACTCATCGGCATGCACACTGTCCTTCGTTTGCAGCAGATCTACTATCTTTTGTTCCTCAGGGGTAAAGTTGATGAATAGCTGGCGCTGCACCGCTTTGGGCTTGCCATCTTTCCAGTTCATCATTTCTATCAGGTCGTCTGCTTTGGTGATCATAGCTGCCACGTTGGTACGTATCAGGTCATTGCATCCGGCACTGCGACTGTCATTCACCCTGCCGGGAAAAGCCGCTACCTCCCTGTTATAGCCACTGGCCATTTGGGCCGTTATCAGTGCACCACCGGCTATATTGCTCTCTACTACCACAGTCACATCACTAAGCCCCGCCACTATCCGGTTTCTCATCGGGAAATTACTCCTGTCCAGTATTGTGCCTGACGGGAACTCAGTAAGTATACCACCCCGCTCTATAATCTGTTCTGTCAGTCCTTTATGGGTATGCGGGTACACCATATCCAGCCCATGACCCAGCACGCCTACCGTAGGTATGCCCAGCGCTACACATTTCTTATGCGCTATGGCATCTATACCCAGCGCCAGTCCGCTCACTATTATTATATTATCAAGCGATTGCAGGCCTTCTATCAGTTCTTCGCACAGCTTGGTACCATAGTCCGTGTTCTTTCGCGTGCCTACTATGGCTACTATTTTGGTAGCATCCAGGTCTGCATTTCCTTTATAGAACATGAGCAGCGGTGCGTCGCTGCAATTGCTCAGCCTTGTGGGATACTTGCGGTTATTATAGATGGGGGTTATATCATGCTTCAGCACAAAATTCAGCTCATGCTCCGCTTTTTTCAACACCTCTTCATCCTTAAAGCCCTTTGCCCGCAGCTCGCTTACACCTTCTATCTGTTTTAGTTCCTTCAGCGGTGTCTTAAATACAGTAGTGGCGTCGCCAAAGCGTTCCAGCAGTGCGCGGCCTGTCTTGCCCCCTATCCCCGGCACATTGGTAAGTGCCAGCTGATAATATAATTCTTCGTGTTCTTCTTTTGGTAACATCTTATTTGTTCATTTATTGGGCCATTATTCTATTATCCGTTTCCATTGAGCCATTGAGCCATTCCGCAATTAAGCCATTAAACAACTATCTTTGGGTACGCAAAATATAAAAAATGAAGAAGATCACACTGGTCATTTTATCGGTTTTAATAGGTTTTTCCGCGATAGCGAAAACCCACAAGGCAAAAAAGAAGAAAGCGGCAAAAGGAAACGATATAGTATCCGTGCTCATGATGCGCACCGGCTGTTTTGGCCATTGCCCTACCTACTCTATTGAGATAAAGAACAATGGTATGGTTACGTACAATGCTATCCGGTTCAATACAGACAGCGGCACCTATCAGAAAAAAATGGGCATTGCCAAGACCGACGTTATTCTTAATGACATCGTAAAATTAAGGCTGGATACCTGCCAGGATCAATATGACAACCTCGTACCCGACCTGCCCAATACAAATTATGAGATCGTATACAAAAACAAGACAAAGAAAATATACGCAGCCCGCTTTGGCCCGGATATACTGAAAGAAATGACCCATCGCATAGATGAGATGGGCCATAAACCAGATGGAGATAACACCTGGAAAAAAGTAGCAGAAACAAAATAAGCACTAGCTTAAGCGCATTAAAAAAGCCCCTTATCGGGGCTTTTTCTATTACATGTGTAATGATTCTTTTTTGGCGAGCAGTTCGTCCACTGTCTCCCTGTACATTTCATCCGGTACGCAGCAGTCCACCGGGCAAACCGCAGCACACTGTGGTTCTTCATGAAAACCCTGGCATTCTGTACACTTATTAGGAGTTATATAATAAGTATCTACAGCGTTTGGTGCATGTAGTGCAGCCGCATCTGTAGTGCTGCCGTCCATCAGTTTAAATTCGCCTTTTACCGCTGTACCATCTGCAATGGCCCATTCTACTCCACCCTCATATATCGCATTATTCGGACATTCAGGTTCACAGGCGCCACAATTTATACACTCATCAGTGATCTTAATAGCCATAAGATGTAGTTGTTTATTTAGTTTATTTGGCCACAAAGTTACAACTTCGCATCAAATACCAATTACAATTTGAAAATTTGAACACATTCTTTCGTTAAAAATTTCAGATTATAGTACTAAGTATCAATATTATGGCAGATAAATTATCAACAGAACAGCGTATAGACCTGCTTTGCAGGCTTGGGGAGTACATGGAAAGCAACGAGCTTGCCTGGATGGATATACAGGACAGGGCGGTAGGTGCCAACCAGTGGTTTACCCCTACCCACGTGTCGCTGGTTATAGATAATATAGTGAATGAGTACCTGCAGAAAGATAAATTAATGCAATGGGTAAGCAATTACAAGCTGCCCGATACAAATAAACAGGTAGGTATAGTAATGGCAGGCAATATCCCCCTTGTAGGCTTCCACGACTTTATTTGCGGCTTTGTGAGTGGTCACCGGCTGCTGCTAAAGCTGTCCTCTAAAGACGAGGTATTGCTGAAGCACCTCATAGCAAAGCTGGAAGAATGGGAACCAACGGTAACAGAACAGGTAACCATAGCCGAACGCCTGAACGGCTGCGATGCCTACATAGCTACCGGTAGCAACAATACCGCCCGGTACTTTGAGCAGTACTTTGGCAAGTACCCGCACATCATCCGCAAGAACCGCACTTCTGTGGCCATACTGGATGACAGCGAAACGGACGAAGACCTGGCACTGCTGGCAGATGATGTGTACCTCTATTATGGCCTTGGCTGCCGCAATGTGACGCAGGTATGCGTTCCCCGTGGTTACAACTTTGAGCGCCTCATTACCATCTTCAACAGGCACAACGACTATGCCGACCTCAACAAATACAAGAACAACTACGACTATCATCTCGCCATATACCTGCTGAACAGGGTGCCCTACATGAGCAACGAATCCCTGTTACTGGTAGAGAACGACATGCCATTCTCGGCAGTAAGCGTACTGCACTACAAGTATTACGACAACAAAGAAGATCTGGTGAAACACCTCACCACCAGCGAAGAGATACAAGCCATAATAGGAAAGGGCTTCATCCCTTTCGGCGACTCCCAAAAGCCCGCCCTCAGCGAGTATGCGGACGGAGTGGATACAATGGAGTTCCTCTGCAGTCTATGACATACTCGTCCCCAACTCATCCTTGCTTGCAACTTAGATGCACGGGAAGTACGTTTGCAACGCACACACCTATCAGTAATAATTAATTGATTTTGTTGTAGAAATAATTTAAAAATTATTATCACGGCACAGTTTTTACTACTACTTGGTAAATACTGATAAGACCATGAAGCACGTAACCAAGACCTTTGGCTTTGTAATAGCCGCCTGCGTACTGACCGCAACTATGTATTCCTGCAAAGGCAATTCTGGCAGCAGCGAAAAATGCGCTACAGATTCTGTTTCTGCAACTACAACTACTGTTACCACCACTACCACTATTGACGGTAATGGCACCGACATGTCCGGCAGTAATAAGAATGGTACAAATACCACTGCAAAGGAGAGCGACAAGAACAGTAACGGGAAAAAGATCGTAATGGCCGATGAGACCGGGGCCGCAGGAACGCTACATGTGACCAGTCCCGCATTTGGCAACAATGGTGTGATACCCATAAAATACACCTGCGACGGACAAGGAGTGACACCGCCAATAGATGTAAAGAACATTCCTGTAGGCACAAAATCACTCACACTTATCGTGCACGATTACAATGCTACGCCGGGACAAGGCTTTACTTACTGGCTCATATGGAACCTGGATACACTGGGCCACATACCTGAAAACTTCAGGAGCAGTCACGAAGGTATGAATGCCGCAAAAGAATATGGCAATACACCCTTGTGCGCGAAATCGGGCGACCACAGGTATCACTTCATGGTGTATGCTATGGACAGCAAGGTGCTGATCGGGAAAAATGCGACCAAGGCTTCTATAGAAAAAGTGATGTCAGGCCATGTACTTGCAAAAGGTGAAATGGTTGGTATTTACAACAAGCACCTGGAATAATGAATTGACCCATTCTTAATAATTATCATATGCCGAACATTTTTTGTCCGGCATTTTTTTACCCATAAAGTATATACCCCACTCGTCCTCGTTTTCAACGAGGATGCACCGGAAATGCGTTTGTAACGCACATACCATCAGGAAAATCCTTTGATCAAGAGAATCAAGGTTCAGACAGAAAAAATCCTTTGATCAAGAGAATCAAGGTTCAAATTATCGTAAATTGCACCACTAAATACATTACAATGGCTGAAAGAAAGAGACATGTGGCTGGAAAGAAAATGCCCGCGTTCAAGATGACGAGACAGGAAGAAGAGGAGCAGGACCTGAAGAAGGTAAAGGAAGAGGCAATTAAAGCACTGGAAGAAGACCAGGCAAACAAAAAAGACTGGTATGATAAAGAATTAGATAAAAACTTAAAAAAACAATAAACACCACGAAACATGCAAGGAACGATCAAAACAAACAAGGGCGATATTGTCATCAATTTCTTTGAAGACCAAACGCCAAACACAGTGAACAACTTTAAGAAACTGGCCGGAGAAGGCTTTTACGACGGCGTAAAGTTTCATCGTATCATCCGCAACTTCATGATACAGGGCGGCGACCCACTGACAAAGGAAGAAGCAAAGAAACATATGTGGGGCACAGGCGGCCCCGGCTATAAGTTTGATGATGAGATAGGCCCTGCAAACAGCAATACTGCAGGCAGTATATCTATGGCAAATGCAGGTCGCAATACCAATGGCAGCCAGTTCTTCATCAACCTCGCCGACAACCATTTCCTCAACCCAAAGCACACCGCTTTCGGACAGGTAGTAAAAGGTATGGATGTAGTTGCAGCAATAGGTGATGTACCAACCGGCCCTTCAGATCAACCTGTTGACCCTGTTGTAATAGAGTCAGTAGTTTTTGAATAGCTCTGATTCTGCAATTCACTAACATTATATCTGAAAATTCGTGGCTCATGCCGGAGACTCATTATATACCCGGCATGAGTTACGCAATTTGAGAAGTCCCCCTTCAGGGGCGGAGGGGTTTTATTCCCCGCAGGCATTATTTTGATTACGCATCATTATATGCCATCTTCAGTTGTCAGACATATCAGTTACGATGCAGCTACAGCTACCCTGCGTGTCACCTATGTATCCGGAATGGTGTACGATTACCTGGAGGTCCCGGAGCATGTATACAATGAGATGAAAGCCGCGTTCTCCAAAGGCACTTACCTGAACCTCCATATAAAAGGCAACTATCGCTTCATAAAAGTCATTTCATAAAACCGTCTGCTATTCCAGTATCAGCTTTGTTCTATAATTACCATGGCTTGTACCCGCAGATAAAATGTAAATACCTGCAGGAGCACGTTCTTGTAAGTATATCGCATTATTGGTAGTCCCATGCACTCGCGCCACTACTTTGCCCGCAATGTCCGTTACCTCTATTACCACATCCTCATCAAGTGGTGCAGAGACCGTGATATTAAATATTCCCTTGCCCGGGTTCGGGAATACCGAAATGCCATCCTTCTCTGTCAATACCGGGGTCTCTAGTATTGGCGCCATTGTTGGTATTATCTCACGCACCACATGTGCACCAATATCAGTTACATATAGGTTGCCGGCATTGTCTTTTGCAATTCCATATACCCCCATAAAGCTGGCTGCTGTAGCTGGCCCCTTGTCTCCACCTGAGCCATGAGCTCCGCTTCCTGCCACTGTTGTAATGATACCTACGGCATTTACCTTCCGCACTTTATCATTGAACTTATCGGTAATGAAAAGATTACCAAATGTATCTGTTACAACATCCGTCGGCTCGCTTAGCGCCATAGCTGTCGCGGGTATCCCGTCTTTTGAGCCCGCACCATTACCCGCATACGTGGTAATAATGCCTCCCTTATCTATTCTCCTGATCGCACCATTGGCTACGTCAGCTATAAATGCATTCCCCGCGGTGTCCATTGTCACCCCCTGCGGGAAACTAAGTTGCGCTGCTGTAGCCGCGCCGCCATCGCCGGAAAAGCCATAGGCACCTGTGCCCGCTATCGTAGTAATGATACCCGAAGCCGAAACCTTACGCAATACACTTACCACCCCGCCATCTGCAATATATAACTCGCCTGTTGCGGCTGCATAAAGGCCTGCCGGGTAATTCAGCTGTGCAGCTGTTGCTGCTCCATTATCTCCCGTGTATCCACAGGTACCGTTCCCGGCTACAGTGGTTATTATGCCCACTGCGTCTACTTTACGTACCGCAAAATTGCCCACGTCTGCGATATAAAGGTTCCCCGCATTATCCAATGCCAGCGCTGTACATCCATTTAGTTTTGCAGCTGTCGCAGGACCGCCATCGCCGCAGTAGGTGCCACTGCAACTGCCACCACCGGCAAAAGTGCCTATAATACCTGTAGCATGATCTATCTTCCTCACTACGTTTCCGTCAGCTATATACACATTGCCGGAATTATCAACTGCAACACCCCATAGCTGGCTGAAGCCCGCTTCCGTTGCCACACGGCCATCGCCCCAGGTAACGGGATAACCCGTACCTGCTATGGTAATAATAGATTGACCAACAACATTTAAAGAAAAAAATGAAAGAAAAAAGATGGCTGTAATGAAGCAGAGTTTGTTCATATTCATGATCGGGCTGGTTTATCCGGGGTCTGTACATCTTATATTGACGTAAAATAAACACTATATCTTGGTAATGCACAAAAAAAAGTGCACCATAGAAATAGCGCACCGTACTTTACTCTTGTCATTTGCTCACATAAATGCTCAAAATAATTATGCCATCAGGCCTTCCACGTCATACATAGCCCTTTCCCAAAACCAAGCAACGGATCTGATGCCGGAAACGGCACGTTCCGGATATTTTCAATAGAAAGCGGGTGGTCATCTGCACCGCCTTTAAGTATATCATAATCTCTTCCCCTGTCATATGCGCCCACTACCTGTACATCATTTTCCCCATCCATGTTCCTATGCCCCACTCCCGCAGGAATGATGATAATATCGCCTGAACTTACTTGCAGCTTTGTACCGTTTTCCCCACCTAATTGCAATGCTGTTGACCCACTGTACACACCTAATACCTCATGAGAAGTACTGTGATAATGATGATAGGTGAAAATACCGCTCCGCCATGAGTTGCTCCAGTCATTCATGGCAAAATGTAGTTCCAGCCATTCGGCACCTTTGTCCCCGCGCAATTGAAAAGCGTTTCGGTAGATCAGGACGGGAAATATGCTATTTGGAATATGTCCGTCATCGTGGAAGTAAAGTAATTCTGACTGGATAGAGGCTGTGTTCATAGCGATCGGGTTTGATTGTTAATGCTATAGGGGTACACCAAAACAATTGTGCCAGATCATAACAACATTGGTATCATTTTTTTATCATCCCGGCAGTATAATTCATCCCATGCGTATCGACAAAATACCACCATATAAAAAAGGATTGCTGAATGTGATTATCGAAACACCTAAAGGCGCACAGCAAAAGTTCACTTATGAGCCGGAACTGGGCTTATTCAAGCTAAAAAAATCCCTGCCTATGGGTACCGTTTTCCCGTTCGACTTTGGTTTTATTCCCAATACTTCCGGCGAAGATGGTGACCCGCTGGATGTACTTGTCATTATGGACGAGCCTGCATATCCCGGCTGCTTTGTTGAGTGCCGGTTATTGGGCGTGCTAAAAGCAAAACAAACAGAGAAACGAAAAAAAGCCGTAAGAAATGACAGATTCATAGCGGTAGCAGAATGTTCCATTCTTTATGGCAGTATACAAGATATAAAAGACCTGAATAAAAACATGGTGGCCGAAATCGAGAACTTTTTTATAGACTATAACAAACATGAAGGGAAAGTTTTTATGCCCGTAACGTGGACTAGTGCTAAAAAGGCCGTAAAAATGATCAGGAAAGCTACTCCTCCGGCTCTTTTTTGATCACACTGATCTCTCCATTCCGTTCCATATAAATTGTATTGATCTTCTTCATATCGTCAGTCATAGCACTCTCCCTGATGCCCTGCATCACATCCTCTTCGCAAACAAGCGCTTTCTTCATATTGTCTTTTATAAAACCTCCATCTTTATACAGGCATATTTTCTCACCTTCTACAATACCGCTAAATGTTCTGCTGCTCACTATACCCCATGCTAATATTCTGTGTAGTATTACAAAAACAAAACTTACAGCTATAATAGGCAGGAACGGGGATGCCCCCACCACCGCACGGCTCATTATCGCGCCCAGTAGTATCACGATAATATTATCCAGCGGAGTACGGATGCCAAAAGATCGTCTTCCTGAAATTCTTATCAAGACCAGCGAGATCAAAAATACAGCTATCCCCCTGCAGCTCATTTGCAGTACATTAAGGTCTTTTCCCTCACCAAACAGCTGTATTACCCATTCCATAAGATGTCTTAGTTAAGCTATTGGCTTCCACAATAAAACTATTCCATCGGACAAAGGCGGCACAATTTTTTTCTACACAAGACCATAAGAAACGCAAGATGGAAACAAAACGGGTAGACAAAACAGCTGAAGAATATTTAGAAAAAATAGCAAAAGCCTGCATTAAGCGCAAGGTGACGGTAGCAGTGGCAGAAAGCGTTACGTCTGGCTTTATCCAGCTCTTATTAAGTAATGCAAAGAACGCACAAAGCTTTTTCCAGGGCGGTATCACTGCCTACAATGGAGCCCAGAAAACCCGGCACCTGCAAATAGAACCTATCTATGCGCTCGATTGTAACTGTGTATCACAGGACATTTCAATAGAAATGGCAAAATAGGTTTGCACGCTTTTTTGCAGTGATATCGGCATTGCGATAACGGGCTACGCTACGCCCATTCCCGAAGAAGAGATAAATGATACATTCGCTTTTGTGGCCATTACCCGCAAAGACAAAGTTATATTCAAGGGAAAGATAACGCCTGCAGAAAAAGAATTAAAGGGCTTTCCTGCACAGCAGGACTATGCGATACAGGTAATTAAAAAACTGGCCACTCTGATGAATAAATAATCAAGCACACTTCCATAGGGCATCCATGAACCATTCCTTGCTGTCGTAAAAATGATGTACAGGCTCAAAGCCTGCAGCAACCGCTATATCGTCTACTTGTTTTGTCGTGTACTTCTGCGATACCTCCATATATATCCGTTCCCCTTCATCAAAGTGTATCCACCCTACTTCACCCACGCGAACCCTTTGCTTTTTCATGCTCACCAGATAGCTTTCACAGGCACCTGTTTCCTCGCTATATGTTGGCGCATGCGCAAACTGTGCTGTGTCAAAATCAGCATCCAGTGTATTATTGATACGAGTCAGCAGGTTCAGGTTAAAACGTTTGGTCACGCCTGCCTTATCATTATATGCTGCCAGTATCACGTTAGGGTCTTTCTTCAGATCGAAACCTGTAAGTATCAGGTCACCGGGAGAAAGATGAGACTTC
Organism: Flavipsychrobacter sp.; assembly: GCA_025963465.1. Taxonomy (GTDB): domain Bacteria; phylum Bacteroidota; class Bacteroidia; order Chitinophagales; family Chitinophagaceae; genus Nemorincola. Next base: position 14,532 of record JAOQAP010000021.1, read on the forward strand.
AATGCTTTAAAAAAATCAACAGTATTCTCCAGCGGTATATTTCCTATAGAAGAGCCAAGGAACAACACCACCTTATTACGGGTCGACATATCCTTTAGCTCATCCAGCATATCAAAGTAATCACCATTAAGCCCGGCAACTTTCATTCCGGGAACTATTGATGGCAACGTTCTGTCCAGCTGATTAATAATGTTGGTAGAAATATCTATCGGGTAATAAGTAAAGTCGGTTTTGCGGCTTGCCAGTTCTTTCAGCAGGTGTATAGATTTGGTGCAGTCGCCCGGTCCCAGTTCTATCACATCAAATGCGGCAAACTGGTTGGCAATAATATCAGCCAGCTTACCACTCTGTGACGAAAAAATATCCATTTCGCTCTTCGTAAGGTAATACTCCGGAACATTCATTATTTCCTGGAATATAGCATCCCCTGCCTCATCATAGAAGTATTTCGACTCCATGTATTTAGGAGATGCATTTAACCCCCGCCATATATCTTCAAAAAATTCGTTCATGCACTATTATTATAATGAAAATAACTCAACCAATTAGCCTTTAACTAATTACTTATAGACCTTATAACCTATCAACTTATCTCTTATCAACTTTTTAACCAAAACTATTGTGCCAGCCTTATCCCCGTATATTGCCACCTCAGGTGTGGGTGAAAAAAATTGCGGTATGAGATGCGGCTATGCTGCCGCGGCGTCACTTCCGATGCGCCTCTCAGCACCATCTGGTTCACCATAAATTTCCCATTATATTCACCTATCGCACCATCGGCTTTCTTAAAGCCCGGATATGGAAGGTAAGCGCTGTCTGTCCACTCCCATCGCTTGCCCCAGTCCAGGTGGTGCGCTGCGGCCTCCCATTCAAATTCCGTTGCCAGCCTCATACCCTTCCATGCAGCATATGCTGCAGCCTCATAAAAGCTGATATGGCACACAGCAGCATTCATATCTATAGGCCTCAGTCCCATCATCGTATAATTATTCCACTCGCCATCTATATTGTGCCAATACATCGGTGCGTTGATGTGATTGTTTTTTATCCAGTCCAGCCCTTCCGCATGCCATAGATTATGGGTACCGTACCCACCCTCGTTCATAAACTCCAGATACTCCTCATTGGTTACCAGCTGGCGGGCTATCTTGAATTTTTCAAGGTACACTTTGTGCCTGCCCAGTTCATTGTCAAAACAAAATTCAGTACCGTCATACCCTATCTCATAAATACCTTCCGGTATAGGAATGAACTCGTTGATAAACTCATCCTTTACCAGCTTGCGTTTAGATATCTTATCGCTGTAAGCGGGCATTAATGGATTGTGCCCCAGTATATATTTTATGTCCGTACTCAGTAGTTCCTGGTGCTGCTCCTCATGGTTCAGCCCCAGTATGATCAGTTCCTTAAAACTCTTCGACAGTTTCTGGTCCAGCAGCTTCAGCATTGCCTTATCTATATACTCGCGATACCTGTATACCTCATCTACCGTAGGCCGGCTCAGGTTGCCCCTATCCGTACGTATCACCCGGGCACCTATAGTTTCGTAATAGCTGTTAAATACAAAATTATAATTCGGGTCAAACTCCTTATACCCACGCACATTTGGCTTCAGCACAAAGGTCTCAAAGAACCACGTGGTATGCCCCAGGTGCCACTTCGGCGGACTAACATCTACCACAGGTTGCACCACATAATCCTCCGTTTTCAGCGGTATACATATCTGTACGCTCCTGCTTCTAACTTCCTTATATTTTTCCGAAATATTCATTTTTTCAAATAATTATTCAATTCACTGATAATACTGATATGCAATTCCTCCGCCTGTTTGCTCCGCATCATCAGCGCGTAGGCATTGTTAAACCCTATTGGTTTCAGCCACCTGATATGGTAACGGGAGCGAAAATTATTACTTACATACGAATACACACTATCCTTATTATTTATCAGGCTATTGATTTTTTCCTGTTCAGGCTGCAATAACACCAGCAGGCCCGTACCTGTATATTCAGGGTACATATCTATCTGGTCATTCGTCATGGCATCAAAACATATCTTGGTGCCACCCATACCTGTTTTCGTGGCTACGTCCAGGTCTGTATATCCCTTTATCAGCATAGCATACATATTGCTCAAAATATACTGCTCACCAAATATCTTAGATCCTATTCTTATAACACCCTTCTTCCCGTTTCGTGGTTCTTTCCACAATCCTCCCGCTACCAGGAAATCTTTGGCTATAACCTCCGGTGTCTGTTTCAGGTAGTCTGCCTTGTAGTTCAGTTCTGTCATCACAGAATCATTGATCTGTCCTGCCAGCATATTCAGCACCTCTTCCAGTTCGGGATATTTGTCTAATGCTTCTTCCCTCACTATTGGTGCTGCATAATAAGGCGGAAAGATTACCTTATCGTCCTTTAATATTACCAGGTCGTAAGCTTTCAACCGGCCATCTGTGCTATAACCGCTTATTACGTCCAGCTTCTTTTCATAACAGGCTTTATACATCACCGCATCGCTTATTACTACCGTTCGGATATTAAGGCCGTATTGCTTTTTCAATCCTAAATAACCATCTGTGCGCCCCATAAACTCCGGCGTGAAACCCGCAAGCAACTGACCACCCGATGCCGCAGGCCATAGATAGAAACACGACAATAACAGGATGACCACAGGGAAACAAAAGAATACGGTCCTCAGCTTTTTGATATGCAGCTTTTGCACCAGCGACAACAGGAAGTCAAATACGATCGCCAGCAGTGCCGCAGGTATAGCCCCTGCCAGTATCATGTTGGTATTGTTCAACGCTATACCGCCAAAGATGAATTCCCCAAGACCGCCAGCTGCTATATATGCCGCAAGTGTGGCCACCCCTACATTTATTACCGTAGCCGTTCGGATACCTGCAAATATCACCGGCATAGCTATAGGTAGCTCTACCTTAAAGAGCGATTGCATATTGCTCATCCCCATTCCCTTTGCTGACTCCTTTATAGCCTTATCTACCCCCGTGATGCCGGTATAAGTATTACGGATGACAGGCAGCAAAGAGTATAAGAACAAGGCTGCTATGGCAGGCTTCGCACCAATGCCCAGCAGCGGTATCATAAACCCAAGCAATGCAATGCTTGGTATAGTTTGCAACACGCCCGCTATCCCCAGCACCACACCCGACAATCGCTGCCTCCTGCTGATCAGTATACCCAACGGCAATCCTATCAGCACAGCTATCAGCAGCGATACGAACGTGAGCCCGATATGGGTAATGGTCTGCTCCAGCAGCTTACCCGACTGCTGAACCATAAACGCCCATAAAGATTGTGTGCCTTGTTGCATTATAGCTCGCTTAGTGCTTTAAATATTTCCTGCTTACTTACCTGTTTTGTTTGTCCTTCTTTATTCTTCACAACTACAGACCGGGTATCCTTATTCTTCACCATATACTCCAGCACGCTCCATAAACTATCGTCACCATTCATCTTCATGGCATCAGTAACCGTATTGCCATCTTGTAGTTTATCCCATATGGCATTCACCGTCACAGCGCTGAGTGCCAGCCTCAGGTAAGATCCTGCAAAAAACTCTTTCACAAAATCATTGGCAGGGTGAAATAATAATTCTACAGGTGTTCCCTGTTGCACTATCCTCCCTTCACTCATCAGGCATATACGATCACCCAGATGAAAAGCCTCCTGCACATCATGGGTCACCATTACAATTGTCTTTCGCTTAAATTCATCCAGCTCGCTAAACTCTTTTACTATACTGCTACGGGTTATAGTATCCAGCGCCCCGAAAGGTTCATCCATTAATAATACCGGGGGATCTGCCGCCAGTGCCCTTGCTATATTCACACGTTGCTGTTGTCCCCCGCTTAGCTCATGCGGATACTTATCCAGTAAAGTTTTAGGCAGGTGTAGCTTGTTAATTAACTCCTTCGTTCGTAATTTTATCTTTTGTTTATCCCACCGAAGCAAGTGAGGTACCACAGCTATATTCTCTGCTATCGTATAATGCGGGAACAAACTGTTGTGCTGCAACACATATCCAATGCTCCGCCTCAGCGTTTCAGGGTTCTGCTGCATCACATCTGTTCCGTTTATACTCACTGTTCCTGCCGTTGGCGCTATGATCCTGTTCAGCATTTTCAGCGTTGTGGTCTTGCCGCAACCGCTTGTACCAAGCAGAACAAGGTTCTCTCCTTCCTTTACCTCAAAGGAGATATCATTCACAGCCTGTACCTTACCGTATTGCTTACTCAGGTGTGTTGCAGCTATCATATTTTATCCAGTGCCATAAACAGGTTATTAATAGACTCCGAATAAGTAGGGTGTGCAAATACCATTTCTCTCAATGCCCGATGCGTCACTCCCCCGGCCATCGCCATTTGCAATACGCTCATCATCTCTCCACCCTCTGTACCTATTATGGCCACCCCCAGTATCTGTTCGGTTTTGGTATCCAGTACAGCCTTCATCATACCACGGGTATCGCCTGTCTCTATAGCCCGTGCCACATACTTCATTGGTAGCGTGGCTATTTGTATGTCATGCCCTGCCGCTCTCGCTTCCTGTTCGGTCATGCCTACCCTGCCCAGTTCCGGATCGGTAAACACGCAATACGGCACAGGTCTTTCTTTTGTAGTTACACCAGCTTTGCGAAGTAGGTTCTTAGCTATTACTATGTGGTCGTTATACGCTATGTGGGTAAATGCCGGCCCGCCCTTCACATCACCCAGTGCATATATGCCACTGGCTGATGTCTCCAGTTTTTCGTTCACTGTTATGTACCCCTTTTCATCTTTTTTCACGCCTGCTACTGGCAGGTTTAGTGTATCGGTATTAGGCACTCTGCCTGCCGCCAATAGTACATGCGAGCACTGCAGCGTTTTCAGCTTATCATTTATTACGGCCTTTATACTTATTTGCTTGCTCTTTTTCACCGCCAGGGCCTTGGCATTAGTATGTATAGTTATGCCCTCACCCTCCAGTATTTCCTGCAGGCATGCTGCTATATCCTCGTCCTCCCTCGACAAAAACCGCAGCGACCTGTCCAGTATCGTTACCTTGCTGCCAAACCTGCGGAACATCTGCCCGTATTCCAGTGCTATATAGCTGGCACCTATTATCACCAGGTGCTTAGGTATCTCTTTCAGGTCTAGTATAGTAGTAGATGTCAGGTAATTAACTGCTGTTATTCCCTCTATATCCGGTATCGCTGTCCTGCCTCCTGTATTTATAAATATATGGTCGGCAGTAAACTCCTGTTTCCCGCCTTTGTTCAGCGTCACGCTCACCGTCTTCACCCCTGTAAAAGAAGCATCTCCAAAAACAAGGTCAAGGTTTTCGGTTTTCTTCAGATGCCTTTCAGCACTGTCATGAAACTGTGCCACTATCTTATCCTTTCGCTTCATAATGGCCTTTATATCCACTTTGTACTTGCTCACAGGTATGCCCATGGCTTTCCCGTTCTTCGCCAGGTAGGCCATCCTTGCAGAGGCCACCATGGTCTTCGTGGGCGTACACCCATAATTAATGCACGTACCGCCCACCAGGGCCCGCTCTATGATCACGGTTTTCATACCCGCACCGGCCAGTTTTTTGGCAAGCGGCACTCCGGCCTGCCCTGCACCTATTATTATAGCATCATATTTTTTCATGGCCGCTATTTAGATATGGTTACACCTTTCCGGAATGCGATATAGCTCTTTATATTTTTTGCTGCTTCTTTAGTTTCAGGATAATACCACGCAGCATCCTTATTCTCTTTCCCGTCTACCGAAAGAGTGTAATAAGACGCTGTGCCCTTCCATGGACAAAACGTATGCGTATCAGAGGGTTTCAGGTGAGATTTATTCACTGCATAAGCAGGAAAATAGTGATTGTGCTCCACAACTACCGTATCATTGCTCTCAGCGATCACTTCATTGTTCCAGGTTGCTTTCATGGGTGTGTTTCGTACAATAAATGTACGGAACAATGCCCGAAATGGCTTTACCCAATAAATCTGCCGATGCTGAAAGCCAGTTGCTCCACATCTGCCTGCTCTATAGGGTGCTGTGTTGAGGGCAATATACCCATTGCAGCATTTGGCAGGGCCTTATAGGTAGCTACTGTTTCGTCCAGGCCCACCATTTTGTCCCTGTCGCCCAGCAATACTAGTGTGGGTGTGGTTATTGCCGCATAGTCGTCTGGTTTCAGGGTATTGTCATTGCCCAGTGCCGTCATCATATCGGTGGTCTTTTTCAGCACCTCGCGCCAGGTGTCCGGCGTGTGCCGTTCTTTAAGGGTAGCAGCAAATGCCGGTATCTTCTGCTCTATCTTATCAGGGTCAAGCATTTTTATCTCTTTGGCCGCCGTTTCCTCGTCCCAGTGAAATTTGGTGGCCAGTGTTACTACTTTACTCACTTTCTCCGGGTGGTGCTTTGCCAGGTACATACCCACATAGCCGCCCATGCTATACCCGAATATGGCCACATTTTCCAGCCCATGCTCTTTCATGAACCACAGCACATTATCTGCAAACAGCGCAATGGAGAACGGATCGCTTACAATTGGCTTTCCCCCATGACCGGTAAAATCCAGCGAGTACACCTTATAATTGGCTTTTAGCCTGTCTGCCAGCGGCTGTAGCTGCCCCGATGAGCCTATAGCCCCATGAAGTAATAGTATGGTCTGCATAACGGACAAATATAATACGCATTCACATAACATATCCCGAGTACAGGTCATTTTATATAAATTAATCTATATTTAAAACAACTCCCCGGTGGCTTTGCGCCTTTGCCTGAGATGTATTACATTTGCGCCATAGTAAAATACTAACTCATGAGTCACGATACACACCACGGGCAACCAAAAGAAAATAAGACCATCATATCTTTCAAAAATTCCTTTTGGCTGGTAGTTATTATAGTAGGTCTTTTTGTTGCTGCGCTCAATTTCATTCAGGCCGAAAGCGGTGCTGAGCATGAAGGTAAAGGCGAAGCAAAGGAAACATCTGAAATGAACGCTGCTGAAACTCAGAAGGAAGGCCACACACAGGCTAAACCAGAAGAGCACCCTACAGCAGCACCTGAAGCAGCTCATACCGACAGCACTGCTAAAAAAGCAGAATAATCCATGCAGTCAAACGATGTTATCGTAATTACCGGCGCTGCCGGCTTTATCGGCAGCTACCTTACAGGCTACCTGAACCAACTGGGATTTGAACAGCTGGTACTGGTCGATGACTTTTCCAATAATCAGAAATCAGCCAACCTGGCCGGTAAAAAATACCTGCACAAGATACATCGTGAACAATACTTTGACTGGCAGGAGCAGCACCCTGATCTTGTAAAGTATGTCTTTCACCTCGGCGCCCGCACCGATACCACGGAGATGGACTACGCCATTCATAAAAAATGGAACCTCGACTACTCCAAGCGTGTCTGGGAACTTTGCACCGCGCAAAACATCCCACTGGTCTATGCTTCATCTGCAGCTACCTATGGCAATGGTGAGCACGGCTACACCGATAGTCACGATATAGTTAGCCAACTGCACCCACTCAATCCTTACGGCGTTTCAAAGAACGAATTTGACATATGGGCGCTGGAGCAAAAGACCGCACCACCCTTCTGGGCAGGCCTTAAGTTCTTCAATGTCTTTGGCCCCAACGAATACCATAAGGCGCGCATGGCATCGGTTATATTCCATGCCTACTACCAGGTAAAAGCCAAAGGCGAGGTAAAGCTGTTCCGCTCACACAACCCTGATTATAAGGACGGCGAGCAGATACGTGACTTTATCTATGTAAAAGATGTGGTAAGCATCTGCACATGGCTCATGCAGCAGCAGCCTGCCAGTGGCCTCTATAATACGGGCACAGGCAAGGCGCGTACCTTCAAGGACCTGGTAAAGGCCATATTCACTACCCTGCAGGTACCTGAAAAGATCAACTTTATAGACACTCCTATCGACATACGCGACAAGTACCAGTACTTTACCGAGGCCGATATGAACAAGCTCCGCAATGCCGGTTATACCCAGCCATTCTACACCCTCGAAGAAGGCGTAAAAGAGTACGTCAGCGAATACCTCTCTTCCCATAAGTATTTCTAATAAAAAAACTGTAATAGTAGCCTGTCCCGATAGCTATCGGGAAGGCCTTCCCGAACCATTGTCCTCATATATTACCCGCATGGCACGGTTATTAATACCTCTATAGCAAAAGAAACACTATGACCAGCCAGCACAATACCCAGATCACCACACAAGCACTGAAAGACTTCGGGTTCAGCCAGTTAGAGCCCAACAGCTTTTCCAATGGCAGGTTCGACCTGATACTGTCTGACAGCGGCGTTGCAATACTATACCTGCAGGGACAACGTTCCACTAACTGCATAGAAGACATTCACATTCTCAAGAGCATCCTCAACTACAATATCATTTCCTCTGTTGGTGTCTCTAAATGTAAAATGAACTAAGCCTAACACAAACCACATTAAGCACATTATCATCACATTCCACATTAAGCACATTCCCACATTAAGCTATTATCCATTAATTTCGGGGTAATGAAAATAATAGAACAACTGGCCTCATCCTTAGGCAGGCGCGACGAAATACCCAACCAGGAACTGGCGCAGCATATAGCAAACAGCAAGGACAAAAGCGCCGTAAAAGAACTGGTAGACAACCTCTCCAATAAAAGCAAGGACATACAAAGCGACTGTATAAAGGTGATCTATGAGATAGGCACCATAGACCCTAAGCTCATTGCCGACTACCATGCCGACCTTGTAAAACTCCTCGACAATAAAAACAACCGCCTTCAATGGGGAGCCATGACCGCCCTCAACAGTATAGCTACCGAAAAGCCGGAAATAATATTTAAGGCGCTGCCCAAACTGGTAGCCGTAGCCGAGCAGGGTTCTGTAATAACCAAAGATAATCTCATGGCCATACTCACAAAGCTATGCGCCATGCCTAAGTACGCAGCCGATGCGTTCGCCCTCTTCAACGAGCAACTACTCACCTGCCCCACCAACCAGCTACCCATGTATGCCGAAAATGCCCTTCCCATTATCAATGAAAAGAACAAAGCAACATTCATAAAAACCCTCACCTCACGGCTGGATGAAATAGAGAAAGACACCAAACGCAAACGGGTAGAAAAGGTGATAAAGAAGGTTGAACCTTGATTTTCCTGATTGAAGGATTTGCTTTGATGTTGGATTTTTATGCTGAAGATGTTCCCGCGCTTGTCATCCTGACCGTATGCCGCCATAGCTTTAGCGGTGGAGCAGAACGAAGGATCATGACTTGTACAGGGCAAATATTGCGGGATTTGTTGCCAAAATTGTTGCTCACATTGAGATTGAATTTCAAATAGTTGCGCTGTTTTTAACGTGAATTGTTGCTCCCGCCTATGCAGTCGGGCAGGCATTTTTTTGCCGGACAATTTCCGGTTTTGCTTCTGCTTTTTTCTACTCGCGTTATTGCGAGGCACGAAGCAATCTCGCGTTATTAGTGCCTTGTATAATCTGCCCTCATTACCTTACTTTTCTTTTGCTTGTCTCCCGATAGCCATCGGGACAGGCGCCAGAAACGAACCAAAGAAAAGGCCACCCTTTGTCAAATGCTCCGCGTGACAAAGGGATAGCTATACGCTGTTGCCGTGGGGGAATGCTATTGACCATCCGCTATTGGCGGGCAATGATCGAACGGCAGTCCTTACCTGTTTGCTCAGTTTTCTTGCCAAAATTATTGCTCACATTGAGATTGAATTTCAATCAGTTAAGCTGTTTTTGGCAGAAATTGTTGCTCACATTTTCGCACACATTTTGCGGGATAATTTCCGGTTTTACTTCCGGTTTACTGCTGCTCATGCTTCCGCTTTTTTCTGCATTACGGATATTACCGGAAGTATGGAACAACACTGAGGCTCTTTGTCTTTTAGATGGCCAGGTTATCACCCTAGAGGTGCAACATTGACTGCGGATGCTATTTTACAGGCAAGATGTGCGGCTGGATACAAAGTTCTTAAATAGTGGCGGAAACGACAAAAGAAAAATCTATGATAGTGCACTTTTCGTGGTATGGTAAAAAATAGCTTGGATGCCGGCCGCAGGTTTTGAGATGATTAGCAAGTAAGATTGTTGATGATTATTTGTCTGAATCAGGATCCTATCTTCACTGAAAAGGTATGGTGAGCAAAGAAGAATTTTAGAAATTAATCCTGTGGGGTTTCCTTCGTCAATCTGGAGATTGACTTCCGTACCGACGTAGTCGGAGACTACGCCGAACGAGGGGATTCGGGAAGACCTCACCACGACAGAATAATTATAATGCTGAAAAAATAAATAACAATCCTAATTACCAATTACAAATTCCCAATTCCAAAAAACAAAAGTTTACCTGATAATAGTAAACTTGTTATAGAGCCTGTTGCTGCCGCAGAGGAGCTGGCAGATGTAGAGGCCCTGGGGAAATGCGGAGAGATTGACGGAGGCGCCATTGTCGGTTGCGATGACAGTGGAGGTGTAGAGCACCTGGCCCTGCATGTTGATGATGCGCAGCTGGACGTCCGGGTCTATTATGCCGCTCCAGTGTATGTTCAGCATGTCCTTTGCAGGATTGGGGTATACTTCTACTGTGGGATTGCCGGTAGTAGTGGGCACTTCAATAGGCCTTGGTACATATAGTTTTTGCTTGTAGAGCTCCAGCCCGCCCTTGTAGTTGCCGGTGATCATGTAGTAGCCATCATCGCCTGCTATATCGCCTACTGCAATGGTGGTGCGCAGGCTGCCATAGATACCATAACCGGCACCTGGATGATTGTACAAGCTGTAGGTAGAATCGATGAAGGCATAGCTGGTATCGAGCAAGGTATAGGTGGCGGTAGTATCGCCACCCTGGAAGCCGGTATAGCGGTATATATTGCCACTGCTGCCGCCTACCATCAGGTATTCTACACCGGTAGTATCTATCCTGCCTATGAAGGGCGCGCTATAGATACCGAAGTTGCGGCGCGGGTCGGCCTTTACTTTACCAAGCTTGGTATTGATAAGGCGCAGGCTGATGGTGCCGGGCGTGGTGCTTACATCCTGGTAGTACTGTATGTAGCCGTAGATATTGCCTATGATGAGGTCTTTCTTGCCGTCCTTATCTATATCGTATATGAAGGGGGCCGCACTGCCACCTACATTGATGGTAGCGCCTGCCTCATCGGTAAGCAGCAGCTGGGTGAGCTGCCAGTCGGGCTGCACAGCATCGGTAGCTGCCATGTTCTTATAGTAGGTAAGGGTACCATCTGCATGGCCCAGTAGCATATCGGCAATGCCGTCGTTATCTATATCGCCAAAGGCAGGTGCTGCACCCTTAAAGCCCTGCGCGCTGATGCCGAGGAAGTCTTTGGTTTGCAGGGCAAGCGATGCGCTGCCGGGGGTGCTGGTATTGCTGTAGTAGGTAAGCTGGCTGAGCAGTGTGCCGCCCGGCTGGTAGTACCCATCTGAACCTACGAACAGATCGGGCTTGCCGTCCTTATCATAGTCGAACAGGGCGGGATAAGATGACTGGCCAAGGTCGATGGCCTTATCGGTAAGGAAAGAATCAGAACGGAACTGCCAGTTGGGAGCGCCGGGTGTAGATAGGTTCTGGTAGTACCAGATGCACTTGTAGTTCTCTGATGCGCTGCCGCCATTTGGCGCCACGAGTATATCACGCTTGCCGTCCTGGTCTATATCTATATTGAACGCTGCGGGGAAGATAGGCATGTTGATGGCCTTGCCGCCTGTCTGCCAGAGTGTGTCCTGGTATACCATGCTATCGGCACCGCTACCCTTTTCTATACGGCCGTTCTTCAGGAAGGTCATCTCGTTGAACGATACGCTGCCATCGAGATAGTCGTAGTCGCCATCCATGTCCCAGTCGAACAGGCAAGGGGTGTTGCCGGAATGGGTCTTCTTAGATCCGCTGCCGGTGGTCTTAAGGCCTGCATTGCTGCACGAGTAGCTGAGCGTATGCTCGCGGTAGTAGCCCTGGTACACCTTGCCCCAGCACCTGTCCTTAAGCGCTATGTGTATGCTGTCGCATGGCAGGCTAAGCTCTACCTGCATATTGCGGTACAGGTTCATGGTACCGCCGGATATGTCGTAGGCTACAAAGTCGAGGTCGCCATCGCCATCCACATCTGCTATAGAAGGTATATCGCCGGGATTATTGAAAGCGTTGGCATAGCCACCGGCAAAAATATCGTTGTTGTAAAAAAGGTCTTTGTAGTAAGCGAAGCACAACTGCTTCTGCGAATTGTAATACCCTCGATAGGCAGAAAAACCGCTGGAGCCCTGGTGAAACAGATCGGCAATGCCATCGCAGTTGTAATCTTCGAGTATGAGGTAATCGTAGATGGGCGGAAAATTGAGCGCATACTCGGGAGCAAACCTGTAATCGGGGTTACCGGCAATGCCTTTGTTGATAAAAGTCTGTACGCCCATCCATGGAGTGAAGACAACAAGGTCCTGCAGGCCGTCATGATCGAGGTCGGCCATAGAGAACTGGGGATTGCTGAACCCGCCGCACCATGCCATGCTCTGCTCATGCCCGTAGGCCATCACCTTTACACCGGCATCTGCCTGGTACAGGGATATCTGAGCCGAAGAGAGGGCTGGGAAAGAGAGCGATAGAGCGAGGAGGATAAAATAAAACTGGCGACGCATATTACAGATAAAGATACGAAAAATAACAACCCCCAACCCCTAAAGGGGAGCCATTATGTTTCGTAAATCCTGTAATATGTAATAATGAGGGTAAGCCCCTTTAGGGGTTTGGGGTTTCGTATTTTTTTAGGGGCGAATCCGGCTCTTTGAGGAAATGGTTGTACACGAGCTTGTCGGCAAGGCCGGGGAACAGCTTGTTCATCCACACGGTGAGCTTACCCTGCCCGGTCATGACGATGGTACGCTTGCGGCTTTCAATGCCATTCATAATAAGACGGGCACATTCTTCGGGCGACATGAGCTTGCTTTCGTCCAGCGGGGTCTCTGCCTGTGCCGATCCATCGCTGCTGCGGGCCACATTGCGGATATTGGTAGCTATAAAGCCGGGCGATACCCACATGACATGGGTGCCTGTATGCAGCAGCTCTGTACGCAACCCCTCCAGGAAGCCCTGCAGGGCAAACTTGGAAGCAGAGTAACCGGTACGGGCAGGCAGGCCACGGTAGCCAGCAATAGATGATACACCTACCACGGTGCCCCTGCGCTGGCGTATGGAGGTAATGGCAAATTTAGTGCAGTATACCGCACCCCAGAAATTGACATCCATCAGCTCCCTGATAACGGACAGGTCGGCATCCTCGAACAATGCACGCATGCTGATACCTGCATTGTTAATGAGCACATCTACCCCGCCCCAGCGCTTGATGACGCTGTCCATAAAGTTTTTACAATCTGCTTCTATGCTTACATCAGCCTTGTAGCAAAACAGGTTGTCGGACGGGGTGAACATGCTTTGGAGCTTGTCTATGCTGCGGGCACACACGGCCACCTTAGCACCACGCGCCAGCGACAGCTCTACTAGTGCCTTACCTATACCCGATGAACCACCCGTAATGACCACTACCTTATTATTGACTGAATGCATATTTTCTTTATTGCGGGGCAAAGATAAAGCAGTAATTAAAAGAGTGTGTGAAAATGTAAGGACTACTTCTTGTATATCTTACTGGCCAGGTAGTAATATGGCTGAAACAGGTGGTGCCTGAACACATTGGAGCCTGTGTCGGGGAATTTGTTGTAGTAGTTAGCGTCAGGCTCCAGTACTATGGGGGTACCGGCACGCATGTAGTTAGCGCTGTGGGCATACTCTGGCTGCTCATACTCCGGCATGTATTTTCTTACCTGTGTGTACATTCTGCGACCCAGGTTCTTTTCAAACCTGCGCTGGGCTTTGGCGGTAGACCTGTTCAGGCGGTGATACACATGACCTATGTACATCCTCACCCACAGCTTCTGCTGCTGCATCATATCCATAGCATGTATGAACGGGTTGATGTTGTTCATGTCATGCAGGGTCTGTATGGAGAAAGGTGTTTCGGGCACCCAATCCGCAGCATTGACAATATTGAACGCCCAACCGCCACGGGTTATATAGTCGAAGTTGTAAGCATAGTAGAGGTTGCCGGGCTTAGGGGCTCCACTGCAGTAGGTCTTTATGATGAGGTCCGCAGGGAGCTTGCCATCTGCAACCAGGTAGCGCAGGTAGGAAGTAAGCAGGAAACATAATACCCCACCCTGGCTGTGGCCTTCCACTATTATCTGCTTCACACCATCGGCATAGTAGCGTTGTACCTTATCAACTATATCGGGGGCTATGCTGCCTATGCCTATAGCCCAGCCTACGTGAACCGCAGCTTTGGGGTCAGTGGCGAATTTGTAGTTGAAGGTATATTTGTCAGATAGCTTCAGCGATCCGGTGGCGGGTATCATGGCGCTGTAAAAATTCTCCAGCCAGCTATCCCTGTCGGAGGTGGTGCCACGCAGGTTTATGGTCATTATCGTCTTATCCTTATTGAGCCATATATCAAACTTGTTGTGCAGGCCCTGCTCAGGGGAACGGTACACTCGGTTATATGCGGACTCACCCGGTAGCTGACCGCGCAAAGACGCATCTACCTGCAGGGCAGAACGCTGGAGCACACCTATGTATTC
>JAOQAP010000202.1 GCA_025963465.1 Flavipsychrobacter sp.
TCTGTGTAGCTACTGATAGAAGAGCACAATCTCCAACAATAAATTGCTCCGGAAAACAGGTATTACGCTTTCGTATAATTATATAGAAGGTGGCTCCGGTACCGTAGATAATGGAACAGTCTGGTACTACGATGGTAGTGCTTGGAGCTTGCTGGAAGATCCGCCGAAGACACTTACGTGCAGTGGCCAGGGCCAATGGGCGCACAGGTCAGTAGCATTGCCGTCAAGTGCAAACAATAATGCAAATGTAAAGATCGGGTTCAGATGGGTGAATAATGATGATGGCGTTGGTACTGACCCGTCATTTGCTGTCGACAGTGTTTCATTAAGCAAGTCTGCAACTGCACCGGTAGCTTCGTTCACAACAACAGCCACCACGGCATGCCTTGATAGCTGTATTACTTTCACTAGCACCAGTACAGGTACTATTGATAGTGTTCGTTGGGTAATTGTTGTAGCAGGCATACCTGTTATGGCAGCTAATACTAATCCAATGGTATTATGTTTCCCTGCTACGTTTGTTCCCCCTGGTTCTTATACCGTGCGTTTAAGAGCATATAGCGGTGGAGTAGCTGATTCGTCTTCTACAGGCATAACTATTAAAGCCAATCCGCATCCTGCTATAACTAAAACAGGCAAAACACTTACTGTGCCATCTACTTACTTGTGTTATCAATGGTACAATGGTACAACCGCCATCACTGGCGCAACAAACGCAACCTATACCTTCTCGGTATCAGGCACCTATAAAGTTGTTGTCGATTCAGGTGGGTGTAAGGCGCCATCCAATGTGATAAGTACGCTTGATGTAAATAATGTCAATAGTACCGTCAATAAGTTCTGGGTAACGCAGTCTTCAAACAATGTGCTGACTCTTAATTCGGAACTGGCACTGACAGAAGACCTTGGCGTAGTGATCACAGACCAGGCCGGTCGGCAATTGCTGTCTGAAAAATGGGTGAAGGGTAGCGATAATAAACAGGTTAGCAGTAGCCATTTGGTCCCCGGTATATATTTTGTCCGCATCAGTAACAGCAGTACGGCAGAAGTATTGAAATGGATAAAGCAATAAAAAGTATCACATTATAATTTGAAAAAAGCTCCATCGTCACGGAGCTTTTTTCATTAGTTTCACAGTACCATCTGTTTTTGATCACCCTTTAACTTTTATGGGCAAACTATTAAGCATCATACTGTTCTTTTTTTTGATGCCTTCGGCTTCTGCCCAGGTATTGCCTAAAGACGGAGCAAGGTTGCGCCATAGAATGATCGGTTTTTCATTTCCTGCGCAGCAGGCAGCGAAATACAAAATTGAGATCGCTACCGGCAACAGGGATAGTGAAGATACATTTAAGAAGAACATTGTAAGGTCTGTTGATTCAAAAACAAATAAGATAATAATAGAGGTTCCGTTATTTGGCCGCGACTATACATGGAGGGTTATTTACACATCTGGCAAGGCTGTTGTTTCTACTACGCCGCTTCATCACTTTGCCACTATATATGCTGGTGACATAGATACAGGTAGTATACGTCTGCGAATACTGCAGCCTGCGCTTAAGTATGATGACCATTTTGTTTTTGTGGATGGAAATAATGCCCTCTATAATATGAAAGGAGAGGTGGTCTGGTATTTCCCTTTTCCTGATAAAGACAAAAATCAGAGAGAGGGCACACTGGTCCGCGACCTGAAGATGACCCCGCAGGGCACTATCACCTTTTTGCATAATCAGCATGCTTATGAGGTAAACTATTATGGCGATACATTATGGAAGGGGCCCGATAACGGAGCTGTAAGCGGAGAAGATTCCGAGCGGTATCATCATGAGTTTACACGGTTGGCAAACGGGCACTACATGGTGCTGGGCACAGAGCATGTAAACTGGGACCACGATATCATTGCTGTAGATACTTCTGTTTCACTGATAGAGGATGAAGGTATCAAACGCGATACCGCAGTTGCACATAAGAAAAGGACCCCCTTCGGCACTTTGATAGAATATGATGAGAAAGGGAATGTGGTTTGGTCATGGAAATCTTCAAAATACTTTCTCGGGTCAGATATTGTGAATTACCGGCCGGAAGGAAAGGTAAAGAAGATCGACGTGCATGAGAATGCATTCTTCTTCGATGAGCACGACTCCGTCATTTACATTAGCTTCAGAAATATTTCCAGGATTGTAAAAGTGAAATACCCCGGGGGTAATGTGATCGGCACTTATGGGGAGGTATTTACGCCGGGCCGTGCACCTGTGGGCAATGGCTTATTTTGTGATCAGCATGCCTGCAGGATATCAAAAGAAGGTTACTTATACCTGTATAATAACAATGCATGCAATGATGATAAGGCGCTGCCTACGGTCATTATGATGAAGGAGTCTTCAAAAGTGAAAGACAGTCTTGTAAAAGTATGGGAGTATGAATGCAATATTGATGATATACACCTTACCCCGGTATTAAGGAAAGCCCGCGAGAAAAGGAAAATGGACATTAAGAATAATACGGCCTCAGGCTCATGGAAGGGTACACTGATGCATTATACATCCGGCGGCAATGTTATAGAATTGCCCGATCGTTCCTTGTTCGTATGTATGAATGCGCAATATGGCAAGCTGTTTATTATAAACCGCGATAAAAAAGTGCTGTGGAGCGCTGCTCCGGAGAAAATTAACCCCGGCAATAAGGAATGGTACGTTGCCCCGCAGCTCTACCGTGCCAGTATTATCACCCGCAAAGAGCTGGAACAGCTCATATGGCTAAATAAAAGCAATTAATACCCCATTTTTTTCCTGCTTTTTTCCACATTTGCATTTTTGCTTTTGTCATTTAGTTTATACCCCTTACCTTTGCGCAAAATTTACAGACTTATTTATTTTTATATAACTGATACTTATGTTGAACGTTGGTAAAATCAAGCAGATAATCGGACCGGTAGTGGACGTTTATTTTGGTGGAGGCGGCAAGCTCCCGGAAATATATAATGCCCTGGAGCTTACCCGTGAGAACGGAGACAAATTAGTACTGGAAGTGCAGCAGCACCTTGGTGAGGATAGCGTTCGTGCAGTAGCAATGGACGGTACCGAAGGTCTTGTGCGTGGCACTGAAGTAAGAGACACAGGCAAAGCGATAGCAATGCCTATTGGTGAGCAGATCAACGGCCGCCTGTTCAATGTTACCGGTGATGCTATCGATGGTCTGCCTGCTCCTGATAAAACAGGTGGTCGCCCGATACATAACAAACCACCAAAGTTTGAAAATCTGAGCACATCTTCTGAAATACTATTTACAGGTATCAAAGTAATCGATCTCATCGAGCCATACGCAAAGGGTGGTAAGATCGGTTTGTTTGGTGGTGCCGGTGTGGGTAAAACAGTATTGATCCAGGAACTGATCAACAACATCGCGAAAGCTTATGCAGGTCTTTCTGTATTTGCTGGTGTGGGTGAGCGTACACGTGAAGGTAATGACCTGATGCGTGAAATGATCGAGGCTGGTATCGTAAAGTACGGTGACAAGTTCAAGCACAGCATGGAAGAAGGCGGCTGGGATCTGAGCACTGTGGATATGAACGAACTGAAAGACAGTAAAGCTACTTTCGTATTCGGACAAATGAATGAGCCACCCGGAGCACGTGCGCGTGTGGCCCTGTCTGGTCTTACCGTAGCGGAATACTTCCGTGATGGTGATGGTACAGGAAAAGGAAAAGATATCCTGTTCTTCGTAGATAATATCTTCCGTTTCACACAGGCTGGTTCTGAGCTGTCGGCCCTTCTGGGTCGTATGCCATCAGCGGTGGGTTACCAGCCTACGCTGGCTACCGAAATGGGTCTGATGCAGGAGCGTATCACTTCTACAAAGAATGGTTCTATTACATCTGTACAGGCGGTTTATGTACCTGCGGATGACCTTACCGATCCGGCACCGGCTACTACCTTCGCTCACCTTGATGCGACAACCGTACTGGATCGTAAGATCGCTGACCTTGGTATCTATCCTGCGGTAAACCCGCTGGAGTCTACTTCACGTATCCTTACTCCTATTATAGTTGGTGATCTGCATTATAACTGCGCTAACCGTGTGAAGCTGATATTACAGCGCTACAAGGAGCTGCAGGATATCATCGCTATCCTTGGTATGGATGAGTTGAGCGAAGAAGATAAGATGACAGTGGCGCGCGCACGTAAAGTACAGCGTTTCCTGTCACAGCCATTCCACGTAGCAGAGGCCTTCACCGGACTTAAGGGTGTACTGGTACCTATCGAAGAAACGATCCGTGGTTTCAACATGATCATGGACGGTGAAGTAGATGAGTATCCTGAAGCATCATTCAACCTGGTAGGTAACATAGATGATGCTATGGCCAAGGGTAAGATGCTGATGGAGCAGGCTAAAAACTAATTAGACAATTCGGCAATTTGACAATTAGCCAATTGCCTTTGTTAATTAAAGAATTGCCGGACTATTGAAATATGCAAGTGCGATAATGGGTCATTGTCGAATTGCCGAATTATCGAATTGACAAATTAAAAACATGCAACTAGACATATTAACACCGGAGCATAAGGTATATAGTGGCAAGGTATATGGCATACAGCTGCCGGGTACTGAAGGTTCTTTCGAGGTACTGGAAAACCACGCACCTATAATAGCTGCACTGGGAAAAGGTAAGATGAAAGTGCTCAAGGACAAGAACAGCACCGAAACTTACGAAATATCAGGTGGCTTTATAGAAATGATGAACAACAAGGCAAGTGTGCTCATAGAGGACGCTACTGCCCTTGACTAGTCATTACTTACAATTTTCAATAACAAAATGCCGGGCTCGTCCCGGCATTTTCTATTAGCGTTAACTCGCTTTTGTCATGCTGAAGTATGAAGCATCTCTACTCACGATTATCACGAAATGAGGGTAAGTAATCTCACTTCCCCTCTAGAGAGGGGTTAGGGGTGTGTATATTCTTTTGTCATGCTGAGGAACGTTTTTGCTAAAACACGAGCGTAGCTCATCTCTGCGTAACGCTGGTGCCTGCATGCCATCCCGAACCCTGAAGAGTGCGACGCACCGGAAGCATCATAGATGACTTAAAGCTCGTCCCCAATATTTATTGTTATTTAAAGTACCTTTGCACAGTTAGCAAAATAACAATATGAGAAAATCTGCCATTTTCATTTTACTGATGGTCACACTGCTGTTTACAGGCAGGGTAGTGGCACAGCAGAAGCCCGTAACCAAAATAGCATCTGTAAAGCAGAGCGGTAAAACGGTGTCTATCACCCTAACCTCATCTAAGCCATTCATCTTTGGTGGCAACAGGTATATGCTCTACGTGGGCGATAAAGACTTTATGCTATACACCCAGTCGCATGATGATGGTAAGAACCTGCTCACCTTTGCAGTGCCTGCAGAAAGCTACAACAGCTTTAAAGATGGCGAAGACGTATACCTCACCTATGGTCACATCTTCCGCAGTGGCAGCGACCGTGCTGCTATAGCTAAGCAAAACAAACGCTGCTGGTCGCTGGGCAAATTCAGCAGTACCATGACGACGAAGGAAAAGGCAACGAAATAAGAAATAATATACACACCCACAAGCAGAAACAATGAATAGTAATAAACTGTTTTCACCGGCATACCTGTTGGGCTTACTTGTCCTTTGCGCAATAGGTTTCCGGTCACACGCCCAGTCCACCCCCGATCCGGGACTCATGGGTACGCACACCGTAATAAAGGATGAGTACAACCTCGGCGACCTTGCATACACGCCACCGCCTGCGGCAATGTTTCCGTCCAATATGGAAGTGCGCGGCTCCGTGCATTATCCTGCAGACCTCAGCTCCGGCCCGTTCCCGGTGCTTATATGGCTGCATGGCCGTCACGAGACCTGCTACGACAGCGTATCGCTCGTGTCCAGTTCTGCATGGCCATGCAAGGGCAAGAGAAAACCCATACTCAGCTACGAGGGGTATGACTATGCGGCCCGCACTATGGCCAGCCATGGATATATAGTTATCTCTATCTCTGCCAATGCTATCAATGCCGGCGACGGTGTGCTGGCAGATGCAGGTATGAATGCCCGTGGCGTGCTCACCCAGCACCACCTCGATCTCTGGAACACCTGGAACACTACCGGCGGTGCACCATTCGGCACCACCTTCGTGGGCAGGCTGGATATGAAGAACATCGGCACCATGGGCCACTCGCGCGGTGGCGAGGGCGTCATCTACCAGGCCGAGTATAACCGCACGCTCGGCAGCCCGTATGGTATCAAGGCCATACTCACGCTTGCTCCTGTCGATTTTTACCGGCACTTTGTCAATGATATAGCACTGCTGGATATGGCCCCTTACTGCGATGGTGATGTGGCCGACCTGCAGGGTGTGCATTTTTATGATGATGCCCGCTACTCCGGTATTACCGATGAAGCCCCTAAGCACACTATACTCTTCATGGGTGCCAACCACAACTTCTTTAATACCGTATGGACGCCCAATATATACATAGGCGGTGGCGCCGACGACTGGGGCGATTACGGCTGGAGCGATTCCGATCCACAATGCGGTATCCTCAAAAAATCACGCTTCGATACTACCAAGCAGAAGAACGCTTACAATACTTATGCAGCAGCATTTTACCGCGTATACCTGGGGCACGAGACTCAGTTCGCGCCTATACTGGAGGTAAATGATATTAAACCGCCCGCATCCTCTACACTGGACAGCACGAACGTATTTGTATCCTACCACCCCGGCAAGTCCGACAGGAAGGATATAAACACTGTAGAGTTCCTTACCAACCTCAGTACCAACACACTTTCCGGCACTGTGGTAGAGAGCGGCCTTACTACTTCCGATATCTGCAATGGCACTACCATGCCGCTCTGCAGCATAGGCACAGATCCTTCGCAGGAGCCGCACCAGCAGGGCCTGGGCGAAATGAGAATGACCTGGAACGGCGCCACAGACTATTACGAGAACGCCATCCCAGTTGCCAGCCAGAACTTCAGCAACTACCGCCACCTCATGTTCCGCTCCGCGGTCAATTTTGGCGAAACGCTCCCTTCTGTTAAGAACCTCGACTTCACCGTGCAGCTCATAGACTCTGCCGGCGTCACCGCCAGCCAGCTGGTGAGCGCCCATAGCCATGCCATGTTCTACGAGCCCGGCACAGAGGCCGGCGACCTCCCCAAGACAGTGCTGAACACCATCAACATACCACTAGACAGTTTCAAGCTAGTGAACCTCAAAAAGATAAGGAAAGTAAAATTCCTGTTCGATAAGAGCGCTGCCGGTGGCATACTCGTGAGCGACCTCGCCGTTACCAATTCCATCTGCGGCAATTTTACCGGCGCTTATAAAGACAGTATAGGCCACGGCCTCACCGTAGTGTTTACCAACCAGTCTACAGCCTCCGGCACCGATACCCTGTCTTACCTCTGGAGCTTCGGCGACCCCACATCAGGCACACGCGATACCTCTACTGCCAAGAACCCCGTGCACAAGTACACCGCCAAGGGCACCTACACTTCATGCCTCTATGTAAAAGTGAAGCGTGCCAACGGCCAGGCCACCACCTGCGCGGATACTATATGCACTACCATAGTTATGGTGGCCAGCGATGTGGCGCAGTACACCACTACCGATATTTCCATCATCCCCAACCCCGCCCGCGACTACCTGCAGATCACCGGCGCACAACCTACCGACGTGCTCCGCCTCACAGACCTCTACGGCAGGGTAGTGCTCACACAGCAGCTTACCGACCCCATAGTGCATCTCCCGCAGGCCCTCGCCTCCGGCATCTACTATGCCACCGTCTCCACCCCCACCGGCAACAGCTACCAGAAGATCGTAATAACGAGATAGACCAGGACCTCTTATATATTTACAAAAGCTACCCTCAGGTAGCTTTTGTCGTCTATACTCGTTTTGTCATGCTGAAGTATGAAGCATCTCTACTCGCGCCCATCACGAACTAAGGGTAAGTAACCACACTTCCCCTCTAGAGAGGGGTTAGGGGTGTGTTTACTCGCGCCTGCCCAATAAAAAACATGTCATCCTGAGCTCAGTCGAAGGGTGTCATAGGAAGGCCCCGGCGATCATGACATGCCAAATATCCTTGACACATCTTAATAGCATTCCTTTACTCGCTTTTGTCATGCTGAGCCCCGAAGCATCTCTACTCGCGTTGGAAGAAAGCCCAATAAAAACCATGTCATCCTGAGCTCAGTCGAAGGGTGTCATGGTAGCCTGTCCCGATGACTATCGGGAAGGCACCTCGAATCCATGACCTGCTGAGAACCGAAAAGAAGCCTAATAGCACTACTTCGCTGGCGCAGGTATGGGGCGTTGGCTTGCTTCGCCCGCCATAGCCCTCGCCCGCCATAGCTTCAGCGACGGAGGAAGGCGAAGGCGGGTGTCTACGCATAGTCATCCGGTTTGCAACCGGCATTTCCCTTGATAGTGCCCAATAAGCCACCTGTCATCCTGAGCCCAGTCGAAGGGCTGTCATCCTGAGCCCAGTCGAAGGGTGTCATGGTGAGGCCCCTCGAATCCATGACATGCCGAATACCCTTGAGTAGGCCAATAGCGAACCTTTTGCTCTCCGCACGAACTCGCGACTTATCAACTTTTTAACCTATCAACCTTTTAACTTTTTTTGTTTCACCCGCCATAGCCTTTTTCACCCGCAGTAGTTTAAACGAAGGAGGTGGCGAAGGAGGGGCGTCACCACCATACCGCTATTAAGCCTGATTTGCGATAGCACCGTTCATCAGCAGGATAGCTATGGAGCCCTCTCTTCGCTGGCGCAGGTATGGGGCGTTGGCTTGTGCGCTTGCCTACCTGTGTCTACGCATTGTCATCCGGTTTGCAACCGGCATTTACCTTGATAGTGCCCGATAGCGAAAGCTTTGCTCTCCTCCGCACTAACTCGCGACTTATCAACTTTTTAACCTATCAACCTTTTAACTTTTTTGTTTCAACCGCCGTAGCCTTTTTCACCCGCCGTAGTTTAAACGAAGGAGGTGGCGAAGGAGGGCGTCACCACCACACCGCTATTAAACCTGATTTGCGATAGCACCGTTCAGCAACAGAATACCTATTAAGCAACATAGAACAAACAACAGCGAAGCAGTCGGATGAACCGGGGTGGGTGACTCGCGCAAGGCAATTCTTAAATCACAAAATAGTTTCGAAAATTCCGATCACTTTCAGCATTACTGATTCATCTTCAGTTATCTCGATATCAGTATATTCCGGATTGTCAGACAATGGTTTTAAGGTAATCGATTGATGGCTCCATTGTTCGTTGTCAGCATTCTTTTTACTATGATACTCTTTTACAGTATAGCCAGAGCCATAATCGGGGTCTTGTATATTCGTATGCTCAACCAAAACAATTTTTCCGTTTCTGGAACCTCCGATATATTTCCTGAACAGGCAGATCGAACCATTCGGAATAACTTTATTCATCGATTCACCTTGAACCGTACAGGCAAATAATTCTTTTGATGGTTTATATCTCGAAGGCAATTTTACCCAATCATAGTCACCAATGTTATCGCTCACAGTTTGTAGGTCACTAAAATTGCCAGCAGCAGCTTTTAGGTCATAAAGAGGAACTGAGTTTTGAAATGGGATTATGTCATCTTTAGGAACAAAGTCGACAACCTTTTTCGTTTTATAAGGTGCTATATGTTTTGCAAAATATTCCCGTAGATTTTTATCACAGACGTAAACATAAGTACCCTTAATCCCTCTCAACATTATTGTCTTGTAAATGTTGATGATAAAGTCTTTTAGCTTTGCAGGATCATTAATGGAATTCTTCCCATTAATGTCGAAATAATTTTCTTTCAGGATCACTATTTCATTTTTGGTTTTATCATAAGTTATTTCATTTCCAAAAACTACTCCTGTGTAATTTAGATCATATCCTTGTATAGTATGTATACATCCTACTTCATTGACGGAGTTTGCTGAATTAACCCAGTCAATGGAAACACTGTTCCATTGTAGTTCAGTACCATCAATTTCAATATCAAATACTTTTTTATTTTCTTTTGATATCCATTTCCAGGAGTATCCAGCAATCAACCTCGATAATCCATTTTCTTCATTTCTTAATTTAATCTCTCTTACAATATCCTTGATAGAATCAAAAAGTACAAATTCGTATTCTTTTGAGTTGAAGACTTTATCTGTAGCAATTGTACAGTTCAATAATCCATCTATATGTTGAACATAATTCTCACCACCTTTAACTCTGAATTGAGACCTTAAATATTCGATTTTGGTAGAGCTATTGGCTTTTAATTTATCGAAATCACTTTTGCTAACGTCAGATGGCTTTATTGATTGATTTTCGTCGTAGAATAAAATCAAATTATTAGATTGTTTGATTACCCAATCTAGTTCGTTGCAATTGTTTTTATCAAAATCTAATTTTGCGCATGCTTTGTCGAAAGAGCTATAGTAGGCACCTAAATTAATTCTTTGCCTGAGTCGATGAGATTCATCAACAACTACAATGTCAAATTTATCGTTAGCAATTTCAGCAGGAGCAATGACCATATGTGAATTCAGTCCTTTCACATTTTTAAAGACTTTCTTTAGCGTATTTCTGAACGATGACATAGGAACTACCAATGCCATTTTGGGATTAGGATATTTATTTTTCAATTCTGCAATAAGCTGGATAAACTCTAATTCGTTATCACCAAATTCTTTGAAATTGAAGTCCTCGTTATTTGAATTAAGGAGCTTAAATAAAAATACAGCCAAAATTGTTTTTCCGGTTCCTGCACCCCCTTCTACAACAATATTTTTAGAGTCATTTCTTAATAAGCTCTTTATGATTACCGAAAGGCCATGTTGTTGTTCTTTATTTAAGGTTTTGTACGGAGAGTATTTGAACAGGTCAGAATTGTCAATATGAGAAATGGAATGTTTGGCAATTCCTTCACCTCTCAATTTATCCCAAATGGACACGAATATATCCCAGTATACTTCTTTCTTTTGGTAGTAATTATGGTTTGCTAAACCAATGTTTCCATTCATCAATTTAAATTCGCCATCGCCGGAAATATATTTGATCAGGTTAGATTCTATATCAAGAGTTGCTGATTTATTGAATTTTTCGCTTGTAATTAGATGAACTTCTGTTAGCTTGTTTTTGGCATTGCTTTTTAAATGGCTTGCCATTCTTGCATAGGCATCTGTAGTCTCTCCTACATATGCTTCCTTTATTTTTCCGTCACTTAAAATATACACGATTGGCCAAAGGCTCTTTGCGTAGTGGATATTCTGAAATTCATTAAATACGTTTTGATTAAAATCATACTTCCGAACCTCGAACACATTATTAACGGTCATAGTTCGGTGTATTTTTTTGCGTTACCTTTCGATTTATCAGCAGGATATTTAGCCTTGTTCTTTTCTATTTTTTCAAGAACGATTTCTTCAACATTGAATTGATATTTTTCTGCCAGTAAAAATGCAAATGAAAATACGTCAGCCAACTCTTCTTTTACTTTATCCTTGTTAGCTTCTTCCGCATTTTTCCAAAGAAATAATTCAAGCAATTCGCCAGCCTCAATATTAATGGCTATCGCAAGATCTTTAGGGTTGTGAAATTGCCCCCACTCACGCTCATCTCTAAACTTCAGTAGTTCGGCAGTAATCTTATTAGAGTCCATACACATGATTTGAATAATTACCTAAACATAAGGCTATTACTTTTAACTAAAATTATGTGGCTTTAAATTTTTATATTAACTATTCATTAATGAATAAATCGCTGTAAATTATTTAATTTTAAATGAAACAAAAAAATCATCATCATGAAAAGAGTAAATAATGCAGCAAATCATTTAGTAAACACAATAACGGAAGGACAAAAATATTATATCGGATTTGGTATTAAACAATTGACAAAACTTGGTAGAGAAAATTCCGATATACAAGATATTATTAAAAAGAAAAAGAATTCGGCTATTATCACGGGCAAAAAGGGAGTGCTCAAAGAGAATACACGGGGTAAATATATACGGAAAGAACCTCAGTCTAAAACTTCTGTAATGAAACATATTGAATATTATAGCAATCACTTTCATCGGGATATAAGCTATGATAGAGAATTCAACATTTGGGAAAAGGAATTATTACATAACTATAATCTTGCATTAACGATAGGCCTTACACCCCAGGGTGAAACTATTCTTCATTTTCCGTTATTCACCATGCAGAGTAATGAAGCCCATTATCAGATGGCAGGAGCTGCAATGAACATCGCACTTCAGTTAGGCGAATACTTTCTATTCTATGACACGAATTTTGAGCCGATAATCCCTATAACCAAAGTAGTTGACAAAAGTATTTTACCATCAGGAACAAATTATGCATCTGTTAAAGAGAAATTAGATGTGATTTATCAAAACATTATGGAAGGTAATTCCATAGATCAGGAAGGAAATAGTTATCGTTTTGCATTATTGAAGGAAGCGGCACCAGACGATGTAACTATGGGTAGAGGAGGATTTGATGACTACTTAATGTTTGAATACATTAAAAGTGATTTAATTGTATTAGAGAATCTAAAAAGTGGTAATGCTACTTATCTGTTTAAGCGATCAAAATTCGATAAGAACATGCTTTTAGATAAACAAACAGCTCGTAGTAATAAAGCGTTTAAGGAAAGAGTAATTCATGAAAATATGGTTGAATGGAATGAAAAAATGGGCAAACATTTTTCATGATATAGTACCCAATCCCAGCTGTGCAGAATTACAAATCTGCACAGCTGAATTGGTTTTACAATCCTTTTGACACTACCGCAAAATTTTGTTGGTAACTTTCTTGTCGGTCCGCATAGTCTGGCATTCATTTTGTGCGCTTATAGTCGCGCACCTCGGCAGGGTAGTAGTGTAAATTTTTCAGCACTAATACTTCCCTGCTCTGCGGCACCGGAAAAAACCGGAAGTTATCCCGCAGCAAAATGCGGGCAAGTACTCGCGTAACTCCCCTCCTGTTTTTAGGAGGGGCGATTGAACGAGACATTTTGTCGAGTGCAATCGGGGTGGTTGGCTCGCGCCTAACCGGAAAAAAACCGGAAGTTATCCCGCAGAAAAAGTGAGCAAGAACTGTGCAAAAAAGTGAGCAACAATTTTGCTTAAAACGAACGCAAAGCATTGACAATCAAAATCAATGTGAGCAATAATTTTTGCAAGAAAATTACGGCAAGTCCCGCAGAATCCGGAAGTAGTCGGCAGAGTGCCGGAATGCTATTAAGCAGCATCAAGGTCGCTCAGCACGTCATGGATTCGAGGTGCCTGTTCCACCGCCATAGCTTTTTTTATTAACCGCCGTAGTTTTTTTCAACTGCCATAGCTTTAGCGAAGGCCGTAACGAAGGAGGTATCGACGGCGGTCACCATGACAGGAACTACATTAGGCTTTTCCCAACACGAGTAGAGATCCTTCGTTCCTGCTCCACCGCTAAAGCTATGGCGGCACGCGGTCAGGATGACAAACACGAGTAACCATACCGAAAAAAAACGGAAGTTGTCCCGCAGAAAAGTGTGCTGGAATTGTGCAAAAGTGAGAGCCAGTACTCGCGTAACTCCCCTCCTGTTTTTAGGAGGGGATGTCACGGAGGCGTTTTTGCCAGAGTGGCTGGGGTGGTTGACTCGCGTCTGACCAGAAGAAACCGGAAGCGATTCCCGCAATCTAAGTGAGCAAGAAGTTCGCAAAAAGTGAGCAACAATTTTGCCAAAAATTGACGTAAAGTGTTGATAGTTAAATCCAATGTGAGCAATAATTTTTGCAAGAAAATTACAGCCCGTCCCGCAGAATCCGGAAGTAATAACCCTCATTTCGTGAGATCGCTTCGTACCTCGCGATGACGGTCGCGAGCCGAGATCCTTCGTTCCTCAGGATGACAAACACGAGAAATATGGGCAGGTAGATATTAAGGGAACTCCCCGCCCTTTTTCAGGGAGGGGCGACGAGAGAGATAGCGCAGCAGTCGGACGAGGCGGGGTGGGAGGGTACTCGCAACGTAAAAACCCACATACCGTACAAAACCACCTCCCCCTTCGGGTACTCCTCCTTGAAAAAAGGAGGAGAGTTGCCCACCTTGTTCCATCCTGAAAATTCTTTACTTCTGAAAATTCTGATTCTGACAATATTTTGTATTATATTGCCTTTCTTTCAAAAAAATAACACGCACAATGTCCGTAAATCTTTGCATCGATTGGGGTAATACCAATGTGAAAGCCGCAATATTTGATAATGATGTACTGAAACATCAGTTTACGTTTGGTGAGGATGACGCACTGCAGCAGGTAACCAACATACTGGATACGCACAAGCCTGCAAAGGCTATTGTATGCTCTGTAGTGAGCCACAGTCATGAGCTGGAGCAGATGCTGCAAAGCCGGATAAAAAGCGTGGTGAAGCTGGACGGCAATACGCGCCTGCCCATCAACAATGCCTACGGAAGCAGCGAAACGCTGGGTGCTGACCGTATAGCGCTCATATGCGGCGCTCATGCGCTGTACCCGCAGTATAACAATTTAGTGATATGCCTGGGCACCTGCATTACTTACAACCTGATGCAGAAGAATAAGACCTTCCGCGGCGGGGCTATATCGCCGGGTATGCATATGAGGCTCAGGGCCATGAACGAGTTTACCGACAAGCTGCCACAGGTAGATATGAACCGCACGGAGCTCATCTTCCTGGGTTATGATACGCCTACCTGCATGCTGAGTGGTGCCGTATATGGCATGGCGGCTGAAATAGACGCTATGACGGAAGAGTACAGGCGCCAGTATCCTGATTTTAACGCCATATTAACGGGCGGTGATGCCCCATATTTTGCAGCCAAACTTAAAAGCAAGATATTTGCCGACCCTGACTTATTGTTGAAGGGATTAAATTTAATTTTAAACTATAATGTTCCAGTCCCACGCTAAAAGCTTAGTAGTTACTTTATTTGTTTTTTGCGGGGTTAGTGCATCAGCACAAACCACTGGTGCGAGTAACCCAACCAATGGCAGGGAAAATAATCCGTATTCAAAATTTGGGATAGGAACGCTGATTAATGGCAATAATACTGTGCTGAGAGGCATGGGTAATATTACCTCTGCATTCGCAAATCCGTATGAGGTAAATACTGATAACCCGGCATCTTATTCTTTCCTGCAGCGTACCACGTTTGAAGCAGGGGGAACGGGCAGCTCTAACACGCTGAAGACAACGGGCGAAGACTATAAGACGGGCACGGCTACAGTGGCCTACATGAACATAGGCATACCACTGAGCAAGACCTCGGGCATGTGCTTTGGCTTCCGCCCGCATTCCCGCAGCTACTACAACCTGTACGACTCTGTAGTAGGCGGCTCGCCGATAGGCAACTATTCTAAAATATATCGTGGTGAAGGTAACCTGAACTACGCCTACCTGGGCGCTGCAAAGCAGTACAAAGGCCTGAGCGTAGGTTTTAACGTAGGGTATATGTTCGGCACCATGGAGAACTTTACGGCTATAGTGCCGGACAGTGCAGGCAGCTACCAGGCCTATACATCCAGCGTGAACAACTACAACCGCCTGGGCGGTATATACTGGAAGGGTGGCATCATGTATGAGCATAAGCTGGACTCGAATTACACAATACGGATAGGTGGTACTTTTACCATGAAGCAAAACATCAAAGAGCGCCTGAACTCTTACCAGGTCAGCATCTTCGATTTTCATGACAGCCTTGTAAATGATACATCGCACTATGTGGGTGAGCAGAAGGGTAACATGACCCTGCCTATGTCTTTCAGTGTAGGTGTGATGCTGGCCAAAGGTACAAAATGGAACGTGGGTATTGACTTCAGCGGCACAAAATGGAGCGACTTCAACAGCGCACCTGATAACTCCCTGAATATGAATGTGGGCGATGCAGCCTACAAAACAGCAATAGGTGGTGAGTATACCCCTGATGCAAACAATATTCGCAATTATTTCTCCCGTGTTACTTATCGCTTCGGCGCTTACTATGGCACGGATTATGTGAAGATCAATAATACCACGCTGCCTTACTATGGCCTTACCGCGGGAGCCAGCCTGCCTTTCAGGCGCTCACTCTCTAAGGTGCACATGGCATTTGATATAGGCCGCCTGGGCATGACCACCAACAACCTGATACAGCAGACCTACGTTCGCTTTACTTTAGGTTTCTCATTAAACGATAAGTGGTTTATACCGAAAAAGTATGATTAATAAAGGGCTGACATATTATTTCAATACAATTACCCGGATGATCATTCCGGGTGTTTTGTTTTGTGCCGTTACCGCCTGCAATAATGACCTGGACGAAGTGCGTGCCCTCACCGGCAAGAACAACCGCCAGGAAGACCGCGCCGAAGATGTGACCATCATCAATAGTAAAGACGGTCATATAAAGATGCGGGCATTTGCCAAAGAATTTGTCCGCAGTGCCAATGCCCAGTTTGCCTACATAGATATGAACGGCCAGCTGAAAGCAGAGT
Organism: Flavipsychrobacter sp.; assembly: GCA_025963465.1. Taxonomy (GTDB): domain Bacteria; phylum Bacteroidota; class Bacteroidia; order Chitinophagales; family Chitinophagaceae; genus Nemorincola. The sequence goes on from JAOQAP010000202.1 coordinate 16,538, forward strand.
TTTACAGCGACAGCGGGGTGATAGAGAATGTGCTCACGGCAGATTCATCGCGCTACTACGAGCAGGAAGGCAATGTGCTGGTATGGGACAGCGTGGTGATCAACAGCAAGAAAGGAGAAAGACTCAGCACCTCTGAGCTCATCTGGAACCAGCGTGGCCAGAAGTTTTTTACCGAAAAGCCGGTCACCATTCAGACCGCTACAGAAATAATACACGGCACCGGCATGGAAGCCAACAGCGATTTCACCCAATACCAGATCACCCGCCCAAAGGGCACCGTGCAGGTGCAGAAGAACGAGTTGCCGCAGTAATTATTTCGGAATAGTAAAGACGAACGCGGCGCCGCTTTGCGAACCGGTCTCTACCTTTATTTCGCCACCCAGTTTTTCCACCAGTCGCTTTACTACAGATAAACCGATACCTGTGCTGTCACCTGTTTTGTGCAGGGTCTCAAACAGGTCGAATATTTTTTCAGCGTCTTCATTCGGTATGCCGGCGCCATTATCGCGCACTATGAAAGTAAACGCGTTGGTGGTTTCCTGGAAGTCTACATCGGCAATGATGTGTGGCTTGTTGTTGTGCTTTATGGCATTTTGCAGCAGGTTCAAAAGTATCTGCTTCAGCGCTATACGCGATGTGAAGATGGTACTGTTGTCCTCCCGGTAAGATATGCTGCAATTGGCCGGGGCATTGATCAGGCCCTTTACTTCAGCTATCAGCTCCGGTATGTTGATGTGTTCTTTATCTTCTGTAAGCAGCTGCGAGGAGCGCGAGTAGTTGAGTATGCCCGTCACCAGGTTTGATAACTGTCCGGCTGCCTGGTTCAGGTAATTGACGTAGTCGTTGCCTTCAGCATCCAGTTTGGCGCCATACTCACTGCTGAGCAGGTGGCAGATGGAGATGATGTTATTCATCGGGCTCTTCAGGTCGTGCGATGCGATCACCGCGAATTTCTCCAGGTCGGCATAGGCGCGTTTCAGCTCAGCCTCGCTGCTGTCCAGCTGCATTATTTTCTTTCTTAGCTCCAGTTGGGTCACCAGTTGCCTGCCCAGTGAGCGCAGGGTGCATATTTGCGCTTCGCTCAGTTCGCGTGGCTCATGGTCCCATACACTGAGTGTACCCAGTGCATAGCCCTCCGGTGTTACCAGCGGCACACCTGCATAGAACATAACATGTGGCTTGCCGGTCACATATGGATTCCACTTAAAGCGCTCGTCCTGGGAGAGGTCATTGACTACAAATACCTCATCGGGATGATTGATAGTATGGGCGCAAATGGCAGAGTCGCGGGCTATTTCAGATACATGAAAACCTTTCTTTGACTTTATCCATTGTCGCTGCGCATCTATAATACTTACAAGCGAAATAGGGGTGTGGCATATTTCAGAGGCCAGCCGTGTTATATCATCAAAGTCTTCTTCAGGTAATGTATCTAATATATAGTAATCGTTAATGGCCTTTAGTCTTTCCTGTTCATTATGAGGTAATGCAGCAGTGGTCATGGGGGTAAGTGGTGTTTTCAGATTGTAAAGATAACCCCCAATTACTGTAATAAAGTGCACCGCCTTTTATTCATACTGCTATTTAGATGTTAATGATTAAGTGTTAAGACCGTTTATAAACGGTACCCGAATTGTTCGCCTACTATATTTAACTCAGCTATCACGCTTTCTGTTACAGGTATGCCTTCTTTCATTCTTATTACTTCCATCTCCCGCTCGGGATCTCCCGGTATAAGTACTTTTTCGTGGCCCGGTGCAGGTGTGGCGCTTCTGAACCTTTCGATCCAGTTGTCCATATGGTGCTTAAATTCTTCTGCCGTACGGAAGGCATCTATGCGCATAGCACCAAAGAAATGGCCCAGTCCCTGGCCCGGCATATTGAGCGGCATGGGCACATATGCGGGGAATGGGGGAGCCCATGGCCCGTAGCTGGCACCACTGAGCACAGCTGAAAATATATCTACTATACTGCCCAGTGCGTAACCTTTATGGCTACCATGCTCCCTGTCGCTGCCTAGGGGGAGGAGTACGCCGCCGGTCTTTAATGCGTTGGCATCGGTGGAATCATTGCCTTCTTTATCCTGTACCCAGCCTATAGGGGCTGCAGCGTTCTTACGTTGCAGGAGCTCCAGTTTACCATTAGCTGCGGTGGTGGTAGCAAAGTCGGCTACGAAGGGTGGCTGGTTGCCGGCGGGTATGGCCACGGCTATAGGATTAGTGCCCAGCATACGCTCTGTGGAGAAGGTAGGCGCTACCAGCGCGCTGGCATTTGTCATGGCAATTCCTATCATATCATGTTCCAGGGCCATCATGGCATGGAAGCCTGCTATCCCAAAATGGTTGCTATTCTTTACGCTTACCCAGCCGGTTCCTACGTTCCTGGCTTTGTCAATTGCTATCTGCATAGCGTGGGGAGCCACCACCAAACCGAGGCCGGCATCACCGTCTACTACGGCGGTTGATGGGGTCTCATGTACAGTTTTTATATCAGGTGTTGCGTTGATCCTTTTAGCATCCCACAGGCGGATATACCCGGTAAGCCGGGCAACACCGTGGCTGTCTATACCCCTTACATCGGCAGAGAGAAGGGTGGTGGTAGCGGTAGTGGCGTCGGCATCACTGCAGCCAATTGCTTTAAAAATTGATTGTGTGAAGTTGTATAAATGGGCGTAAGAGAACACTTTTTCCATGGGTGCAAGTTACGGTAAGGCGGCAAAATCTGGTAGGCCGGTGGATAACTTTTGACCGACGATTCCGTATCGGATAGCTTTTTTTGTGATCTCAGAATGAGGAAGCAATTTGAAAATGTCGCTAAAAAAACTGTAATTTTGTCACACAAAGTAATTTTATGATCAACTGGAGAACTATAGTAGGACTAATATTATTGACGTTTGGTGTGAGACAATTGTATAACATGATCGCTAATCCTGCCACGATGAACACATCAGCAAACCCGATATTTGTGGGATTTGGGTGTGTGGTGTGGATGGGGGTAGGGGTGTACCTGATGGTAAAAGGTACATCGAAAAAGGATAATACGAAGTTTTGAGCTTTGAGAAAATGAAATGACGCAGGGTAGAATAATCTTATATTTTTCCTGTCCTTTTGAAAAATCGACAACCAGGTATGTGAGTTATTCTGCAAGCAATGCCACACTGGTGAGATCAATTACAGTACAAGAGGATTAAGGCGAATGGAGTGCCCGCTGCTTTTGGAATTGTATGTTTACTGAGGTAAAAGAGTAATGAAATTAAATAGTAATTGTTTAGGTAGTTATTTTAATTAATTGATAATCAGTATTTTGATTTAAAAATAATTTTCTATTTGCATTTGTGAAGATCATTTACTCATTTTCGATCTCCTGAAGCATAATCAAGGTTATTGCCAGACAATATTTAGTGATTGTTGAGGTGTGAAATGGCCAATATTCGCATAAAATAGCTAAATTTGTACTTCATTTATTAAATTTAATTAGTTGATAACCAGTTTTATAGTGATATTAGTATATTAAATTAACTATGTAAATAATAATTATAAAATTAAATTGTAATGACAAAATGGCTACTGAGATAAATTTTGATTTTATTGACTTTGACATTGTGAGCGATGGATCTGTGTCGCAGGCATTCAAAGAGCTTGGAATTACGAAATTCCATGATGCGTGTAAATATGTAAAGATCATGCCATTTAAAAGGAATGAGGATAAAACCGACCGGTTTTGTGTGCTCAAAGATGGGTACGGAACCTGCGGAACGAAGCATGCCGTATTAAAAGTATTGGCCATGGAAAATGGTGCTGAGCAGGTGCATCTTAAAATGGGTATTTTTAAAATGAGTAAAACATATACTCATAAAATTGCTCATACATTAGTGTCGAATAATTTAGAATATATTCCTGAGGCACACATGTACCTGGTAGTAGATGGCGAGATCGTTGACTGCACAAATGTCAGGTCGAGCAAAGAAGATTTCATAAATGAACTAATGGAGGAAATTGACATACAACCAGATCAGCTTATAAACTTTAAAGTAAATTACCATAAGCAATTTTTACAAAAATGGCTGGACGACAATAAAAATATAAAATATTCGTTAAGCGAATTGTTTGCTATCAGGGAACAATGTATCAAAGATCTGTATACGGATTAGGCACTACATATGAACATTAATAAATGGATATTGAGGTTTGTAGTAACGGTATGCTTTATCGTTGGTATATTGATCGTTATTATATTAAACCATATTGTATGGATGTAAAACACATGACCTATGCGCAGGTGCTGAAGGATAATACTAAAGAAGAGGAAGTAAGGGGACAAATGATGGAATGGTACAGTAATACTAAACAAAGAAATGATCATGGAATATAGAAAAGAAGCATTAGAACAGGAACTGGCAAAGCTGGTGGGTAAGCAGATAGCGGAGGTGTACTACTACGATAAGTATGAGTTTTTTGAATCATTCACCCAGCTGAACGATAAGATGCAGGGTGTGATGCTAAAAGGTATACTGCTGAAAGCTACAGATGGCGCTTTCTTTGCTATAAATGATACAGACTACTTTCCTGAGCTTGCATTGGGAGGTATGACCCTGGCTGAAACCACAGATGCCAGCAACCCGGCAGACAGGAGAAACCATATAAACAGTAAACAATGGCTGAAGTACCATGGTAATGAGATAACGGGCAGCCGCGTGCACGAGATACAATATGTAGCGGATGGGAAAACATATACTGTACCGCTAGGGATTACCCTTGATTTTAAAGACGGTGCAGTACTACATATTTATAATGCATTTGTAGAGGACTATAATGCGGGAACAAGAAAATATGAACTGAGCAGGGGGGAAAGCCTGACCTTCTTTTTTGATACGGAGAGCCTGAAGGGATACAAGGAACTGGCGCATGGGCTGGTGGTGGAAGTGGAGGATATGGAGTAGTGCTGCACTCATTCGCAAATCGGGAGATTTGCGTCCAAGAGGACATAGTCGGAGACTACGCCCAGCGATAGGATTGCAGAAAGGGCCTGATTTTTGATGTACCTTGGTTATGCTGCATAGACCAGGATCATATTCATCTGCCACATTAGGAAGGTTTGCAGCATTCCTTTCTGTTTTATGCATTATTCCATCAGTCTGCCGTGCCGACTCTTTAAGCGCATTAGAATACCTGCCCCAGGTCTTTTTTGCGTTAGTCTATGTCTTTTTTGTTAATGGCTGGTCGTTTGTTATTATATCGTCTTTTAAAACGTCCGCATTCTCCAGGAGTTTTATAGTTGTTTCCATAATTACAGACGTAGCTTTATTTATTTACATTGTATGGTTATTATTACTACCAGATCTAAGCGGAAAAGATCATCGGAAAGTTGCATACTCTATTCTTATTATCCTGCTATACTGCATAGGTAATTATATAATATATTTGAAAAAGTCCAACATTTACAGACGTGATGTAAAGAATAGCAAGGCGTATTTTGCCGACCTTATATCATTAATACCTGATGGGGCTTTTATACAAATAAGACTGACGGATAAGAAGAACAGGGAGGTCAGGGAAAAACTTGACTGGCCTGCTATGGATAGCAATGGCATATGTAATATACCATTGAATGCCAGCAGCAGAAGGATATTGTTAAGTGCTATTTCATTATATGCGATACAATATGATATACAGGAGCTACAGATAAAAGCCGGGGGCAAAGTACTATTTAAAAGTAGCGCTGACCATGTAAACGGAACATTTTCAAAAGACTTTCCATTACCTGAAGACTTTATGCAAACTTATCATGGGTTGTACGCTATATCGGATGAATGGTAGGACCACTGTTTCAGATACTTTTTCTGAATATTTGCCCTCCGCGTATTACCTTTGCCGCCTATTATGGAGCTACAGGTTCAGATCATCAATAAGTCGCCACATGAGCTACCGGCATACCAAACTCACGGTTCCAGCGGAATGGACCTGCGGGCATGGCTGCCGGAGCCGGTAACGCTGGCGCCAATGGCACGGAAATTAATACCAACAGGATTATATATGGCGCTGCCACAGGGCTTTGAAGCACAGATACGCCCAAGAAGCGGCCTGGCCATAAAACGTGGACTGACACTTATTAATACTCCGGGCACTATAGATAGTGACTACCGTGGTGAAGTGATGGTGCCGATAGTGAACCTGAGCACTGAGGAGCAGACGATAACGGACGGTGAACGTATAGCACAAATGATAGTAGCGAAGTATGAAACAGTGCAGTGGACGAATGTAGAAGTGCTGGAAGACACCGCGCGCGGTGCAGGTGGTTTTGGGCATTCGGGAAGTAATTAGCTGATTGGTTAATTAGCTGATTAGCTGATGACCATTTAATGAAAGAGAACGAACGAAATAATAGATTGGCTGATTATGCTTATTGCTAATTAGCTGATGGAAAAATAAAAATATTAAAAATTGAGTGAATTAGCTAATCAGCTAATCATCACATCAGCTAATCGTAAAAATATGAACATTATTATTCCAATGGCGGGTATGGGCAAACGTATGCGCCCGCACACGCTTACTACTGCAAAACCATTGTTACCTATAGCAGGCAAGCCGGTAGTGCAGCGCCTGGTAGAAGATATAGTAGCTACCTGCGGTGAAAAGATCGAAGAGATCGCATTCATCATAGGCCCTTCATTTGGCAAAGAGGTGGAAGCACACCTGCTGAAAGTAGCAGAAACACTAGGCGCTAAGGGTAAAATATGCTACCAGGATGAACCATTGGGTACGGCTCATGCCATACTTTGTGCAGGCGATACGCTTACGGGTAATACGTTCATTGCATTTGCAGATACGCTGTTCAAAGCTACATTCAGCATAGACAAGAATAAAGAAGCCATCATCTGGACGCACAAGGTGGAAGACCCGCGTGCCTATGGTGTGGTGAAGCTTAATGATAAAGGAGAGATAGAAGCATTTGTTGAAAAGCCACAGGAATTCGTATCAGACCTGGCTATAATAGGTGTGTATTATTTCAAAGATGGCGATGGCCTTAAAAAAGAGCTGCAGCGCCTGATAGATGAAAAAATACTGCTGAAAGGCGAGTACCAGATAACAGATGCTATGGAGCATATGCTGGAAAACGGTGTGAAATTCTATACCGGGCAGGTAGAAGAGTGGCTGGATTGCGGTAACAAAGACGCCTTCATCTATTCTAACGAGCGTGTACTGGAGTTTAAGAATCATACTGAGCAACTGGTCGATCCTTCTGCCAGAATAGAGCAGTCGGTAATAATACCGCCGTGCCATATAGGAGCAGGTGTGGTTGTTAAGAATTCAGTGGTGGGTCCTTATGTATCCCTGGAGAAAGGAGTGCAGGTGGAAGACTCCCGTCTGAAGAACTGCATCATCCAGTCTGATAGCATTGTTAAAAATGCTCAGCTGGAATCATCCATGTTGGGCAAAAGCGTAACTTACATAGGTACTCCTGAGGCACTGAGCCTTGGTGATTTTTCAACGAAAATATGAGGTTACCTCTTTTTACATACCTGGCCCTACTACTCTGTACCGGAGTTGCCATGCCGCATGCCCATGCACAGATAAAAGACCCTACCGACACTTTAGAAGTATCGAAAGCGGGAAAGAATGCCCTGAATGATGCTATCTACTTTGAGGCAATAAAGGCAAAAGTGCGGAACGATGACAAGCAAGCCATAGTACTGCTGGAGCAATACACAGCCGTAAGGCCCGATGTGGCTGCAGCATGGTATGACCTGGCTAAGCTATGCTACAAGGCCAGGAACCTGGAGCGTGCTACGGGCTATATAAAAAAGGCACTGGAGCTGGACAAGAACAACAAATGGTACAAGGAGCAATATGCATCCATACTTGCAGACCAGGGATCGTATGGCGATGCGGCTAAAATAATGGCAGACCTGTCTACCACAGAAGGGCAGGACCCTGTGTACTTGCTTACTGCTGCCGAGTACTATGAGCGGGCCAAAAAATATGATGAGGCAATAGCACTGCTGGACAAAGCGCTGGCAATAAATAATGATGACGAAGAGGTGCTGCTGCACAAAATGCAGGTGTACCTAAGCATGAACAATGTGGAGAAAGCCGCCCAGGCAGTAGAACAACTAATAAAGCAGGACCCGAAGAACGGAAAGTATTACAAGTTGCTGGGTGAGCTGTATGATAATAATAAATTCCCTGCCAAAGCTACTGACGTATATAACAGGGCGAAGGCAACACTACCCAATGACCCGTCTGTGCAACTGGGGATAGCAGAACACTACCTGAAGACAGGTGACTCGGCTTCCTATATAGCCTATGTGAAAAAGGTGATCGTGAACAATGAGCTGGACGCAGAAACACAGCTGGAGATGCTGCGTACTTATATACAGACCATACCCAGTGATTCTGTTTCCCGCGAGCAGGGCCTGCCGCTTATCCGTCAATTGTCTGCACAGCACCCGGGTGATGCGGATGTGATGGCTTACTATGGCGCTTTCCTGGAAGAGAATAACCAGCACGACAGCGCTGTATGGATGTATAAAAAGTCGCTGGCACTAAGGCCTGCCAATTTCAGTGTATGGGGTAAGCTGCTGGGTGCGTCTACTGATAAGCAGGATGCAGACTCCCTGATAAAGTACAGTGAAAAAGCTATGCGTCTTTTCCCTAACCAGGGTATAGTACATTATTACAATGGTATAGGGCACATCAATAAAAAGGAATATCCAGCTGCTATCAAAGCTATTAACAGGGCAATAGATATGCAGCCGGAAAATGATAAGGAAGCAGTAGCTATCATGCTGAGCACACTGGCGGACATATATCATTCCAACAAACAGGACGACCTGTCTGATCAGACATTTGAAAAAGCACTGAAGCTGGCCCCTAATGATGCATCGTTGCTGAATAACTACAGTTACTACCTGTCTGAGCGTGGTAAGAAACTGGATGAGGCGGAAAAGATGTCGAAGCACTCGCTGGAGCTAAAACCGGGTGAGGCTATATTTTTGGATACTTACGGCTGGATATTGTATAAGAAAGGAGACTATGCAAAAGCCAAAGAATACATACAAAAAGCAATAGACCTGGCCGGTGTAAAAGCTGATGCAACAGTCTATGATCACATAGGCGATGTGTGGTATAAACTAAACAATAAGGATAAGGCTATAGAAAGCTGGAAGATATCGAAACAAAAAGGCGGGGACAGCCCGCAGTTAGACAAAAAGATCAGTGAAGGAAAGCTATATGAATAGAAATCTACCTGTACTATTATTGCTCATTATATTTTCCGGTTACCTTTCATCGTGCTCGTTATTAAAGCGCAATGGAAAGCATAAACATGTTGCAAAGGATTCAGTAGTTGTTGTACAGGGTGAGGAGAAAGCAGTGCCGCATATAGATACCATTGTTACTGCGCCTCCGGTGGTAAAGCAAGATACCGTGGTGAAAAGCAATGATGCTGCAATGAAGGAGTTAATAGCACGTGTTACGCCTTACTGGACGAACAGGATAGCTTACAAAACATTTTCCGGCAAGGCTAAGATACACGTGGAAACCCCTGATGCAGGCAATGATTTTGCTGCACACTTCCGCATACGTAAGGATAGTGTGATATGGGTAAGCATCAACCTTGCAGGAATATCTGTAGCCCGTGTGTTTGTTACACAAGACAGTATATTTCTTATAGACTATTACCATAAAGAAGCCAAGGTGCTGCCACTAAGCCAGATAGCGAAAATATTGCCATCTGCTGTGGACTTTAAATCCCTGCAGAACCTGGTGATAGGAGAACCGCTGGTAGGCGGGGATATTACAGAGGCAAAATACACGGGCGATTCGCTGGTGCTGAAAGTAGAGGATAGCAATTATTTTCAGAACATCATATACAATAATGCTGACAGCACTATGCGCAGTGAGCTTCTGACCACTCAGAAGCCTGATGGGCCGATATCTACCGCTGAATACAAGGATTATGAAATAACCAATGGCCGGAAGCTATCTGCCAGCAGGGTGCTGCATGTGCAGAACAAAGACGCGCTCTACCTGCTGGAAATGAATTTTTCCAAATGGGAATTTGATGAGCAGCTTGATTATCCGTTCTCCATTCCAAAGAATTACAGGTAGTGCGTATTATTCTTAAATAGTATCGGCGTGAAATAATGTCACCCGCTTCGGGGTTCTGTTTTTTTGAGGCATATTTTTCTATAATAATGTCATCCCTTCTGGATTTTATCCTTGCCTGAAAATGAAGATAATGTCGCCGGGAATATGTAACCGGGCAACTATCTGTGACAAATATCCAACTCTATATAAAAGCTGTTCACCAGCTTTTCCTGGTAAGTTATTTTGGGGAATACGATCGTGTTGGGATTTAACGGGATAGCATAGGTGGGTATAGCCGTGAACAACCATTTACCCGTACGGTAAGTTATCTTAGTACTTAACTCGTAATCAAGCGCCTTAAACCGGTTAGCGGTGGCCAGGGCTTGAGTCAGCTTTAATGTCTTATCAGACTTGAGTAGTTTACCAAGTAAGTAGTCGTCATAAAAGTGCTGCGTACCGGCATTGAGCGTTGCAGCGGGGATTATATGCAGTGTTTTGTCCAGCAGTTTAAAATCGTGATCGAGCACGATACCTACTACATAGTCGGCCTTCTTTTTGTCCAGGTTCACATCAAAGCAGACCATTGGCTGTACCCAATTATTGCTATACTGTCCATATATACCTGTGCTTGCTCTTGTATTGCCCCGTATGGTGTTCGTATTCTTGTTGTAGAAGAATTTATCGATGGTGGCGCCGGTATTCAGATGCTCACCAAAAGTATGCTCATACCCGGCTTCCAGCGTCAGCAGGTCTACCCGTCTTTTATTGCCTGAGTAAGATGCGGTCACTTTAGCATAGAGTCCGTTCTTTAAGTGGTAGCCCATGTAGGGACTGTAGTAAGGTGAACGCGCGCTGTCTTTTCTGCCTACATACACATTGTCGCTCAGGTAATTGGCACCAAACATAAAGTAGTGCATATTTTCATAAGGGTCGTCATTATCGTCATTATTAATTCCTGTTACCGGCTGGGCAGTTATTGAACCCGTGAATAAGACGAACAGTAAAACGCATAGCGGGAATATCTTCATAAGGCTTTACCTTAATATTTTGTAAAACAAAGATATAGATATTAATGTATAGACTAATGGAGGGTATGGTTTAAACAATGTGTGGCTTGATTATTGTAATTTAACTATGTAGCTATCAATTATTCCCTAGCTTTATACAAACATTTCTGAAATGGACGCACAACCGGTTGCCGCAACAATAAAAGGCGGAGGTTTCCTGATACAACCTTCCGATCCGCAACATACATTTACCCCTGAAGACCTTAATGAAGAGCAGCACATGATCATACAGATGTGCAATGAGTTCCTGGAGAAAGATGTTCTTCCCTTCCTGGTAGAGATAGATGATAAGAAAGAAGGATTGATGCCTTCGTTGCTGGACAAAGCGGGTGAACTAGGTTTGCTTGGCGCTGCATTCCCTGAGCAGTATGGTGGCCTGGGAAAAGATTTTGTTACGGCTACGCTCATCAATGAATGCCTGGGTGGTGGTCACTCATTTGCTGTGGCTATGGCCGCGCATAATGGTATAGGTTCATTGCCGATCTTATATTTTGGTACGGCTGCGCAGAAGGAAAAATATATACCTAAGCTGGCATCGGGTGAGATGAAGGGCGCTTATGCGCTTACCGAGCCGGGGTCAGGATCTGATGCCCTTGGTGCAAGGACGACCGCGACACTAAGCGCTGATGGCAACAGCTATGCAATTAACGGGCAGAAGATATGGATCACCAATGCAGGGTTTGCAGATGTATTCACTGTGTTTGCAAAAATAGATGGTGACAAGTTCAGCGCGTTTATTGTAGACAGGAACACACCGGGTCTTAGCTTTGGCGAGGAAGAACATAAGATGGGTATCAAAGGATCAAGCACCCGCCAGTTGTTCTTTGAGAACTGTGTGGTGCCTAAGGAGAACCTGCTGGGTGAAATAGGCAAGGGGCATGTGATCGCATTCAACATACTAAACATAGGCAGGCTGAAATTGTGTGCTGCTGCATCGGGTGGTGCCAAGCAGGCACTGAAGATAAGTATAGCATATGCCAAAACACGTGAGCAATTCAAAACACCGATTGCGAATTTTGGCGCTATACAGCATAAACTGGCGGAGATGGCCATAAGGATATTTGCCGCTGATACCACGCTGTACCGGACTGCTGACTGGATAGACCTGAAGGAAAAAGAACTGGCCAGCGATGGCAAACATGATAATGCTTTGCTGGGTGCTGCTGAAGAGTATGCTATAGAATGCGCTATGCTGAAGGTGTTAGGATCTGAGACGCTGGACTATGTGGTGGATGAGGGCGTACAGATACACGGTGGCAATGGTTTTTCAGATGAGTACGGTATATCCCGTTCTTACCGTGATAGCCGTATCAACAGGATATTTGAAGGCACTAACGAGATCAACAGGCTGCTGACGCTGGACATGTACCTGAAGCGTGCTATGAAAGGCCGTATCAACATAACGGGCCCGGCAATGGGTATACAGAAAGAGCTGATGAGCGTGCCCGATTTCAGTAGTGATGATGCACCATTTGCAGCAGAGCAAAAAGTTGTAGAGAACTTTAAGAAGGCCATACTGATGTGTGCAGGGGCAGCCGCACAAAAGCTGATGATGAAACTGGAGAGCGAGCAGGAGATACTGATGAACATTGCAGATATGCTCATTGATACTTTCCAGGCAGAAAGCATGCTGCTGCGCACCATGAAGATGAAAACCAATAACAATGACAATGCCGACCTGGCAATGGATGCCACGCGAACATTTATCTACGATGCTGCTGACCGTATCAATCATGCAGGTAAGGCGGCTATCAATGCATTTGCAGAAGGTGATGATCAACGCATCATGCTGATGGGGCTGAAGCGGTTTACCAAATCTGATAACTTTAATACCAAGGATGCACGCCGCAGGATAGCTGCGAAACTGATAGAGAAAGGAGATTATTTCTTCTGATAGACGTGAGCAGTTGCGCACCTACGGAGCGCATGTATTTTAGTAGTTATGCTATCTACAAAGCTTTTGCCCCTACAGGGCAATGACACACAATAATGGCTGCGATGATCGCGGCCATTATTAATTATTATCTTTTATAACAATTATGATCTGCGGTAACGGGATTGTTTTTTCCAGTTGTCCCATGTCCAGAGGAGGTTTGTTTTGGTATCGAGGTAGAAGATCTCCCAGCTTTGCGGGTCTACATAAAAGTGCAGGGGTATGTCTATGCCATCATACCTGCGATGGTCGATTACCTGCACCCAGTATTGTGGGAATGTCTTGCCAGGCTTTTGCTTTATTATTGTAGATACCTGCGAAGAGTAGATGAAATCGCCGGGTGTATTTATATCCTCATCGTAGTAGGAGAGTACGCGTTCCGTTTCTATTAGTTCCAGCACTTTTGCCTGAGCAGTACTGTCTTGCCTGCTGCCGCTTTGCAGCTGTGCATGAACAGCTACGGAAGAAGAGAACATCAGAGCGAAGAGAAAAGAATAACGCATCATTGGCATTGCAGGTTGTTTATTGTAACAAATATAAAGCACCGGCGTCAATTATCCTTCTCTCCATTCTTTCCCAGTCATATTCAGGAACACATCTTCCAGGTTAGCTTCTTTTACTGCTTTAGGGCGTTTGAAGCCTGTTGCCAGTAATTTGTCGATAAGTTCATTAGGTGTGCTGAGGGCTATTATCTGTCCGCTATCTATAATGGCCACACGCTCGCAGAGTTCTTCAGCCTCATCCATATAGTGGGTGGTAATAACCACTGTGGCACCCCGCTCACGTAGTTGCTTTATCAGATCCCAGAGATTACGGCGAGCTTGCGGGTCAAGCCCGGTAGTGGGTTCATCAAGGAATATTATTTTAGGCTCGTTGATGAGTGTAGTAGCTATGGAAAAGCGTTGCTTCTGCCCGCCTGATAATTCTTTGAATTTGTTTTTGGCTTTTTCCCGAAGGTTTACTGTGTCCAGCAATGCCATGGGATCTACCTCACGGTTATAGAGGCCGGCAAAAAGATCGATGATCTGTTTCAGGTTCAGGTTAGGGTAGTAACCGGCTGCCTGAAGCTGTACGCCTATTATGTTCTTTATGCCCTGCGGTTCTTTGTCCAGGTCCATGCCGTTCACTATCACTTTGCCGGATGTTTTTTCGCGCAGGGTTTCCAGTATTTCCAGCGTGGTGGTCTTTCCTGCACCATTAGGTCCCAGCAGACCGAATATCTCGCCCTCCATTACCTCGAAACTGATGCCTTTTACCGCTTCAAATGTTCCGTATTTCTTTACGAGGTTACTGACCTGTATAATTGCTTTACTCATAATGCGGTTGGAGAAGGATGTTGTGAACGTGCAGCAAAATTACAATAAAAGACAGGCTTACTGTCATTAAAATGCCACACATTTTTCAGGGTATTCGGTAGCATGGCGGAATACCAGGTTGCGGATATAGTCGTTGTCCTGCAGTGGTTCCATTCTTTTCAGGAGGGTATCTATACTTTGCAGTTGCTGCTGCTTGTCGGTAATATAGCCCATGCCGTAAAGGTTGCCTTCCATAATGAGTATGCAGCTATGCTCGTTATCATCTATGCCTTTGTCTATAAGCGCAAAGGTGGGCAGGTGTTTTTTTATCCAGTCGATGGACTCGTCTACTTTCTCATTATACAGCAAAGGCGCTGCATGTTCAGGACAGCCGCAATCAGGATTGGTAGACAGGTTACATAACCGCGTGCATAATCCAAATTCTGTTACCACCTCCCGAAGGCGCATATGGCCTTCTGCAATACTGTTGAACGTATAGATAGGCTTAAAGCTGCGCCTGTTCTTTTCTACTGCAAAGCGTTTGTAGCCCTGCATGTCCTCATAAGAGAACAGACCGAACTGCGGCAGGTAACCACGCTGGCTGCGATTGTGTATGGGCCATAGCCTGCGTATCTCTGTGCTTTCCAGTATGTGTGCCATCAGCTCGGTAGCACATTCCTTATAGCTGATGCGGTGCGTCTCCCGCAGGAAATCCTGCTTCTGGCGGGTGATCTTGTTATTGGAAAAGTGGCTTCTTACCCGCTTGCGTATGTTCTTGGCCTTGCCTACATATATTGTCTTGCCGGAAGCATTATAAAAGTAGTAAACACCGGATGACGTAGGCAGGCTTTCCAGTTCTTCCACTGGCAGGTGCGGTGGCAGGTACTGCTCGCTGTTGCGGCCTTTCAGCATGCCATTAATGACGCCGGTAGTATCCTTTGCCAGGATTATAGCCAGCAGATCGGCGGTAGCCAATGCATCGCCACCTGCGCGGTGATGCTGCCCGTGATTGATGTTGAGCTGGTGTGTGAGCTTGCCCAGGCTATAGCCATTGAGGCCGGGCAATACCTTGCGGGCCAACCTTACGGTACATAGCTTTTTGGTGTCCAGGTCATGTCCACAACGCTGCAGGTGATGCTTTACAAATGAGTAATCGAAATTTACATTGTGCGCTACGAATATTTTATCCTGCAGCAGTTCAAAGACCTGTCCTGCTATCTCTTCAAAAGCGGGTGCATTGGCCACCATGCGGTTGTCTATGCCTGTGAGCCTTTGTATGAAATAGGGGATAGGTGTATGCGGATTTACCAGGCTTTCGTAGAAATTAAGCACCTTTACCCCATCATGTATCACTATGGCTATCTCTGTGATGCCATTACCGGCAGCATGGCTTCCGGTGGTCTCTATATCTACTACTGCATACT
Organism: Flavipsychrobacter sp.; assembly: GCA_025963465.1. Lineage (GTDB taxonomy): Bacteria > Bacteroidota > Bacteroidia > Chitinophagales > Chitinophagaceae > Nemorincola. The sequence continues at coordinate 32,345 of JAOQAP010000202.1, forward strand.
GCATTGGGTGTGCTAAAGGTAAGAAAATAGAAAACGTGTTCCGCTCGCCAAACCCGCTCACAAATAAAAAATTATGAAAATATAATGTTTAGGGTATTACGTATATGAAAAAAACCTCCCGCTATCAGCGGGAGGTTTTCAAATAAAGTAATTATTGTATTAATAAGTAAGGCCGCTGATCTGGCTCTGGAAGCCCATAGGTGCTGTAAAGTTGTCAACAGCAGGAGAGCATTCGATAGTACCGTTCACATTGACCAGCCATTTTACTGATCCTGTACCTGTATCTATAGCATATAAGTTCTTATCGTAGCTGCCCACAAATACATGTGACCCGTAAACAACAGGACTGGATTTAACAAGCCCGTTTGTAGCACATTGCCATTTCTTGCTGCCGTCAATAATGTTAAGCGCGTAGAGATTCTGGTCGTTGCTGCCTATATACACCATCTGGTTGTAGGCAAGAGGTGATGAATATACCTGGCTGTTAGTACGGAATTTCCATACTTCCCTTGGTGTAAAGCGAGGTGCTCCGCCTATGCCATAGATATCGATCGAGGTATCGAGGCAGTATACATAATAGTCTGTGCAACCGAATATGCAATATCCTGCATATGCAGCCGGTGAGCTATAGATCGGGCCATTTGCCTTATAAGTCCAGCGCAGGTAACCAAGATATGGTGTAGGTGGTGGCGCTGGTGCCGGATAAACGGGAGGATCGATATAGATACAATACATATTGCTGTCGCTTATGCTGCCTACATATATGAACGGATCTCCTACAGTAATTGATGAAACGAATTTAGCCGGCAGAGTAGGGGTTATTCCGTAACCCGGATAATCCCACTTAGGGTTGCCTAATCCGTCAGGGCCGGTTGTTTTATCAAATGAAAAAACGTGACCACCCAGAGTTGCTGCATATACCTGGGTCTTATAAACAACAGGAGAAGATTCGAAAGACGAGCCGGTATAGTATTTCCACTGCAGGTTGCCAGAAGTATCAAATGCATAAAGCACGCCATTAAGAGCAGTAATATATATGAATTTACCATCTACTAGCGGAGTTGAGACACATTTGAGTGGTTCCCCGCTCGGCTCAACTATCTTTTTTGTGATGACACCTGTCCTGGAATTGATCTTGTACAATGTGTCAGAATTCACAGCCGCCATGTATACAGACCCGTTATAAACAACAGGGGAAGGTGTATAATGGGTGTTAGGTATAGCAGGCAGGTATGCAAAACTAAGTTCCCAGGCCTTTTTGCTTGAATTAGGGTCAAGAGCGTACATTACCTGGTTATCACTGTTGATGATAACAGATGGGGAATAAGTAGCCGGTAACGGATCATCTTTACTGAACGTATTTTTTTTACAAGCTGCAAATACTAAAGTTGCGGCCGATAAGGACAATAAGATATTCCTCCAATGTTTTGCCATGGAATTAAATTTTTCTGAACTTGCAAGATAGTATTTTTTCAAAAACTTTTTACAACTTAAATTTTTCAATACGGGTAGTAGAACTCCTGTTGTAAAAAGCTGGATATTATTGGCTTAAATACTAACTCCGGGCTATTTTAAAGCCATTTAAGCGGGTTTCTGCGGCGCTGGAGGATATACAGCTTCAGATTCATCCAGAAGGCAAGCACCATATACACAATAAGCGGGGAGCCCAGTGTAAGGAAAGACACATAGATGAACCATAACCTGATGCGGGAGGTGGCTATGCCCATGCGCTCACCAATGGCAGAGCATACGCCAAAGGCTTTCCACTCAATAAAATCTTTTATATGATACAGGTTACGCATGTATCATGCAAAAATAATGAAGTATCGGGTTAGTAGGGTAGGTTATTTATTAAAGATTTGTCAACTTTTAAAAAATTGACAAACCTGTGTTACTATAAAAGTGAAAGCCCACCTAACAGGTGGGCTTTCACTTTTATAGTATTCAATAATTACTTACGCTACAGGTTCAGCGGCTACGTTCCTGCGGATCACGTTAAGTGCGCCACCGGCTTTGAACCACTCGATCTGCTGTTCGTTGTAAGACTGGTTTACTTTTATTTCTTCCTTGCTGCCGTCCTTGTGGTTCAGTACAAGTGTTAGCTGGTCGCCCGGAGCGAAAGTAGTAAGGCCGATGATATCGATGCTGTCATCTTCCTGTATCTTATCGTAGTCTGTTTTTTCACAGAATGTGATGGCCAGCATTCCTTGTTTCTTCAGGTTGGTTTCGTGGATACGTGCAAAGCTCTTAACGAGTATTACCTGCACACCCAGATGGCGTGGCTCCATAGCTGCGTGCTCGCGGCTGCTGCCTTCGCCATAGTTCTCATCACCTACTACTATGCTACCCATGTGCTTCGCTTTGTAAGCGCGCGCTACAGCAGGTACTTCACCATACTCGCCGGTAAGCTGATTCTTTACTTTATTAGTATCCATGTTGAAGGCATTGATAGCGCCTATCAGCATGTTGTTGGATATATTGTCCAGGTGGCCACGATACTTCAGCCATGGGCCTGCCATAGAAATATGGTCGGTAGTACATTTGCCAAATGCTTTGATGAGCAACTTCAGGCCCGTCATGTCCTTGCCATCCCATCCGCTAAACGGCTGCAGCAACTGCAGGCGATCACTTGCAGGATCTACAAGTACCTGTACCTTAGAACCATCAACAGCAGGAGCGTGGTAACCAGCGTCTTCCACTGCATAGCCATTAGGTGGCATTTCAAAACCTACCGGCTCGTCCAGCATCACTTCTTCGCCATGTTCATTCTTCAGCTTGTCAGTAAGCGGGTTGAATGACAACTTGCCGGAGATAGCTAACGCTGTAACTATTTCAGGAGATGCTACGAAAGCATGGGTAGACGAAAGTCCGTCATTACGCTTAGCAAAGTTCCTGTTGAAAGAAGTAACGATCGTATTTTTCTTGTTCGGGTCAGTTACGTGACGCGCCCACTGGCCTATACAAGGGCCACAGGCATTAGCCAGCACTACTCCACCCATTTTGCCAAACGTATCCAGCATACCATCGCGCTCTATGGTAAAACGTACCATTTCAGAACCCGGAGTGATAGTAAACTCACTCTTAGCTTTCAGCCCCTTGTCCATTGCGTTCTTTGCAATGAAAGCAGAGCGGGATATATCTTCATAAGAAGAGTTGGTGCAGGAGCCTATCAGGGCTACTTCCACATCTTCAGGCCAGCCGTGCTCTTTCAGCGCTGCAGCCATCTGGCTGATAGGCGTAGCAAGATCCGGTGTGAACGGGCCGTTCACGTATGGCTCCAGTGAATCAAGGTTAATTTCTAACAGCAGGTCGTAGAATGCTTCAGGGTTGTCATATACTTCCTGGTCAGCGCGCAGGTCTTTGTAAACTGCGTTAGCCAGCTGTGCTACGTGCTCACGGTTAGTGCCGCGAAGGTAGTCAGCCATCTTCTCATCATAGCCAAACATAGAACATGTAGCTCCTATTTCAGCACCCATGTTGCAAATAGTAGCCTTACCAGTGCAGCTCAGGCTGTCAGCGCCTTCGCCAAAGTATTCAACAATAGCTCCGGTACCACCTTTTACGGTAAGTATACCTGCTACTTTCAGTATGATGTCCTTTGCAGATGTCCATCCGCTCATTTTACCTGTCAGCTTTACGCCTATCAGTTTTGGCATTTTCAGTTCCCAGGGGAGGCCGGCCATTACGTCTACCGCATCAGCGCCACCTACACCTATTGCTATCATACCCAGTCCACCTGCGTTTGGCGTATGGCTGTCGGTACCTATCATCATACCACCCGGGAATGCATAGTTCTCAAGCACTACCTGGTGAATGATACCGGCGCCTGCACGCCAGAAACCGATACCGTATTTGTTAGATATAGAAGCAAGGAAGTCATACACCTCTTTGTTCACGTCCATAGCAGTTGCCAGGTCGGCTACTGCTCCTGTTTTAGCCTGTATCAGGTGATCGCAGTGCACAGTGCTTGGTACTGCTACCTTATCGCGGCCGCATGTGCTGAACTGTAACAGCGCCATCTGAGCTGTTGCATCCTGCATAGCCACACGGTCAGGAGAGAAGTTTACATAATCATGTCCGCGACCATAAGCCCTTGTAGGAGCCTCGTAGGTGTGGGAGTACAATGTCTTTTCAGCAAGTGTAAGCGGGCGGCCCAATAATTTGCGGGCTGCAGTTACTTTGCCTGGTAGTTGTTCATAAACTTTCTGGATGAGGTCAATATCAAATGCCATTGTAAAAAATTAAAAAGATTTAAAAAGCGTTGCGAAATTACCAAAAAATGACAGAATGAGCAATAAAAAAGTCTTAATATTCCCTGAAAACCTTACCTGCTGCCAATTACAGGTCGCAGATATTTTTAATAATATGCATGAAAAAGACAAAGGCTGCCCGAAAGCAGCCTTTGTCTAAACTAAATATACTCAACACCATCGTCTCATTTGGAGAGTGTCGGGTGAAGGTCTCAATTATGGGAATATACCCAGCTCTTCGTAAGAAACGCCTACCTTATCGATAGCTACGGTGAAAGCCGCAGTACGCATGTCTACTTTACCGTCAAGGCGCATCAGTGCTTCGCGGATCTCATGGTAAGAGCCGATCATAGTATCTTCAAGGCCAGAGTAAACCAGGTCTACTTCATCAGGGCCATGTAATATCTGGCTACGTTCTATGTCAGACACTCTTTTGCCTGTAAGGCCTTCTACTGATTTCAGTATAGAGTCGTTCTGGTTTTCGCTGAAACGTTTGTCCATACGGCCGAAACGAACGTGGCTCAGGTTTTTCAACCATTCGAAGTAAGAAACCGTAACACCACCTGCATTCAGGTACATGTCAGGAACTACTATTACGCCTTTTTTGATCAGTATTTCGTCAGCTTCAGGAGTCAATGGTCCGTTTGCACCTTCGCCTATTATCTTAGCCTGTATGCGTGCAGCGTTGTCGCCGTTGATCACGTTTTCCAGTGCTGCAGGTATCAGGATGTCGCATGGCTGCTCCAGGGTTTCTGCACTGTTCTTGATGTTGGTAGCACCAGGGTAGTCATGGAGGTGGCCTGTAGCCTTACGGTGTTCTACTACTTTGTAGATATCCAGTCCTTTTTCGTTGTAGATACCGCCTTCGTGCTCAGCAAGACCAACGATAATAGCACCGTTATCGAAGAAGAACTTTGCCGCATGGTAGCCCACGTTACCCAGTCCCTGTACGATCACTTTCTTGCCTTCTATACCTTTTTCAAGGCCTAGTTTCTTCATGTCCTCAGCAGTGTTACATACCTCGCGGATACCATAGTATACGCCAAGACCTGTAGCCTCTGTACGGCCACGCACACCGCCCTGTGTTACCGGCTTACCGGTGATACATGCCAGTGCATCCACTTCACCCGGTTTCAGGGAAGCGTATGTATCTACTATCCAGCTCATTTCGCGTGCGCCTGTTCCGTAATCCGGTGCAGGTACATCGATACCAGGGCCTATGAAGTTTTTCTTTACCAGCTCTGATGCGTAACGGCGTGTTATTTTTTCCAGTTCAAACGGAGAGTATTTCTTTGGGTTGATCTTGATACCACCCTTAGCGCCACCGAATGGTACGTTAACGATAGCACATTTATAGGTCATCAGTGCAGCAAGCGCCATCACTTCGTCCTGGTTCACATCCATGCTGTAACGGATACCGCCCTTACATGGAAGCTTGTGGTGAGAGTGCTGAACACGGTAGGCTTCTATAACTTCGATATTATCACCTATACGTACCGGGAATTTCATACGGTACACAGAGTTACAGGCTTTTATCTGTTCAAGGATACCTGATTCAAAACGTGTGTATTTGGCAGCTTTATCGAAGTTGCGCTCTACACCCTGGAAGAAACTGTATTCTTCATGTGTTGCTTTTTCCACCTTTGATTGTTTAAAGTTTATGTGATTAAAATAATGAAGTTTATTTTTCCTTTTCTGCTTTACTGATCTTGCGGTCCAGTATAATGAGGTACGCAAAAATCCCCGCAAATATAGTTGCTAATACTGCAACAACAACGTATATTTTACCATTAGAGCGCATACCGTCCGCCATTTCGGCCTGAGCGCTTGCAAATGTTGTAGTTATTAGTATTAAAAATATAGTTATTAAAGCCCGTTTTCCCATTATCTGATTTTTTTTTCAAGGTCGAACTGCAATGTATTGTCTCTTTTATATATCAGCAACCCAAGTCTTGTTTTCAGGGAGGCTATCCATACGCCACAGAGTATCCAGCCTATAACTGCAGGGTAGAATACCATGCGCATGTTCTTGTCCAGGTCGTATTGTTTGAATGCAGGGTTGCCGCCATTGCCCGGGTGCAGGGAATCGACCATGCGGGGCAATACAAAGATGAGCGGTATAAGCATAGCAAAAGCAAATACATTATATACCGAGCTTATCTTGGCTTTTTTTTCATCATCCTTCAGCCCGCTGCGCAGTATACTGTAGGCAAAGTAAATAAGCATGCTCATAGCGGTGCCCAGTTCTTTAGGGTCGTTGCTCCATGCTTCGCCCCATGTATACTGTGCCCATTCCATGCCGGTAAGCATACCTATGATACTGAAGAAGATGCCTGTATTGGTAAACTGTACGGCATAAACATCATACTGCAGGTTGCCGGTGCGCAGGTATTTAATAGAATACCAGAACGCTGTAGCAAACAGTACGATCATGGTGAACCACATGGGTACGTGGAAGTAGAGATTGCGTATGGTCTCGTTCAGGATCTCCAGCCGTGGTACAGGCATCAGGAGGCCGCCTATAACGGTAAATCCTACAAGGACAACACATAGTATTTTCCACCACCAGCTACGCATCAGGAAATTGAAAATTTTCGCAAAAGTAATTAATTAATAGCTCAGTTGCGAAATGAAATATGCGCTACAAGGTATTATATATAGATGAAATAGCAGGATAGGGACCGGATCAATGGGCTTAATGTCCCGGATTGGATACTTTTTTATATTTTTAATGAAAAGTAATTTTATGACGAAGACCATATGGTGTTTTGCTTTTTTTATGCTGGGGACGATGGGGTTAGTAAATGCCCAGGGGCCTAAAGTGGAAGCCCCAAGGGTAAGGCTGGGTACAATGGATACGGCCTACGTAACCTGTGAAGCATTGCTGAGCAATACAAAACTGATTCCTGTAGACCCTAAGTGGAAGGTAACAAGCTTTTCCATCTCTTTTACGCTGCCCGATGGTAAGACCTATGGCCCATTTCCTACAGAAGGTAATGATCTGAATGACCAGGAAAAAAAACTCATAAAAAGGTTGAAAGGAAAGAACTCGGTAATAGACATTACCCAGATAAAGGTGCTGTATAATGGCAAGGAGAAGTATACTTACCCTATTATGTTGAGGTATAATCAGTGATTATGAGAACATTTTTTACACTTAAAAATCCCAGTTGAAGACGAAGCACTTTTACTATTACATACCCAAAGTGATTCTTGTAAGTATTATCATGTTGGTAATACTTTCGGGATTAGGATATGCAATTTCTTCGACATCGGATATCTCAACTAGAATAGTTGTTACATCTATATTTATATTAGTGCTCTTAATATCATATTTTCTAGTGGTAGACGCCATAATACCGGTGCTTAAGAAAAAAGCTGTTTTGATTATTGATGATAATGGGATTACAGACATAATTAGTTGGGGACTAATCAAATGGTCAAATATTAATGAACTAAAAGCAGCAGAAGTTGAGTCGCAAAATAGAGGTGCCAGATATAAATTTTCAGAAATGCGCATTTCATTGAAAGATATTAATGATTATGAGTGTTACGCAACTAGTCGGTGGATAAGAATTAAAATAAAATGGATAAAGATTTATCGAGGTGGGAATGCTGATATAATAATTGATATAGATGCCCTAGACGGAAATGTTGCCGATGTTTTTAATCAGATAAACGCATATTACAACCATTATAAATCTCCATGAACAAACGCACCTTTATAAAAAGTACTTCCCTGTTGGGCATTGGTAGCCTTATCAGTTTTTCTTCGCTGGGTAAGATCATGGATGCGGTGGCGCATGTGCCGCCCGCCGAGCTGGCACAGGATGAGGAGTTCTGGGCAGCGGTACGCAGAGGGTATACCGTGACTTCGGAATACATAAACCTGGAGAATGGGTACTACTGTATACAGCCTAAAGAAATACTGGAGCGCTATATAGAGCATATAAAAGACGTGAACCTGCAGGGCGCGCACTATATGCGTACTGTGCAGGAGGCGAATAAAAAGGCGGCTGCAAAGAAACTGGCTGAGCTGGCGGGCTGCTCGGCAGAAGAGCTGATCATTACGCGCAACACTACGGAGTCGCTGGATCTTATTATTAATGGTATAGACTGGAAGCCGGGAGATGAGGCCGTAATGGCTGAGCAGGACTATGGTGCTATGCTGGATATGTTCAAGCAGAACGCAAAAAGGT